>DATKKM010000094.1:0-11981 GCA_035542855.1 Dehalococcoidia bacterium
ATGACTTCGGTCAGCGTCTCGATCGCCAGCGGCGAGCACGACAGCGAGTTGATCGCTTTGAGCGAGGAGGCCGCGGAGCAAGCGGGCGTCCGGCTGGACTGCCAGATGCGGGGCCGTACGCTGGTCCTCCGCTTCAGCAAAGACGCCGCTGAATGAGCCGTGAGGGCGCACGGGGGCCGTTCGGCACTGCGGATGGGTGCCCTTTGGGACTGCGGACCTGCAAGCAATCTGGCTAGGATTCACGCATTAGGGAGGAAAGCATGGAAGAGATTCTCTGGGTTGGGGCGCCGTTCCTGTTCTTCGCCTTCGCCATCGCCTTCGCGGTGGCCTGCGCGAAGCTGGGGGGCTTCTCATGACGTTCGAGTACATCCTTGGCGGCGTCGTATCGGCACTCGGCGCCGTCTATCTCATCTACGTCCTGATCTGGCCGGAGAAGTTCTGATGATGGCCGCGCGCAAGACAAGGACCCTCCGCGACATGAACCCCGAATCGATGACCATTTCCCAGCACCTCTCTGACCTGCCAGCGGCGCTGATCGCCGCCGCCCCCATGTTGCGCTCTGCTCCGCCGGACGTAGCCTCAAGCTTCACGGCGACCGTGCCGGTCATGGGCCTGCAAGCCTCCAGCCTCGCCGGCTTTGCGACGCTCCTCTCGCGCCACGGGCTGCGGGCGGAGGTCACGGCGGAGGACGGCCAGGCGACGTTCACCTTCACCCGCCGCGAAGACACGGACGTGACGCGATGACCGTCAACGGCTGGGTGCAGGTACTCATTCTGTTTGGCCTGGTCCTGGCCGCCGCCAAGCCGCTGGGGCTCTACATGTACAAGGTGTTCAGCGGGGAGCGCACGTGGCTTTCGCCGGTCCTGCGGCCCGTGGAGCGCGGCCTGTACAGGATATCGGGAATCGACGAGACGAAGGAGCAGGGCTGGCTCGCGTACGCCATCTCCCTGCTGATCTTCAGCCTGGCCGGCCTGGTGCTCTCTTACTGGATCATGCGCGGCCAGGGCAGCCTGCCGTTCAACCCGGAGGACTTCCCGGCCGTGAAGCCTGACCTGGCCTTTGGGACGGCCTCCAGCTTCACCACCAACACCAACTGGCAGGCCTACTCCGGCGAGAGCACGATGAGCTACTTCAGCCAGATGGTGGCGCTGGCCGTGCACAACTTCACATCGGCCGCCGTGGGCACCTGCGTGGTGCTGGCGCTGATCCGCGGCATCGCGCGGCGGCGCGCTGACACAGTGGGCAACTTCTGGGTGGACCTGGTCCGCTCCATTTTCTACGTCCTGCTGCCCATCTCGCTCGTCTCGGCGCTGGTGCTGGTCTGGCAGGGCGTCCCGCAGACGCTGAGCGGCAACGCGCACGCCACCGGCCTGGAGGGCATCGCCCAGGCGATCGCCCGCGGCCCAATCGCCTCGCAGGAGGCGATCAAGGAGCTGGGCACGAACGGCGGCGGCTTCCTGAACGCGAACTCCGCACACCCCTTCGAGAACCCGACGCCGCTCTCCAACCTGCTTGAGATGTTCCTGATCCTCTGCATCCCCGGCGCGCTGACGTACACCTTCGGGCGCTGGGTAGGCAACCAGCGGCAGGGCTGGACGATCTTCGCGGCGATGAGCCTGCTCTTCTTCGCCGGCGTCCTCATCTGCTACTGGGCGGAGGCGCGCGACAACCCGGCGTTGAGCGGCCTTCACATCAGCCAGGCCGCCGGCAACCTGGAGGGCAAGGAGGTGCGCTTCGGCGTATCGCTCTCGGCGCTCTGGGCGGTGACCACGACGGTGACCTCCTGCGGCGCCGTCAACTCCATGCACGATAGCTTCAACGCACTGGGCGGGATGATCCCGCTGGCGGACATGCACCTGGGCGAAGTCGTCTTCGGCGGTGTCGGCTCCGGAATGGCCGTGATGCTTCTCTTCGCGATGCTGGCCGTCTTCCTGGCCGGCCTCATGGTGGGCCGGACGCCGGAGTACATCGGCAAGAAGGTGCAGGCCTACGAGGTGAAGATGGTGGCGCTGGCGATTCTCATCTTCCCCGCCGCCGTTCTCGCCTTCACCGGTGTGGCAGCCGTCACCGTCTGGGGGACCGCCACCCTCAACAACGGCGGGCCTCACGGCTTCAGCGAGATGCTCTACGCCTTCACGTCGGCAACTGCCAACAACGGCTCGGCGTTTGCGGGCATCGGCGTAAACACGGGCTTCTACAACAGCGCCCAGGGCTTCGCCGAACTGATCGGCCGTTTCCTGATCCTGATCCCGGCCCTGGCAGTGGCGGGCGCGCTGGCCCGCAAGCAACCGGTGCCCGCCAGCCTGGGCACGTTCCCCACCACCGGCGTGCTCTGGGTGGTGCTGCTGGCTGGGACAGTAGTGATCGTCGGTTTGCTGACCTTCTTCCCGGCCCTCGCGCTCGGCCCGATAGTCGAGCACTTCATGGGCAACGCCGGGCGCACCTTCTAGAGGACGATGAGATGAGCGACAAGACACCATCCCAGCCGACCCGCAGCGTGCCGGAGCGCGACGCGGCGCCCGCCCGCGGCCTGGAGCCGCCGACGCAACGGACGCCGGAGACCGACGAGATGAAGGACCTGGCGACGGCCCGCCGCGCCGGCAAGAGCGTCTGGACCTGGCCGCTTGTCCGATCGGCCGTCCTGGCGGCGCTTCCGAAGCTGGACCCCCGCCAGATGGCACGCAACCCCGTCATGTTCGTGGTGGAGGCAGGCAGCCTGCTGACCACGTTCTGGTTCTTCCGTGACCTCTTCCGCGGCGACAACATCAAGTTCGACCTGCAGATCACGGTCTGGCTCTGGTTCACCGTCCTCTTTGCCAATTTCGCGGAGGCTATCGCTGAGGCCCGCGGCAAGGCGCAGGCCGACACCCTGCGCGCGACGAAGAAAGACACGCCTGCCACCCGCCTGCGCAACGAAACCGAGGAGACGGTCTCTTCCAGCTCCCTGCGCAAGGGCGACATCGTCCTCATCCGCGAGAACGAGATCGTGCCCGGCGATGGCGAGGTGATCGAGGGCGTGGCTTACGTCAACGAGGCCGCCATCACAGGCGAATCGGCGCCGGTCCTCAAGGAGCCGGGAACCGACATCCGCAGTGGTGTGACCGGCGGCACGCAAGTCGTGTCTGACTGGTTGAAGGTGCAAATCACGGCCGATCCGGGCGAGACGTTCCTGGACCGCATGATCGCGCTGGTGGAAGGCGCGTCCCGCCAGAAGACGCCGAACGAGATCGCGCTGACGATCCTCCTCGCCGGCCTCTCGATCATCTTCCTGATGGTCGTCGTCACGCTGCAGCCGTTCGCGGTCTACGCCGGCGATCCGGTCACCACGATTGTGCTGGTCGCGCTGCTAGTCTGCCTGCTGCCGACGACGATCGGCGCGCTGCTATCAGCAATCGGCATCGCGGGCATGGACCGCGTCACCCGCTTCAACGTGCTGGCGATGTCCGGCCGCGCCGTAGAGACGTCCGGCGACGTCGACGTCCTGCTGCTGGACAAGACGGGCACGATCACATTCGGCAACCGGCTGGCGGCGGAAATCCTGCCCGTCGCCGGCGCCAGCCGCGAGGACGCCCTGCGGGTCGCTCTTCTCTCCTCTCTCGGCGATGAGACGCCGGAGGGCAAGAGCATCGTCGGGCTGGTAAACCAACTGGGCGTGACGGTCAAAGAGGGCGGCGACGGCCTGCCCGACGACGCCGAGTTGGTGCCCTTCTCCGCCGAGACGCGCATGAGCGGCGTCCGGCGCAACGGCTCGTCATGGATGAAGGGCGCCGTCGACGCGATCGTGGCGTCAACGGGCGGGCAGATGCCCGCCGACCTGCGCGGCGAGTCTGACCGAATCGCCAGCGAGGGCGGGACGCCGCTCGCTCTCACGGAGAACGGGCGCATCGTCGGCATCATCTACCTGAAGGACACGGTGAAGCCCGGCATGCACGAGCGCTTCGACGAGCTGCGGCGCATGGGCATCCGCACGATCATGGTCACCGGCGACAACAAGCTCACCGCCGCGACGATCGCGGCGGAGGCCGGCGTCGACGACTTCCTGGCGGAGGCCAAGCCTGAGGACAAGATCGCCAAGATCCGCGAGCTTCAGGCGGAGGGCCACCTGGTCGCCATGAGCGGCGACGGCACGAACGACGCGCCGGCGCTGGCCCAGGCGGACGTCGGCCTGGCGATGAACTCGGGCACGGCGGCCGCCAAGGAAGCGGCCAACATGGTCGACCTCGACTCCAACCCGACGAAGCTGATCGAGGTGGTGCGCATCGGGAAGCAGCTCTTGATCACGCGCGGGGCGATCACCACGTTCTCGATCGCCAACGACGTGGCCAAGTACTTCGCCATCATCCCGGCGGCGTTCGTGGCCACGTACCCGGAGCTGGACAAGATCAACATCATGAAGCTGGACACGCCGCAGAGCGCGATCCTGTCCGCTGTCATCTTCAACGCGCTGATCATCATCGCGCTGATTCCCCTGGCACTGCGGGGCGTGGCCTACCGCGCCGCACCCGCCGCCGACCTCCTGGCCCGCAACCTCCTGATCTACGGCCTCGGCGGCATCATCATCCCGTTCATCGGCATCAAGGCGATCGACCTGCTCGTCTCCAACATCGGACTGGCGTAGGAGTAATCACATGACCGGCATACTGAAGGAACTCCGCCCATCGATCGTGATGGTGCTCGCGCTCTCGCTGATCCTGGGGCTCGGCTACCCGCTGGCGGTGACCGGCATCGCGCAGGTGGTCTTCCCCGGCAAGGCGGACGGCAGCCTGATCACAGACAGCTCCGGCAACACGATCGGCTCGAAGCTGATCGCGCAGAACTTCACCGACCCAAAGTACTTCTGGCCACGCCCGTCCGCTGCCGGCGCCGACGGCTACGATGGCACAGCCTCCAGCGGCTCCAACCTGGGCCCCACCAGCCAGAAGCTGCGCGACGCGGTGACGGAGCGCGCATCCGGGCTGCGCGAGGCGAACAGCCTGTCCGACGACGCCGATGTCCCCGCGGAAGCGGTGACGGCTTCGGCCAGCGGTCTGGACCCGGACATCTCGCCCGACAACGCCTACTTCCAGGCACAGCGGGTGGCCGAGGCGCGCGGCGTCTCCCTGGACGCGATGCTGGAGTTCATAGACGACCACACGGAAGGGCGTACACTTGGGTTGCTCGGCCAGGAACGAGTCAACGTGCTCGAACTGAACATGGCCCTGGACGAGCAATACCCAGCTCCATGAACGAACCCCCAGAAGACAAGCGGCCCACGGCCGAGCAGATGCTGGAGAAGGTGCGGCTCCAGGCCGGGGCCGGCGCCCGCGGCCGCCTGCGCATCTACCTGGGCATGGCGCCCGGCGTCGGCAAGACATTCGCCATGCTCGGCGAAGGCCGCCGGCGCAAGGAGCGCGGCACGGACGTAGTCATTGGCTACGTGGAGACGTACAACCGGCCGATGACGGTGCAGGCGCTGGGGGACCTGGAGACCATCCCGCGCAAGAAGGTGGAGTACCGCGGCGTCCTTCTCGAAGAGATGGACACGGACGCCATCATCGCCCGCAGGCCGCAGGTGGCGCTCGTCGACGAGCTGGCGCACACCAACGCCCCCGGCTCCAAGCACGAGAAGCGCTGGCAGGACGTCCACGAGATCATGTCCCACGGCATCACCGTGATCAGCACGGTGAACATCCAGCACCTGGACAGCCTGGCCGACGTGGTGCAGACGGTCACCGGTATCCCGGTGCGAGAGCGCATCCCCGACTCCGTCATTGACAGCGCGGACGAGATCGAGGTGGTGGACATGTCGCCACAGGCGCTGCGGTCACGCCTGCGCCACGGCAACGTCTACCCGCCGGAGCGCGCCCAGCAGGCGCTGCACAGCTTCTTCCGTGAGGGCAACCTCAACGCCCTCCGCGAGCTGGCCCTGCGCAAGGTTGCGACGACGGTGGAGCAAGACCTCGAAGAGTACATGCGTGAGCACCAGATCCAGGCTACGTGGCCCGCCGCCGAGGCCGTCGTCGTCGGCGTGAGCGAGAGCGAGGGTGCGCCGCGCGTGATCCGCCGCGCCTGGCGGATGGCGAACCGTTTCGGGGCCGACCTGATCGCCGTCTTCGTGGAGACGAACGGCTGGGCGGATGCGCCGCCGGAGAAGCGGCGCCAGCTGGCGGAGAACCTGCAATACGCCGAAGACCTGGGCGCGATCATACAGCGGGTGCGCGGGGGCAACGTCCCGAAGGCCGTCCTGCAGGTCGCCCGCGAACGCAACGCCGGGAGCATTGTCATCGGCAAGTCGGAGAAGGGGCTGCTCTCGCGCCTCTCTGGCTCGACCGCCGACGCGATGGTGCGGGCGGCCAAGGACATCGACGTGTACGTCGTGGCTGAGGGCGCCGCGGAAGAGTAGGCGCCGCTCTGACATACGGCCCAAAACAAGTCTTTTGGCCCTCTAAGAACGGGCCATCTGGCCGAGCTACGAATGGAGCGGGTTGGCTATCGTTCGGGTGTGCGAAAGTCGAATCCGGCCACCGCCCCTGGCGCCTCCTTCGCGCCCAACTTGATCACGGCCGACGGGCTGTTCGCCGTGGATTCCGAGCAACGCATACTGGAATGGTCCGCGCCGGCGGAGCGCCTAACGGGCCTGCGAGCGGAGGCGGTGATCGGGCGGCCGTGTTACGAGGTGCTCGGGAGTAACGGTTCCCGCTCCCCCTGCCGGCCGCACTGCACCGCAATGGCCAACGCCAGACGACGCCGGCCAACCCCCAACTTCGACATACGTCTCGCGACCGGCGATCAAGACGCGACGTTGAACCTGACCACGCTGGTAGCGCCCAATCACGAACCGGGTGCGCCCCTGGTACTGCACCTGCTGCGCGACGTGACTGACCAGCGCAATGTGGCCACCTTGCTGGCGGCAGTACACGAGCCAGAAGGCAAGGGTGCGCCCGGGCAGAGCGCACCATCCCTATCGCGGCGGGAGCGGCAGGTGATCCACCTGCTGGGCAGCGGGTACAGCGTGCCGCACATCGCAAGGTCGTTGGGGTTGAGCCCAATCACGGTGCGCAACCACATCACACGCGCCATGGCCAGGCTAGGCGCCCGCAGCCGGCTGGAGGCGGTGGTGCAAGCGGTCAGGCTGCGCCTCCTGTGACGGACGGAATTGGTGCGAATTCACCTTGTGATGCCGCACCGCGCCTGCCATCTTCATTAGTGATAAAAGGAACAATCGGCAACAGATGAAGCGCGACATCGTAGCACTTGTCATCCTCTGGGCCGTGTTGACGGCCGCCGGGGAGTTCCTGGCCGCCTCCGTCCGGCTCTACCCGGCGCCGGCGGCGGACAAGGGTGACGACATTGACCACGCGTTCCGGGCGCTGATTTACATGGCGGTGCCCGTCTTCACATTCGTCATCGCCACGCTGATCGTCGTCATCACCCGGCGCGGGACGTTCAAGTTTCCGGAGGAGGACGGCCCACCCATACGCGGACGCGGCATGGCGCCCGTATCCTGGCTGGCGGTAACAAGCGGCCTCACGCTTGTCCTCATGATCTATCCAGGCCTGATTGGCGTGAACCAGATCTTCTTCCAGGACAAGCCGGCGGACCTCGTGGTCAACGTGCAGGGCGTGCAGTGGGCCTGGCTCTTCAACTACCCCCAGCAGAACGTCGACACCGTCGGCGAGCTGGTACTGCCGGTCGACCGCAACATCAAGTTCGAGGTCACGAGCTCGGACGTCATCCATTCGTTCTGGATACCGGCGTTCCTGATGAAGATCGATGCCGTGCCGGGCCGCACCACGCACTTCGAGCTGAAGCCCACCAGGATCACCTCCTACAAAGACGACGAGCTGACGCGCGTCCAATGTGCGGAGCTATGCGGCCTGGACCACTCCCGCATGACGGCGTCTCTCACGGTAGTGTCACAGGACGAGTTCGACGCCTGGATCAAGGAACAGCAATCGAAACCGACGCCGGCCCCCACGGCGACCCCAGGCGCCGGCGCGCAGGAAGTGACGATCGTCGGCAAAAACATCAAGTTCGACCTCGACCAGCTCACCGTGGAAAGCGGGCGGCAGGTGGATGTAACGTTCGATAACCAGGACGCCGGCACGCCGCACAACTGGGCGCTCTACACGGACAGGGCCGCAGCCACCAGCGGCGAGGCGCCCATCGCTGCGAGCGAGATTGCCAGCGGGCCGGTGGTGCAGCACATAGTGTTTGATGCGCCGGCGCCCGGCACTTACTTCTACCGCTGCGACGTGCACCCCACACAAATGACCGGAGAATTGGTGGTCCAATGATCATCGGAGTTGTCATCGCGGCTGTCCTCGTCGCCGTCTTCATCGGGCTCGGTTACTTCGCTTACACAGCGTTCAGGGAGACGGAATACGTGGCGCAGTATCGCCGCTTCGCGCCGCAGGCGCCGGGCGTGCGTGTCGAATCGCCGTGGACAGCGGCGCGCCCCGTGTTGCTGGGGCTAGAGGGCGCCGCGGTGGGGTTCATCCTGGGCATCGGTATCGTCGCCATCGGCAGGCACATCGCCGGCGATGGCGCATGGTCGCTGGAGATGAACTTCACCGTAGGATACGTGTTCGCGCTTGTCGGCTGGCTGTTCGGGATCGGGGTGCTGGAGCGCTGGAGCCCGGAGTGGGTAGGGATGAAGCCGGGGGGTGGCGTCCACGGATGGCGCCGCTACTTTGCCTTCACCACGGACCACAAGGTGATCGGCATCCAGTACCTGGCCACCTTCATCTTCCTCTTCCTCTTCTCCGGCCTGCTGGCCATGGTTATGCGCCTCCACCTGACGTCGGCGGACGGCGCCGTCCTGAATAACGACCAGTACAACCGCGTGATGAGCATGCACGGGATCATCATGATCGCGGTGGCCGTCGCATCCATCATGGGCGGCTTCGGCAACTACTTCCTGCCGATCATGATCGGCACCGACGACATGGCGTTTCCCCGCGTGAACGCCCTCAGCTACTGGCTCGTGCCGCCGGTGGCGGTGCTGCTGCTGGCGTCGCAGGCGTTCGGGGGCTGGGACTCCGGCTGGACCACGTACCCGCCTCTCAGCGTGACAAACGCGCACGGGCAGGTATTCTTCTGCCTGGCAATCATCACCTTTGGCTTATCGTCGATTCTCGGTGCGCTGAACTTCCTGGTCACGGTCGTACACATGCGCGCGCCGGGGATGACGTGGAGCCGCATCCCGGTATTCGTCTGGTCGGTCGTCGCCGCGGCGATGATCGCCCTCACGTTCACCCAGCTGTTCGCGGTGGCGATGCTGATGATCCTGCTGGATCGCATCGCGAACACGTCGTTCTTCAACACGGCCGATGGCGGGGCTCCGCTACTCTACCAGCACGTCTTCTGGTTCTACTCGCATCCAGCCGTATACATCTTCGTGCTGCCGGGGATGGGCCTGACTCTGGAGATCATCGCGCACTTCTCTCGCAAGCCGCTATTTGCGTATCGCTGGGCCGTGACTGGCTTCCTGGGCATCGTTGCGATCAGCGGGTTCGTCTGGGTACACCACATGTTCGTCGCGGGTGTGAATAAGAACCTGCTGGGCCCTTTCCTGGTGTCCACGGAGATCATCTCGGTGCCCACGGGGCTGGTCTTCCTCTCGGCGCTGGGCACGCTGTGGATGGCCCGGCTCTGGCTACGCGTGCCGATGCTGTTCGCCCTGGGCGTAGTCTTCAACTTCATGATCGGGGGGATCACCGGCATCTTCCTTGCCGACGTGCCGACGGACATCGACCTTTCCGACACGTACTTCGTGGTGGCGCACTTCCACTACACGATTATCGGCGGTGAGATCTTCGCGCTCTTCGCGGCCATCTACTACTGGCTGCCAAAGATGACCGGCCGCATGTACAACGAGACGCTGGGCCGGTTGCACTTCGCCTTCATGTTCATCGGCTTCAACGCCACCTTCTTGCCAATGTTCTGGCTGGGGCTGCATGGCATGAACCGGCGCATCGCCACTTACACTCCCAACCTTGAGACAGTCAACCAGGTGACCAGCGTGGCGGGCTTCGTGCTGGGGGCCAGCTTCCTGTTCTTCCTGGGCAACATGGTCTGGATGCTGATCCGCGGCCCGGTGGCAGAGACAGACCCGTGGCGCGCCCGCACCCTGGAGTGGCAGACATCATCGCCGCCGCCCGAGGAGAACTTCCCGACGCCGCCGATCGTGACCGGCAACCCATACGACTACGGAGTGCCAAACGCGCCCCGGCACGGCGCCTTCGCGCCCGCCGGCGCCTCCGCGGAGGAAAGCATATGAGCAGCGAACCCGGCGTCAAGCACGGCAGCAGCGCGGTCCGCAGGGGACGGTTCGTCTTCCTGGTGCTGGCCGTCCTCACCGCGGTGGAGTACCTGATCGCCATTGAAGTTGGCCCAAACCTGCCGATCCTCATCGGGATCGCGGTGTACAAGGCAGGGCTCATACTCTGGTACTTCATGCACGTCGCCCGGGCCTGGCGTGGCGAAGAGGAGAGTGCGTGATGACAGTCGCCACGACCGCAGCTCACGCAGACCAGCACGCCACGCGCCGCGCCTCAATCAACCAGCTCGGCCTCTGGCTGTTCTTCCTGTCGGAATCGTTCCTGTTCTGCGGACTCGCCTCCAGCCGCTTCTACCTGGCCGGCGCTACGACGCCCTCAGATGTAAACCAGGTGCTTGGGCTGGCGATCACGTCGATCCTCCTCCTCAGCAGCTTCACCGCCTACAACGCTGAGGCGGCGATCGCGCGCGGCGACAGGGCCACGTTCCTGCGGTTCATCCGCTGGACGATACTGCTGGGCCTGGTGTTCGTCGGCGGCGTAGCGATCGAGTGGTCGACGGCGGAGTTCGGCCCGAAGGACCCTTACGGCACGGCGTTTTTCACCATGACGGGAATCCACGCGTCACATGTGATCAGCGGCATCGGCATGCTGGGGCTCGTGTACTACCTGGGCAAGCGCGGCCACTTCTCCGCCGAAAGCCACTGGGGAGTCGAGGGTGTGATCAAGTACTGGCACTTCGTGGACGTGGTGTGGGTGTTCTTCTATCCAGTCCTCTACCTGATCAACTGGCGATGAGAATGCGCGCAGCTATTCGCCTGCTCGGAGCCGCCGGCGGCGCAGCCCTGCTGTCGCTGGGCGCCGCCTTGCCGGCCTACGCCGAGCACACCACCCGTGTCGGCGAACTGCAGGAGACAGGCGTCAATCCGTGGCTGATGGCGCTCAGCATGGGAGGGATCGTCTTCCTGCTGATCGTGTTCGCCGCGATCGTTCTCTTCTGGGAACGGAATGACCGCCTGGACGAGATGGACGCAGGCGCCGCGGACGAACCGGGCGCCCACCCGGAATCGCTGTAGCGAAACACGGTCACACGCGCGGCTCAGTCGAGCAGCACCGGTGAGTCGACCGCCGGGCAGCCGACCCCGGACGGCAACGGCAGGTTCGCGCTGAACCTCAGCAGCAGAACGACATCCACGTCATCGATCGATCCGCTGCAGTTCACGTCACCCCATGTGTGAGGAGAACCGCCCACCAGGCTGACGCCTTGCGCCAGGTGTGGGCATCCCGTCTTCAGCCACGCCTTCCCGATCAGCGAGAGGAGCGCAAGCAGCGCGTCGACCGGTTTTACCCGGCCGTCGCAGTCGTGGTCCCCCCAGCGGAACGGCTTATGCGTCTTGGTCGGGTGCGGCGTAGAGGTTGCCCCGGCAACCGTCGGCGTCGGCGAGCGAGTAGGCTTGGCGGTCGGTCTGGGAGTGGGCGTCGCCGTCGGCGTGCGCGTGGGCGTTCTTGTTGGCGTCGGCGTGCGCGTCCGGGTAGGCGTAGGCGTCGCTGTAACCGTCGGCGTCGCTGTAACGGTTGGCGTAGGTGTGTGGGTGGGCGTCGCTGTAGCGGTGGGCGTTGGTGTAACCGTCGGCGTCGCTGTAGCGGTTGGCGCCGGCGTCTCGGTGGGCGCCGCTGTAGCCGTTGGCGTTGGCGTCTCCGTCGGTGTTGCCGTGGCGGTCG
>DATKKM010000095.1:0-9997 GCA_035542855.1 Dehalococcoidia bacterium
TCTCCGGCATCCAGCAGGGAGTGCAGAGGGGCAGCCGCCCCCTCTGCCGGGGGCTCCGGGGGTGTCCCCCGGCCCACCCACATCCCGGGCGGGCGGGTGGGCCGCACAGCACCTCACCAAACAGCAAAGTGGAGCTCCACACCCCCGCGCCACTTCCCCCTTACACCTGCGCCCCAATTCCCCTAACCTCATCCCACCGGGCCGCGCGCCGTCCACCGGCCACCCGTTGATCGTCCCGCCCGCCCCCAACGTTAGAACCACACACAACCAAACGCCCGCCCTAACACCTGACAACCTCACACGCCTTAACCGCCGCCAACTATTCACCGCCCCTTCACCCGCCGCCGCGATATGATTACCCGCCTGTTAACCCTCGTAGCCGACAATATCCCCACGAGCAGGGTAGTTCACACCACAGGAGACACCACATGGACAGCGTAATCATCGGCATCAGCACCTTCCTCGTCAGCGGCGCCGCCATCGTCACCGGCTGCCACATCGCACTCACCCTCGGCCGCCTGCGCGCCAGGCGAAACCCCGCCCTCCACGAACTCGAACAGATCGCCGCCGAGCTCCGCAACCACATGGTGGCCCCGGCCCCCGTCGAATCCCCCCGCTTCGAGCTGCGCATCCGCAGCTTCCGCGGCTTCGACAGCCCGCCCGGCCGCTTCTAACCCCAGAAAAACGCAAAACGGCGCCGGATCAATCAAACGCCGTATACAAGCGCCCGGACACAATCAAACCGGCCGCCACACCCCCGGTGCTATAATTGATGCAGGGCCCCCAGCCGGGGGCCTGTTCATGTTCGGGACACACACATGTGGGACAGACTTACCTCAATCCAGCAACGATACCAGGAGCTCGGCGAGCAGATGGCGCAACCGGAAGTCGCCAACGACTACGAGCGCCTGCAGAAGCTCGCCCGCGAGCACTCCCAGCTCGGCGAGATCGTCCGCATCGGTGAGGAGTACCGCAAGCTCCAGGAAGCGCTTAGCCAGGCCCGCGCCATCGTCGAAGAGTCCGACGAAGACGAGCTGATCGCCCTCGCCCGCGAGGAGATCGAGTCCGCCGAGCGCCGCATCGAGGAGCTCGAAGCGAAGCTGCGCCGCGCCCTCATCCCGAAAGGCCCGTACGACGACAAGGACGTCATCGTCGAGATCCGCGCCGCCGCCGGCGGCGAGGAGGCCTCGCTCTTCGCCGGCGACCTCTTCCGCATGTACAACCGCTACGCGGAGCGCCAGGGCTGGCACGCTGAAGTCATGGACTCGCACGAGAGCGACCTCGGCGGGTTCAAGGAGATCGTCTTCGAGGTGCGTGGCCAGGGGGCCTACAGCCGCCTCAAGTACGAAAGCGGCGTCCACCGCGTCCAGCGCGTCCCGGAAACTGAGGCGCAGGGCCGCATCCACACCTCCACCGTCACCGTGGCCGTCTTGCCGGAGGCCGAGGAGGTGGACGTGCACGTTGACCCCAACGACCTCCGCATCGATATCTTCAACGCCGGCGGCCACGGCGGACAGAACGTCCAGAAGAACGCCACCGCCGTCCGTATTACGCACACCCCCACCGGCATCGTCGCCGTTTGCCAGGACGAGCGCTCACAGCTGAAGAACAAGACCAAGGCGATGTCCGTCCTCCGCGCCCGCCTCCTGGACGTCAAGCAGCGGGAGCAGCGCCAGGAGATCGAGTCCGCGCGGCGCACCCAGGTAGGTAGCGGCGAGCGCGCCGAGAAGATCCGCACGTACAACTTCCCCCAGGACCGCATGACTGACCACCGCATCTCCTACACGCGCCACAGCCTGCCCTCGCTCCTGGACGGCGACCTGGACGACGTGATCGACGCCCTGCAGGAAGCCGAACAGGCCGAGAAGCTCGAAGCGCAGCTCGCGTAGATAGGGGCGCACGTCTGGCCACCGTTCACGACACCCTGCACGAGGCGAGACTCCAGATTGAGGCGATCGGCAGCGACGAGGCAGCTCTCGAAGCCGAGCTCCTGATGATGCGCGTCCTCGGCATCGATCGCGTGCACCTCTACGAGCGCCTGCAGGAGCCGATCAGCCCGGACGCTCGCACCGGGTTCCAGGCGCTACTTGAACGCCGCCTGGCCCGGGAGCCCGTCGCCTACATCACCGGCCACCGCGAGTTCTTTGGCCTGGACTTCGAGGTCTCGCCAGCCGCCCTCATCCCGCGTCCCGAAACCGAGACACTGGTCGAGCTGGTCCTGGCATTCGCCCGTGAGCGCTACGCCAACGCCCAGATCACCATAGCCGACGTCGGCGTAGGCGCCGGTACCATCGCTGTGCCCGTCGCGCGCGAACTCCCCAACACACGCATCATCGCCACCGACGTCTCCTCGGCCACCCTCGACCTCGCCAGGCGCAACGCCCAGCGTCACGGCGTAGCGGACCGTATCGATTTCCGGCTCGGTGATATCCTTGCCCCCCTCGGCGGGCCAGTCGACGTCATCGCCGCGAACCCGCCCTACGTCACGACGGAACAGTGGAAAGCAATGCCACCCGAAATCCGCGAGCATGAGCCGCGCACCGCCCTCGACGGCGGCCGCGACGGCCTCGACGTCATCCGGCGGCTGCTCGCCGAAGCACCCCGCTACCTGGACACCGGCGGCGCTCTTTTCTGCGAGATCGGCGACTGGCAGGGCGACGCCGCGCGGGAGCTGGCCTCGGCCGCATTTCCGGGCGCGCGCATCGAAGTACGGCCTGACCTCACCGGCCGCGACCGCGTGCTCGCCGTCTACTGCTGAGCGCTGCCCCTGAACGACGCCGCGAACATAGCCCGCGGCTCGACCCAGGCGTACGGCGCCGTCTTCCAGTAGTCCCAGCTGTCCCATTGCGGCCCGTACACCTCACGGTAGCAGTCCTTCAACTCTCCCCAGTCGCCCTTCGACTTGTCGATCTCGTGCGCGATTCCGTGCACTGTGACGACCAGCTCCTCGCCACGCGTGTGGGTCGCGCTGACCTGCGGGCGCGCCCGGATGTGTCTGAAGCGCAACGAGTTCTCCGCTGATCCAAACCAGAACAGGCCGCGGAAGAAGATGCCGTCCACGGGCGAGGCGACCGGCTCGCAGCGCGAGTTCACCGTCGCCAGCACCAGCAGCGTCATCTTCTGCAGCTCGGCGCACACTTGCTCCGCCGAGAGCCGCCGTTCGGGCGTGATGATGGACCTCAGGTGCGGGCCTGCGCGTCCGTAGCTCCCGTCGAGGAGGCGCTGCAGCTTCTCGATGTCGTCGGAGGTCTCGTGCATCGCCCCGAATCTTACGCGAAGATGCGGGCCGCGTGCTCGGAAGCCTGGATCAGCGGGTTCGGGTAGACGCCGATCGCGAACAGACCGACCACGGCGATCCCCATCGCGGCGCCGAGGTACATGCTCGGCTGGAACGTCGCCTCGGATGAAGGTTCGCCGGTGAACATGTTCATCACCACGCGCAGGTAGTAGTAGGCCGAGATCACGCTGTTGATCACGCCGATCAGCGCCAGCCAGACCAGGTTCGCCTGCACCGCGGCGTTGAACACGTAGACCTTGGCGATGAACCCGGCCGTCGGCGGAATCCCCGTCAAGGAGATCAGGCAGGCCGCCAGCCCCAGCGCCAGGTACGGCGAGCGCCGGTACAGTCCGGTGAAGTCCACGATCTCCTCGGACTCGATCTTGTTGGAGATGGCGATGATAGCGATGAACGCGCCCAGGTTGGTGAAGGCGTAGGTGCCCAGGAAGAACACCACCGCGGCGCTCCCCAGCTCCAGTTGCGGGTCCTTCGCCGCGACGGCGGCGAGGCCGATCAGGAACGTGCCCGCCTGCGCTATCGAGCTGTACCCCAGCATGCGCTTCACGTTCGTCTGCACGAGGGCCATCACGTTGCCCAGCGTCATCGAGATCGCGGCGATCGCCGCGAACATGTTCGCCCAGTCGCTTGAGATCAACCCGTGACCCAGCGCCACCAGGAATACGCGCATCACCACGGCGAAGCCTGCCGCCTTGCTGGCCACCGAAAGGTACGCTGTGACAGGCGTTGGCGCGCCCTCGTAGACGTCCGGCACCCACATCTGGAACGGCACCACCGCCATCTTGAAGCCGAGACCGGCCGCCAGGAAGGCCGCCGCCAGCACCAGCGCCGACCGCGAGCCGTTATCCGCCGACGAAACGAACTGGGCGATGCCGCTCAGTTGCGTCTGGCCGGAGATGCCGAACAGGTATGCCATGCCGTACAGCGTCAGCGCCGTGCTGATTGCGCCGAGCAGCAGGTACTTCAGCGCCGCCTCGCTAGAGCGGCTGTCCTTCAGGAAGCCGACCAGCACGTAGAACGCCAGCGCCTGTGTCTCCAGCGCCACGAAGATCATGATCAGGTCCTGCCCGGCCGCCATCAGCATCATGCCGGCCGCCGCCGTCAGCACCAGCGCCAGGTACTCCGCCTGGAAGCGGTTCCGCTCCAGGAAATCGATCGAGCCCAGCACGATCATCCCGGCGACGCCCGCAAACAGGAAGTTGAAGAACAGCGAGAAGTCGTCAACGACGATCATGTCGTGGAACGCGGTGCCCTTCTCCTCCGCCGCGATCAACGCTCCCGCCCAGGCGAACGATCCCGCTACGCCGGCCAGCGCCAGCAGCACGGAGAAGATCCGCCGCTTCGCCCAGACCTCGCGGCCCAGCAGCGGCAGCAGCGCATCGACAACGACGATCAGCCCCGCCGCGATCAGCAGCGCCAGCTCTGGCCCCAGCCGGTTAACGTCCGACATCAGCCGAACCTCCCGGCGATCGGGGTCACGCCGTCACGCAGCAGGTCGACCACCCAGGCCGGGTACACGCCGATCGCCACGATGGAAAGCGCCATCGCCAGCAACGGGCCGCGCTCCCACCACTGCGTGGCGTCAGTCAGTTCGGCCCACTTCGGGTTCGGCTCGCCCCAGAACACGCGCTGCACAGTCCAGAGGATGTAGCCGGCGGCAAACGCCACGCCCAGAACGGCCACGACCGTCGGGATCTTCTGGCTATCGAAGGAGCCCAGGAAGATCATCACCTCGGCAACGAAGCCCGCCAGCGCCGGCAGCCCGAGCGAGGCCAGCCCCGCCACCAGCATCATCACCGTGATAAACGGCATCCGGTGCGCCAGCCCCGAAAGTTCGCCAATGTCCCGCGTGTGCGCCCGGTCGTAGACCATCCCGACGAGCACGAACAGCATGCCGGTGATCAGCCCGTGCGTCACAAGCTGCGTCGCCGCGCCGGTGAACCCGACGAGCCCGATCGATGACGCGCCGAGCAGCACGTAGCCCATGTGGCTCACAGACGAGTAGGCTATCAGCCGTTTCAGATCGCGCTGCATCAGCGTCATCAGCGCGCCGTAGATGATGCTCACCGCCGCCAGCACCGCCAGGTAGTCCCGCGCGTCGTGCGCTACGTCCGGCATGATGTTGAACGCCAGCCGCAGGATGCCATAGCCGCCCATCTTTAACAGCACGCCGGCCAGGATCACCGACACCGCCGTCGGCGCGTCGGTGTGCGCGTCCGGCAGCCAGGTGTGGAACGGCACCACCGGCAGCTTGATCAAGAAAGCGATGATGATCAGCGAGAAGATGACCCACGCCGGCACGATCGCCCCGTGGATCTCGCCGATGTTCGACAGCTCACGGATGTCGAAGGTGCCGGCGGTGAAGCCAAGCGTCAGGATACCGACGATCATGAACGCCGACCCGAAGAACGTATACAGCACGTACTTCCACGCCGAGTAGACGCGGTTCCCGCTGCCCCAGATGGAGATCAGAAAGTACATCGGGATCAGCTCCACTTCCCAGAACAGGAAGAAGAGCACGAAGTCCAGCGAGCTGAAGACGCCCATCAGGCTCGTCTCCAGGATCATCAGCCAGGCGAAGTACTCCTTCGGCCGCAGCTCAACCTTGAACGAGATCAGCACCGAGATCAGCGTCAGGAACGCGTTCAGCGCGATCAGCGGCAGCGAGAGCCCGTCCACACCTACTGCGTAGTGGAGCTTGAACGAGCTGACGTGCGAGTCTAGCCAGACCACGGAATCGATGTACTGGTAGCCGCCCTTGCCCCGGTCGTAGTCCAGGAACATGAAGCAGACCACCGCGAAGACGAACGCCGACGTCATCGCCGCCACGTACTTCGCCTGCTGCTCCTGGTGCTTGGGCAGCGTCGCGATCAGCGCCGCGCCCACCAGCGGGAAGAAGATCGCCAGCGTCAGCATCGCGTCACGACCCGCTCACCAGTAGAATGCCCACAATCGCGGCGATGGCCCCGAAAAGCATCACGCTTGCGTACACCTGCGCCTGGCCGGCCTGCGCCATGCGCAACTCGCCGGAGGCCCAGCGGGTCACCCGCCCGACGCCGTTGACCACGCCGTCGATGACGTGCTTGTCCCAGAGCGAGAGCAGCCAGGCGATTCCGCCCAGCAGCCCGATTTTCAGGAATACGTCCTGGTAGAGGATGTCCAGGTAGTACTTGTTCTCCAGGATCTCCGGCAGCGGCTCCAGGAACGCGCGAATCCTCACCGGATCCAACGCCTTCGCCTGGTAGACCAGCCACGCCGTGCCGAGCCCCGCAAAGCCGAGTCCGAGCGACACAACCGCGATCCACAGCTTGAAGCTCGCCTCCGTCAGCTGGCCGTCCGTATGCTCCGGCACCCAGCCGTCGATGATGTTGCCCAGCCAGTGGTTCAGTTGGAACGCTCCCGCGCCAATCGCCAGCACTGCCAGCACAAGCAGCGGGAACGTCATTAGCGGCGGCGACTCGTGCGGGGCACCGTGGTGGCCGCCCGCATGCGCATCGCCGGCGCCGTGCCCGCCCGCCGGAGGGTGGCCCGCGTCCTCGGCGACCTCGCCGCCGCGGTACTCACCCCAGAACGTCATGATGATCATCCGCCCTACGTAGAGCGCCGTCAGGTATACGCCGGCCATGGCGATGACGAACACCCACTTCTTGTCGTCCCAGGCGTCGGCCAGGATCTCGTCCTTACTCCAGAAGCCGGCAAACGGGAAGATGCCCACCAGCGAGATGCTGGCGATGAGGACCGTGGCGTAGGTCATCGGCATATACTTGCTCAGGCCGCCCATCTTCCGCATGTCGAACGTCCCCGTCGCGTGGTTCACAGAGCCCGCGCCCAGGAAGAGCAGCGCCTTGAAGAAGGCGTGCGTGAACAGGTGGAAAATCGCGGCCACCATCCCGCCGACACCGAGGCCCATCATCATGTAGCCCAGCTGGCTGATCGTCGAATAGGCCATCACGCGCTTGATGTCGGTCGCCACGATGCCCAGCAGCGCGGCGATGATCGTCGTCGTCCCGCCGATCGCCGCCACCGTCACCAGTGCCGTCTCCGACTCGGCGAACACCGGGAAGAAGCGCGCGACCAGGTACACTCCCGCCGCCACCATCGTCGCCGCGTGAATCAGCGCCGAGACCGGCGTCGGGCCTTCCATCGCGTCGGGCAGCCAGACGTGCAGCGGGAACTGTGCCGACTTGCCGGCCGCGCCGGCGAACAGACCGAGGGCGAACAACGTCAGCCAGGTCGAGCCGATGGTCCCGGCAATCGCAGCCTCGTGGATGCCGCCGATGTCCAGCGTCCCCGCCTTGGTGAAGATGATCAGCAGCGCGATCATGAACCCCAGGTCGCCGATGCGCGTCACCAGGAACGCCTTCATCGCCGCCTTGCGCGCCGAGTCCTTGTAGAACCAGAAGCCGATCAGCAGGTAAGAGCAGAGCCCCACCAGCTCCCATGAAGCGAAGAGCTGGATGATGCTCGAGGCCAGCACCAGGCTGATCATAGATGCCGTGAACAGCGACATGAAGGCGTAATAGCGGTTGTATCCGTCGTCGCCGCGCATGTACTCCTGCGAGTAGATCTGCACCAGCAGCGAAACGCCGGTCACCACGACCAGCATCACGCCGGTCAGGCCGTCCAGGTTGATCCCGATGTTGACGTGCAGCGGGCCTACCACCAGCCACTCGTGCGCCGCAAAGCCGATCGCCTTGCCGTCCTCGTCCGCCACCCCCTGGAATGCCCACAGCGACAGCAGGAACGAGCCGAGCACCGCCAGGATCGTGATGTATCCGCTATAGCGGACGTTCCACGGCGCCGGCTTCCCGTCCTTGCCCTGCGTCAGGCCAAGGAACGACACCAGCGCGATGATCGCGAAGGAGCTCAAGGGCAGGAACATGATCGCCCAGACGAACCCCTCCTTGATGTGGTCCATCAGCACGCGCCCCCAGGGACGAGCGAACAGGGGCCGGCGCCACCAGGTCGAGGCATCGAGCCGCGCGCCTCACATCGGGGGTAGAGTGCAGAGACGGGGCGCAGCCCCTCTCTGCCGGGGATTCGGGGGTCTCCCCCGAGCACCCAAGCTCCCGAATGGGCGGGTGGGCCGCACGGCGCCTCTTCAACCGCAAAGTGGAGATCCATCAGCTCTTCCGCACAATCTCCGCGGCCACATGCGTCTTGCCCCACGGCACGTACAACTCGCAGGGGTCCGCCGGCGAGGCGTTCGCGTAGCCCGTCTTCGGCACCACGCGCACGGACAGCGCGCAGGCGTTGAACAGCTCTTTCCAGATCTCCGCCGCGTATCCGTTCTTCGTTTCCATCAGCTTCGCCCACATGTCAGTTGCCTCCACTCACCACTTGAGCAGGTCGATCTCGTCAACGTTGACCGTGTCGCGCGTGCGGTAGACCATCACCGCCAGCGCCAGCGCCGTCGCCGCCTCCGCGGCCGCCACGGTGATCACGAAGACCACGAAGACGTGGCCCGCCAGCGGTTGGTCAGACTGCACGAACCGGGAGAAGGCGATGAACGTCAGGTTCACCGCGTTGAACATCATCTCGATCCCCATCAGCACGCCCACGAAGTTGCGCTTGGCCAGCGCCAGGTACAGCCCGATCGAGAACAGCACCGCGCCCACGATCAGGTAGTGCTCAAGGTGGATCGACATCAGTCCTCTTCCACCGGCTCCGGCCGCACCAGGATGATCGAACCCAGCACCGCCGCCAGCAGCAGCACGGACGCGATCTCGAACGGGAGGACGTACGTCTTGAGCAGCAGCTCACCGATCAGCGAGGCCGTCTCCGGGAAGTCGGGAGCGTGGCTCAAGTTCCACTGCGTGTCCACCGCCACGTAGACCAGCACCGTCCCCACGAGCAGCGCCAGTACCAGCGCCGGGAAGCGCAGGAACGACTCCTGGTTGCCCCGGCCGGAGCGTGGCGTCAGCACGATCGCGAAGAGGAAGAGGATAGAGATCGCACCAATGTAGATCAGGATCTGCGTGATGGCGATGAAGTCCGCCGAAAGCGTCACGTATAGCCCCGCCAGCCCCGCGAACGTCCCGATCAGTGCGATCACGGCGTGGATCAGGTTGCGCACAACCACCACCGCCAGCGCCGAGCCGATCGTCATCGCGGCGAGCACGTAGAAGGCGATGATGACGCCGGTGCTGTCCATTACGGCGCAGACTCCGCGCCGAAGTAGACCGCCCCAACCTCCTGCGTGAGGAGCGCCCGGTGGCCGCGCTGCCGCCCCGTGCCGTGGCCCAGGAACCGCGCCCAGCCGGCGACCAGCGCCGCCCCGAAGAAGAAGTTCACCAGCCCGATCAGCGTCAGCGCCGTCTCGTCCGCGATGTTGTTCTCGCGCCAGATCAGGACCTCGCCGCCCACGGCCAGCGTGTTCACCAGCATGATCGGCAGCATGAACTTCCAGGCGAACCCCATCAGCTGGTCTATGCGCAGGCGCGGCAACGTGCCGCGCGTCCAGATGTAGACGAAGAAGACCGTGTATAGCTTGCCCAGGAAGATGATCCACGTCGGGACGTACTTCTCTGCTCCCCACAGCGTCCAGCCGCCCATGTAGAGCGAGACGATCGCCGCTGCGATCGCAAAGCCTGCCAGGTACTCCGCCTGGTAGAAGAAGCCGAACTTGATGCCGCCGTACTCCGTGTGATAACCGGCGACGATCTCGGACTCCGCTTCCGCGATGTCCATCGGGGAGCGGTT
>DATKKM010000096.1:0-4279 GCA_035542855.1 Dehalococcoidia bacterium
GGCCCTTGGCCTTGCCGCGCTCGTAACTCTGCTTGTAGAGCTTGCCGCCGCGGCGGACCTCCACCCACATGCTCTCCGAGAGAGCGTTCACCACGGCCGCGCCGACGCCGTGCAGACCGCCGGACACCTTGTAGGCCTGGCTATCGAACTTGCCGCCGGCGTGGAGGTACGTCATCACGGTCTCCAGCGCGGACTTGCCGGTGCGGGCGTGCTTGTCCACGGGGATGCCGCGGCCGTTGTCCGTCACCTTGACGCTGCCGTCCTTCTCGATCGTGATGGAGATGTGGTCGCAGAAGCCGGCCATCGCCTCGTCGATAGAGTTGTCGACGATCTCGTATACGAGGTGGTGGAGGCCGCGCTCATCGGTGGAGCCGATGTACATGCCTGGACGCCGGCGGACGGCCTCCAAGCCTTCGAGCACCTGGATGTCGGCAGCGGTGTACTTTGATGCGGTTTGTGTCATGTGGAATTCGGTCCTCTTGGGGGGAAATCGTCCAGAAACTTGAACAATTGAATTATACCACAGAAGGGGGTTCGATTTATACCTGAAATGGGCTTGTTCGAGGCTAATTGTTAACGGCTTACGAGCGATTACCCGCCCTGTCTCGCTCAATCCGCGCCGAGCAGGGCCGAGGCCAGCTCCCGCACCTGGTCCCGCGACCACGCATAGATTCGGGACGGCACGCTATCGCCGCTGGGTGATGTTGCCACTTCCCCTCGAACGTCCTGGGCGCCGAGCCGCTTATAGAACTGCTGGGCGTTCTCGTTCTGCTCGAGCACGCCCAGGTAGAGGCCAGAGTCCGGGTAGTTCGCGGCGGCCCAGCGCGCCACCTCGGCCACCAGCCGCTTGCCGATGCCGGAGCGATGCCGCGCCCGCCGGACGTGCAGGTTATCGAGCAGCGTGCCGAGCGCCGGATCTGCGTCACCGAAGGCGCAGGCGAACCCTTCGATGTCCCGCCCGTCTTCCGCGACGAGAACGAACTGGTTGGCAGAAGGTGACGATAACCGCTGGTACCAGACGCGCAGGCGGTCGTCGAAGACGGGGCCGTCCAGGTACTCGTCCGAATAAGCGCCGCGATAGGTGCGGCGCCAGCTATCGGCGTGCAGCGCGGCGATGGAGGGAAGATCGTCTGCGGTGGCCTCCCGGTAGCGCATCGCGTGGGCGGCGCTAGACCAGCTTGCGGGTGAGCAGCTCTTCCGCGATCTGGATGGCGTTGAGCGCGGCGCCCTTGCGCAGGTTGTCGCTGACCAGCCAGAAGGCGATGCCGTTCGGGTGGGAGGCGTCCTGGCGGATACGGCCGACGTAGGTGTCGTCCTTGCCGGCGACGGTCCACGGTGTGGGGTAGAGGTTAACGGACGGCTCGTCCTGCACGGTGATGCCCGGCGCCTCGTGCACGATGTTGTAGAAGTCCTCCGGCGACATCGTCTTCTGGAACTCCGCGTGCACAGCCTCGGAGTGGCCGACGTAGACGGGCACCCGCACGCACGTCGCGGACATGGGCAGGTCCGGCTCGTGCATGATCTTGCGGGTCTCGTTGATCATCTTCCACTCTTCCTTGGTGTAGCCGCTGCCGAGGAAGACGTCCACCTGGGGCAGCAGGTTGAAGGCGATCTGATGCGGATAGATGTGCGGCTTCGTCTTTTCTCCGTTCAGCACCTGGCGAGCCTGGTCCGTAAGCTCCTGCACGGCGGCGGTGCCGGTGCCGGACACGGACTGGTATGTGGAGACGACGATGCGCGTTACCGGGTTCACCTGGTGCACCGGCCAGAGCACCTGGCAGAGCGGCGTCGTGGGGCAGTTGGGGATCGAGATGATGCCCTTGTGTCCCTTCAGGTCGCCCGCGTTCACCTCCGGCACGACGAGCGGCACGTCCGGCTCCATGCGCCAGGCGGAGCTGTCGTCGATGCAGATCGCGCCGGACTTGACCGCGGGCGGGATCAGGCTCTTCGAGACTTCCGTAGTGGCCGAGAAGAACGCGACGTCCACCCCGCGGAAGGACTGCGGGGTCGTTTCCTCCACCTCGATTTCGCCGAATTCACCGAAGGTGATCTTCCTGCCGGCCGAGCGGTGAGAGGCGAGCAGGCGCAGCCCCTTGATGGGGAAGCGGCGCTGCAGGGCCAGCTTGAGGAACTCTTGCCCCACCAGCCCGGTGGCGCCGACGACGGCAACGTTAAGTGACTTGGTCATGTGGGTTGGGAAATATGGTAGCCGAAGGGGGCACGCCTAGCAAACATAAGAGCGCGGAGTTCGTCCTAGAACCAGCGCCAGAGCCAGACGCGTTCGACGCCTATCTTGGCCCAGTAGTAGAGCCGGCTGGGGCCGCGGAAGTCCACCTCCGCCGGGTCCTTAAAGTAGTTGCCGACGATGTAGGCGCCCTTGCCCTCTCCGGTATCGAGGAAGTACGCGCCCTGCCCGCCGAAGGCCCAGATCGGCTCCGTGCCCTGGACCTCTGCGCGGATGTTGCGGGCTACCACTTCCGCCTCGCCGTGGGCGAACACCGCCGCCTTCGGCAGCTTGCCTGTCGCAATCGGCACGCTGGCACAGTCGCCGATGGCGTACACGCCGCGGACGGACGTCGCCAGCGTCTCGCGGTCGACGGCGATCCAGCCGTCCGCGCCGGCCAGGCCGGTGTCCCGCAGCACCAACGGCAGGTTGTGCACGGGCGTCGCCACCAGCATGTCGAAAGGCACGGGCTCGCCGCCGGCCAGGTTCAGCAGCTTCTTCTCGTGGTTGACGGACTTCACCTCGACGCCGCCGGTGAAGGCGATGTCGCGAGAGCGCAGCAGCTCCAGGATGCGCTCGCCGACGTGAGGGCCCGCCTCGGGCAGAGGCGCCGCCTCCGGAGTGTAGACCTCGATCGTGATGCCGCCGCGCAGCTTCCGCCGCCGGAAATGCGCGTCGAGCAGGAGGACACCCTCGTAGAAGGCGGTCGGGCACTTGTACGGCAACTGCGGCACCGCGCAGACCACTCGCCCCCCGGCGAACGACTCCAGCTCTTCGCGCATACCCTCCGCGCCGTCGCCGTGGTAGAACGTCCAGGCGCGGTTCAGGCCCGGCACCTCCGCGGCCGAGTACTCCGCGCCGAGGGCGATCACCAGGTAATCGAACTCGATCTCGCTCTTGCCGTACGTGACGCGCCGCGCCTCGAGGTCGATCGCTGTGATCTCTGCAGTGTGGACGTTGATGCCCTTCTTGCGCAGCTTGCGGAGGTCGCGCGTGATGCGCGGCAGCGTGCGCCGGCCCGCCATCACCCAGGTCAGCGAAGGCTCGAACGTGTAGTAGGGCGAGCGGTCGATGATGGTGATGCGGTGCTCGGGATCGAGCATGCGGCGCAAGCGCGTGGCGGCGACGAGCCCGCCGGTGCCGCCGCCGAGGACGACGACGCTCTTAGCGGACAAGCGCATCCCCGGTGAAGTGCTCAGGCCTTTCGGCTGCGGCTCGCGCCGCGCTCAGTACGGACGGTATGGATCGCACCCTAAGTGAGGCCGAACAGCCGGTCCAGCCCGTACACGAAGTCGTTGCGCTTCATTACCTCGCGCACGGCGAGGATGACGCCCGGCATGAAGGACTCGCGGTTGGTTGTGTCGTGGCGGATCGTCAGGGTCTCGCCCGGCCCGCCGAAGATCACTTCCTGGTGCGCGACGAGGCCCGGCAGGCGCACGCTGTGTATCGTGACGCTGGTCTCGGTAGCCCCGCGGGCGCCCTTAACGGGCTCCTTCTCCGGCTTCGGCACGGTGAACGGCTCCCTCTTCGCGGCCGCCATCGCCCGGGCGGTGGCCAGCGAGGTGCCGGACGGCGAGTCGATCTTGCCAGCGTGGTGCATCTCGATGATCTCGGCGTGGGAGTAGAAGCGTGCGGCAACCGTGGCCATGTACTGCATGAGCACGGCGCCCAGGGCGAAGTTCGGAGCGACGACGACGCCGACGCCGCGCTTGTTCGCCCCCGTCTCCAGCTCCTTGACGAAGGCGTCGCTCAGTCCTGTAGTGCCGATGACGAGCCGTACGCCGGCTGCGAGCGCCTCCTTGGCCAGGCGGGGCGTCCACTCCGCGCTCGTGAAGTCCACGATCACGTCCGGGCGCACGCGGGCGATCATCGCGGCCGCATCCTGCCCGAATGGGATCAGCCTGTCGGTGCCGGCAACCGAGATGTGGTCCTCGCTAGAGAGCAGGTCGACGCAGCCCACGGGATCCATGTCCGGCTCCCGCGCCACGGCGGAGAGCACCTCGCGGCCCATGCGGCCGCTGCCGCTGACCAGGACTTTGATGGTCACGCCCGTCA
>DATKKM010000097.1:0-6795 GCA_035542855.1 Dehalococcoidia bacterium
GGTGGCCAGGCGCCCGTCGTACGCGTCGCGCATCCTTGCGCCGAGCGCCGGGTCCCGCGCGACCTCCAGCCGCCGGGCCACCGTCGTTCGCGCTGCCAGCTCCGCCGCCGCGTTGCGCAGCGGCTCGGCGTCCTTCGCGGGCGCGTGCTCCAGCGCCGCTTCGATCAACTGCGCGCCGATCAGCAGGTCCAGCGCAACGTCCTGCCCGGCTTCCACCTTCTTCGCCAGCCCCTGCCGCCAGGTTGCGAAGTGGTCCACCCAGGCCTCGATCGTGAAAAAGTACGCCGTCATCTGGGAGGCCGGAAACGCGGCCCGCCAGCGGTCGTTGACCAGCTCCACCATGGGGACGCGCGTCCAGGCGCCGCCGCCGGCCCTGTACAACAGGTCAGCCGCCAGCGCGTCTTGGCCGTCGGCGTAGATGTCAGCTTCGACGATCACAAGCTCGCCGACGCAAGACTTCGCCGGGTAGCGCCCCCCGTCCACCTCCGGCCGCACCCCCTCGATGATCACTCGCCGAAGGCGTGGATCACCCGCATCAGGTGCCGGTTTCGCCTTGGCCGCCACCCTCTTCTTCGCTCCGTTAGCCAGGCCGTCCCGCGTGCGCGCATCCGGGGACGCGGCCCTCCCCTGGGCCGTAGATCGGGACATAGGACGATTACTGCGTGCCATTAACGCCTGCTCTCATCATACTCACGCATGCGGCAAGTATGAAACGCCACCCCATTTCGCCACCTGCCCAGAAGGGATGACGGAGCTGACCGGCCAGTCGTAACCGCTGTCCCGCGGCGGACGCGCCGTTATGGCAAGAGAGCAAGCCTCCTCTGAGCGCCAGAACGGTAGGAGACAGGCCTGCGCAGGTTCAGCAGGACGTTCTGGAGCTCAGAGAAGGCTTACGGGTCCCCGCCGCACTTTGGCCCCCGGTGCCCCGATTATCCGGCGTGGATGTTATTGGGCGATTAAGGCGTGTAACAGCGCTGTCAACTCAGCGCAGCCAGAAGGCCGCCGGATCCGCCTGCGGCCGGAAGCCCGCCGCCTCCGCGACCTCCTGCGCCAGCGCGAAGCCCGCCGCGACGTGGCCCGGGCTGTGCGCATCGCTGCCGAAGGAGACGGCCTCTCCGCCCTCCTCCCGCCACCAGCGCAGCACGGCCGGCCCCGGGCACAGGTAGCGCGAGGGATCACCGCCCCGTGTCGTGTTCAGCTCCAGCGCCACGCCGCGCGCCGCCGCAGCGCGCAGCGCCTCCCGGAACTCCCCCTCGAACGCGCACTCGTCGTATCGCGTTTCCGCCGGCCAGTAGCGCTTCGGGTAATCGAGGTGTGCCAGCACCTGGAACGGCAGGTCGCTCTCCAGGAGTCGCCTCACCTCGCCCAGGTACAGGCGGAACGCAGCTTCGCAGTTGTCCGGCGAAAGGAAGCCCCGCTCGCTGGCGTCCGTCGCGCGGCCCTCCCACTCCACGCAGTGCACGCTGGCCAGCACCCGGTCGAACCGCCGAGCGAGTAGCGCCTGCGCCTCTTGCCAGTACTTGTGCGGCTCTCCCAGCTCGACGCCGGAGAGGATGCGCAGGCCGGGATACGCCGAGCGGCAGCGCTCCACGCACTTGAGGTAGGCCTCGACGTCGAACAGTCCCGGCTGACCGCGCACCCAGTCCACGTGCTCGGTGAAGGCGATCGAAGGCAGCCCCAGTTCGACGGCCTTGCGGCACGTCGCGTCCATGTCGCCCAGCCTGGCGTCCCACGACCACTGCGAGTGCACGTGGTTATCGGGCAGCTGCATGCATCATGAGTCCCTTGCGATGAGGGGCCACCCCGTTGCCGGCCGCCTGGTCTCCGGCCTCTCCGCTACCATCGGTGCCGGCGTGCTGTGATCTCCGTGCCGTCTACGCTGACCGTCGTCGTATCTACCACTGCACGAACATCGGCTTGTGTGTCCCGTAAGCACTTGGCGCCGGCTGGCGAATCCTTGATCTTCCGTCGTCGCCTGCCATTTTCGGCCTGACTCATCCGCCTGTCCATCATGCAGTCGATAGCGTCCACCCCAGCAGTCTGCCCCTTTGCCTCACGAATCACCGACCTGTGGACAACCCGCAGGCGGATTCCGCGGCACACCCGCCACGTACAAAAGGATGCGCAGCGCGTCTTGCGCGTCGATGCTTTCATCGCAGTCTGCGTCCGCCCGTTCATCGCATGCTCCCGGAGGTACGCCGGCAAATTCCGTGAGAGACGCGATGACGTCGTCCGTGTCGATTTCACCGCTGCAGTCCGCATCGCCGTGGACCGCCTCAATCGGAGTCGCAGACGGGGTGGGGGAAGCCGGAGGCGTAGGCGTGGGAGTGGGCGGGGACATGACCTTGACGCACGGAGAGAACTCGGAGGTGTCGTTCGTCGTCTGGTTGGTCAGAGTAGCCGTGATCTCGTCGCCGATGGAACTCGCCACGTCAAGCTCCAGCTCGAAATCTTTCACGCCTGAAGCTGGAGTGGTAATGCTGGTCGCCGCGAGGAACTCTTGTCCCTCGCCGTTACCAGACGGGTCGCAGTCGTCATTGCGGAACACCTCAAGCCGAAAATCGGTGTTAGGTGTGCTGTTGATCGTCCCGCTGAGGTGCAGGCTTCCGTGGATCGCTGCCTGCAGGACCGGGAAGTTCTGCAAATGGTTTGCGCCGTCGTCCCCATCACCGCCGTCATTCGGCGTAACTGTGCCCCGATCGTCGCCATCCTCCTGCAGATCGATCCCTAGCCCGCCGTTAGAGTGGATCGAGTTACCGAGAATCGACACACCAGTGATAAACGGCTGTAAGGACCGCAAGAAAACGCCGTCACCGCTGTTGCCGGTGATGACGTTCCCATCGCCGGCGCCGGTGCCACCTACTGTTGTGTTCGAAAGCGGGGGTTGCAGGAAGATACCCGGGCCCAGGTTGTCCGTCACGGTGTTCCCCTTCGCCACTGCCTCGCCGCCACCGATGACGATTCCGGGAGATCCGCCCGGATCTGTTTGCGCCTGCCCGTTTCGAGTGACTGTGTTACCGATCACTGTTGTGCCAGTCCCCCCGCTGGCATTGATGCCCTGCCGTCCGTTATGGTCGACGACGTTGTCTTCCACTGTAACCGTTTCCGTAGCAACGGCGACGATACCGGAACGGTCGTTGTCGTTAACCTCGTTGCGCAACAATTCAATCGTGGCCGGTGGCCCCCCTACGAAATTCGTCTGGATGCCGTCCGCCCTGTTGTCGTTGATCACGCTGTCCGTGATGCTGAGCGTGCCGCTGAGTGCGTCGACGCCATCGGCTCCGTTCCCGGTGATCGTCGTGTCGCTTATGGTTAATGACTCGGCGCCGTTACCAAAAGCCGTTTGGATGCCCACTGACAGATTTCCGCTGACAACGCTGTCAGAAACCTCAACAATAGCGTTCGCCCCCGCCGTAAGACCAAAGAAGTTGCCGGATAGGGTCGTCCGGGTCACTGTGATCTGGACGTCGTTGTTCAAGGCCCCTTCAATGCCTGCGCCGCCGTTGCCGCTAATGACGCTGTCTTCCACAACGATTGTCTCGCCCTGGGCGGAGATGCCTTTACTGACAGCGTTCCGAATGTTGAGACCGACAACCGTGGCACTGTTGCCGGTGAAGACAAGAAGACCCGTCAACTCACTCAAGGCGCTGCCGTCAATAGTTATTAAGGGTTGGCCGGCGTAGTCAGGCTCCGTTTTGCCATTGATCGTGGAACTGCTCTTTGTAATGGTCGGCAGAGAGCTTTGCGGGCTGATCGTGCATGCTGGCGGGCAGTTTGCCAGATCGAAGCCAATCACGTTGTTAAAAGGTGAGCCATTTATGAAATTGATCGCTTCGCGCAGGCTGCAATGCACAGCGTTGCAGGTCCCGTCGTCAATGTCGTTCGCCGAGTTCACTGTCGCCACGCCAAAGCCACCCGCGTCTGATGTCGACGGCTGGCTGGAAGCGAGAACCGCCAGCAGCCCCAGCGCCCCCGCCATGAGAACCGCGCCCACGGAGACACGACGCACCCATCGCGCTACCATTGGACGAACATCGGCATCACTACGTGCACGTAGCGCTCGTCGCCGACGGGGCGGATCACGCCCGGGCTTGAAGGGCTGGTCGTCTCCAGCGACACCTCCTGCGATTCCAGCACGGAGAGCACGTCCTGCAAGTAGCGGCTGTTGAAGGCGATCTTGCTCGCCTCGCCTTCCAGCTTCACGTCAATCTCCCCACGGTGATCGCCGATCTCCTCCGCGCGGGCGCTGATCGTCAGCTTGCCCTTGCCGCCGTCCGGCTCCATCTGCAGCCGCACGATTCCCGCACCGTCCCGCGCAAAGATGGAGGCGATGCGCGTCTCCTGCAGGAACTGCTTCATGTCTACTTCTGCCTTGCTGGCGTAGGACTGCGGGATCAGCTGGCTGTAGTTCGGGAACGTGCCCTGGATCAGCGTCGCCACCAGCTCCACGCTCTGCATGCGGAACATCACCTGGGAGCGCGCGCCGTTAATCGCCATCTCCACCGGCTCGTTCTGCTCCCCGATCAGCCGCTCCACCTCGCGCAGCGCGCGGGCCGGGATGATCACCTCCACCTTCTCCGCCACCTCCTGGTCCAGCGGCAGATGGTGCACCGCCAGGCGGAAGCCGTCGGCCGCGGCCAGCGTCAGCGTGTCGCCTTCGGCCAGGGTGTGGATGCCGGTCAGCACCGGGCGCGTGTCGTCCGTGGCCGCGGCGAACTGCACCTTCGTGATAGCGCCGCGCAGGATGTCCGGGGCCAGCGTCAGCGTCAGCCCGTCACCCACGGAGGGCACCGGCGGAAAGTCCGCCGCGTCCATGCCGGCAATCGTCGCCTCATTGCGGGCGCACTCCACGTGCAGCTGCTTGCCTCGGCCCTGCACTGTGAGGTCGATCTTCTCGTTCGGCAGCGACGATACGAAGTCAGTCAGCAGCCGGGCCGGCACCGTGACCGCCCCTTCCTGCTCCACCGTGGCGCCGATCCAGCACGTCACCGCGATCGTGAGGTCAGTCGCGACGAGCTTCAGGCGTCCCTCGTCCGTCTCCAGGAGCACGTGTGAGGCCTGGGGCAGCGTGCTGCGCACAGGCACCGCGCGGCCCACGATCGAAAGGCCACGGGCGAGATTCTCCTGGAGCGAGGAAACCTTCATAACTGCTTACCTACTTTAGCAATTCGGGCGGCGGGTCGGCGATAGTATAGCGTGCGTTGACGGCACTGACAACGGGCCTAGCGCACAGCCCGCAGGGAGGCCTCCGCCGCCTCGATCGTGGCCTCGATCTCCACGTCGCGGTGCACCATGGAGACGAACATCGCCTCGAACTGCGAGGGCGCCAGGAAGACGCCCCGAGCCAGCATTTCGCGGAAGTAGGTTGCGTACCGGGCCGTGTCCGAGCGCTTCGCCGCCGCGAAGTCGCAGACCGGCGTCTGGTCGCCGATGAACATCGTCAGCATGGAGCCGGCGCGGTTGATGCGGGCCGGCACGCCGGCGGCCTCCGCCGCCCGCCGTAGCCCGTCCTCCAGGTAGATCGACTCGATCTCCAGCCGCTGATAGCCCGCCTCGCCCAGCCTGGCCAGTTCATCGAGCGTGACGACGCCGGCCGCCATCGCCAGCGGATTCCCGGACAGCGTGCCGGCCTGGTAGACCGGCCCCAGCGGCGCCACCATCTCCATGATCTCGCGCCGGGCGCCGTAGGCGCCCACCGGCAGCCCGCCACCGATGATCTTGCCCAGGCAGGTGATGTCCGCCTCCACGCCCAGCACCGTTTGCGCGCCGCCGTAGCACAGCCGGAAGCCGGTGATCACCTCGTCGAAGATCAGCAGCGCGCCGTAATCGTGCACCAGCGCACGCAACCCCTGCAGGAACTCCGGCTCCGGCGGCACCACGCCCATGTTCGCGGCCACCGGCTCAATGATCACCGCCGCGATCTCGTCCCCCGCCGCGTCGAACAGCGTCTGCACCGCGCCCAGGTTGTTGTACGGCGCAACCAGCGTGTTCCCCGCGTAGGACTCCGGCACGCCCGGACTGTCCGGCAGGCTCAGCGTCGCCTGGCCGGACCCGGCCTGCACCAGCAGACCGTCCGCGTGGCCGTGGTACCCGCCCTCGAACTTCACCACCTTTGACCGCTTCGTGTACGCCCGCGCCAGCCGCAGGGCGGACATCGTCGCCTCCGTGCCGGAGTTCACGAAGCGCACCATCTCCACCGAAGGGATCGCACTGACGATGCGCTTCGCCAGCTCCACCTCCAGCTCGCTCGTGGCGCCGTAGGCCGTACCGCGCTCGGCGGCAGCGGCCAGTACCTCGACGACCGGCGGCGGCGCATGGCCCAGGACCAGCGGCCCGTAGGCGCACACGTAATCGATGTACGAGCGCCCGTCAACGTCGTAGATGCGTGGGCCGGCGCCATAAGCGATCACCGGCGGGTCGCCGCCCACCGCGCGGAACGCCCGCACCGGGCTCGACACGCCGCCGGGCATCACCCGCTGCGCGCGCTCGAAGATCTCCCGCGATCGCGGTCCCACCCCATCAGCCAAGGCTGGTGACCCGGAAGTCAACCGCAGATGGACAGAGATTGGGCGCAGATGCTCTCATTTGCATCTCGCTAGGCGGCGAACCTGCACGCGGCCGGTCGCGAAGTTCAGCAGTAAGCTGGGCTTCGTGAATGACAGACAGAGAGTCGACGGTCTTGATCTCGACTATCAGCTTGCCGTCGACGAGTATGTCAGCTAAGCCAGCCACCGGGCCGCTTCCTTCGCGTGGTACGTGATGATGATGTCCGCGCCGGCGCGCCGGATGCCCGTC
>DATKKM010000098.1:0-16984 GCA_035542855.1 Dehalococcoidia bacterium
AGCATGCTGACGAAGTCGCCGGCAGTGGTGCGCGACGTTGATGCCTGGCAGCGGCTGGCCTCCGCCGCGCGGGCGCAGATCGCCTTCAGCATCCCGACGCTCGATGAGGCCATCTGGAAGCGGATGGAGCCGGGCACGGCGAAGCCGTCGAAGCGCTTCGAGGCGCTGCGCATAATGACGGACGCCGGCATCTCCTGCGGGGTGATGCTGGCCCCGATCATCCCCGGCGTCACGGACGACGAGCGCCACATCGAAGAGGTGATCGTGGCGGCGAAGGAGGCGGGGGCGTCCTTCGTGGCGCCGAACGTGCTCTTCCTGAAGCCCGGCACGAAGGAGTGGTTCATGCCCGCCCTGCGCGAGGCCTACCCCCACCTGGCCGGCAAGTACGAGCGCTACTACCGCGGCCCCTACGCCCCGAAGGACTACTCGCGGGAGGTTATCGCGCTGGTCAGCCGCATCCGGGACCGCCACGGCTTCGGGGACAGCCACGAAGCGCGCCTACAGGTGCCGGTCCGCGGCCAGCTGGCAATGTCGTTATGACGCAGGGGCGGGCCTTCAGGTCACCCGCCCGGCCGTTGGCTGACTTTGAGACCTATCGATATCTGACCCCTCTGGGTCTCGGGACATCTGGCGAGTTGATCGGCTGTCGTAACGGCGCAAGCTCGGGTTCCATCTAATAGTCCAGCCGTATAGCAGTTGGGAGGTAGTTCCCATGACTACATTGCCTAAGTTCTCCGGATTGAGAAAGGCCGCAGGCCACGCACCAGCTCCCGCCGTGGCCGTCGCGTGGCTCATCTCCGCCGCCGTCATCGCCTCGGTGACTGGTTTCGCGACCTACAAACTGGCTGACTCAAGGGGCTACGATCGCGGTTTCACAGCCGGTCAGAGCCAGGGGTACGAAGAAGGCAAGGCGGCCGGGTTTAGCGATGGGAAGGCCGAAGGTCTTAAAGCCAGTCAGTCAAAGTACGACTCCGGGTTCCTTGCCGGCAGGAACGCTGGGTACAGCTCTGGTCTGTCGGCCGGATATGACGACGGCTACGACGGAGGCTACGACGCTGCGATGAGTGATGCGACGCAGGTGATCGAAGAGTATTTGCCGACGATCATCCAGACCGCTTACAACAACGGCCGTGCGTCGGCTCCGGTATACGTGCCTAGCTTTAGCCTGGGAAGTTCGACGGTCTACTGCACGTCAACCGACCTCGGTTCGTACACAAGCGTGCGGTGCTATTAAGGCGGACCCCGATGGCGACCTGAAGGTCGCCATCGCGCCCCCCTACCGCGACAGCGCGGCCTGGAAGCTCTTGCCCTCGGTCTTGATCGACGGCGCCACGATAAGCTCGGCCTCGTGGAACTCCGTCATGTTGCGCGCGCCCACCATGCCCATGCACGTCTGGATCGCGCCCACCAGGTTCTCCGTGCCGTCCGTGCGGGACGTCGGGCCGTAGAGCAGGCGGTCCAGCGTCGTGTCCGTGCCGGGGTGAATGCGCACACCGCGGGGGAGGGCGGCGTGGCCGGTGGACATGCCCCAGGCCCAACCCTTCGCCGGCGCCTCTTCCGTGCGGGCAAAGGCGGTGCCCAGCATGACCGCGTCCGCGCCGGCGACCAGCGCCTTGCAGACGTCGCCGCCGTTACGCATGCCGCCGTCCGTGATGATCGGGATGTAGCGGCCGGTCTCGCGGTAGTGGGCGTCGCGGGCAGCGGCGGTCTCGATCGTCGCCGTGATCTGCGGAACGCCGACGCCCAGCACCTCGCGGGAGGTGCAGATGGCCCCGGGGCCGACGCCGACGAGGACGCCGGAGATGCCGCAGTCCATCAGCTCCTTCGTGGCCTGGTAGCCGACGGTGTTGCCGACGACGACGGGGATGCCGATGTTGGCGATGAGGTCTTCGAAGATGAGGCCCGTTGGCGAGCGCGAGATGTGGCGCGCGGTGGTGACGGTGGACTGGACGACGAAGATGTCGGCGCCGGCGTCGACAGCGATGGGGGCAAGCTTCTTGGTGTTGGCGGGCGTGCAGGAGACGGCCGCGACGCCGCCGCCGTCCTTGATCTGGCGCACGCGGCGGGCGATGAGCTCTTCCTTGATCGGTGCTGCGGTTAGGTGCTGGATGACGGCGGCGGAGTCCTCCTGGGAGGCCGCGACGACCTCCTGGATGGCGGCCTCGGCGTCATCGTGGCGGCACTGCAGCCCTTCGAGGTTCATGACCGCCAGGCAGCCGCGCTTGCTGGCTTCGATGGCGAAATGGGGGTTGACTACGGCGTCCAGGGCGGCCGCGAGAATGGGGTGGTTGAAGGTGATGTGGCCGATACTGAAGTGCACATCGACCAGTTCCGGGTTGACGGTGACGCTTCCAGGGACGATGGCAACTTCGTCGAACCCGTAGGCGGGTTTTAGTTCCTTAAATCCAACCGATACACTCATAACATCCTCGCCTCGGTATGAACCCTTGCGGGTATGGTCGTCCACGGTCTGGACGTTGGGGGCTTTTCGTCAGTGTATCAACGGCGCGAGAAGGCGGTCAATAGAGCAGCGGGTTTTCCACATCCGCGCCCCTGTGACCTGTCGCCTGTCACCTGTCACCTGTAACCTAACCTCATGGGCACCCTCTACCTCGTAGCAACACCGATTGGGAACCTGGAGGACGTGACGCTGCGGGCGTTGCGCGTGCTGCGCGAGGTGGCGCTGGTGGCGGCGGAGGACACGCGGACGGCGCGGCAGTTGCTTTCGCACTACGAGATCACCGCGCGGGTCGTGTCTTACAACGAGCACAACATGGCCCAGCGCACTCCGCAGATCATGCGCGCGCTGGAGGGCGGCGACGTGGCGCTCGTCTCCGAGGCGGGGATGCCCGGCGTGAGCGACCCCGGCTACGAGCTGACGCTGGCGGCGCTGGCGGCCGGCCACGAGGTGTCGCCCGTGCCGGGGGCCTCGGCGAGCGTGGCGGCGGTCGCGGCGTCCGGGCTGCCTTCGCGGCAGTTCATATTCCTCGGCTTCCTGCCGCGGCGGTCGGCGGAACGGCGGCGATTGTTCGAATCGGTCGCGGAGGAGCGGCGGACGCTGGTGGCGTTCGAATCGCCGCACCGGGTGCAGGCGGCGCTGTCGGACATCCGCGCGGCGCTGGGCGACCGGCGGATCGCGGTCTGCCGGGAGCTGACGAAGCTGCACGAGGAGATCTTCCGCGGCAGCGTCTCGGCGGCGATCGACCACTTCACCGAGCCGCGGGGCGAGTTCACTCTGGTGATCGAGGGCGACACCGGCCACGTGCCGGAGGCGGACGACGAGGAGCTGCGCGCGGAGCTGCGGCGGCTGCGGGAGACTGGAGTCTCGGCGCGGGACGCGGCGACGCAGGTGGCGCGGCGGACGGGCGTGGCGCGGCGGCGGGTGTACACGCTGGCGATCGAGCTTGAGGGTCCCATCGTCGAGGGCGAGTAGAACCGGGGATTGTGGACGGCGGACAGCCGCCGCCTCCCCACCGGGCGGACTCCGGACAAGCTCAGGATGAGCGGAGCTGCCATTCCTGGAGCGGACAAGTCTGCAGACCTGCAGCTACGCGGGCTTGCTGCGGTACAATTCGGGCGAATCCATGCCTGAACGCATCTTTGTGGGAGTCGCCTGGCCGTACGCTAACGGTTCGCTGCACATTGGCCAGATCGCGGGCGCCTATCTCCCGCCGGACATCTTCGCCCGCTACCACCGGGCGGCCGGCAACGAGGTGCTGATGGTGTCCGGCAGCGACTTCCACGGCACGCCGATCACGGTGCGCGCGCGGGAGGAGAACCGCTCCCCCGCCGAGGTGGCGGAGCAGTTCCACGCGGAGTTCGTGGACTGCTGGCAGCGTTTCGGGATCAGCTTCGATCTCTTCACGACGACGGCCACGGAGAACCACTACCGCATCACGCAGGACATGTTCCTCAAGCTGCTGGAGATCGGCGACATCTACCTGGGCAAGATGGACCTGCCGTTCTGCACCGTCGAGGGGCGCTTCCTGCTCGACCGTTATGTCGAGGGGACTTGCCCGATCTGCGGCTTCGAGTCCGCCCGCGGCGACCAGTGCGACAACTGCGGCAACGTCCTCGACGCGGTCGACCTCAAGAACCCGCGCTGCAAGTTCGACGGCTCGACGCCCGAGATCAGGGAATCGGAGCACTTCTTCCACAAGCTGAGCGCGTATAACGAGCCGCTGCGGGAGTGGCTGCAGACCGGCAAGGAGCACTGGAAACGCGGCGTGCTCAACCTTTCCATCAGCACGACTACGACCGGCGAAGGGCTGCGCGACCGCGCGATCACCCGCGACATCACGTGGGGCGTGCCGATCCCGCTGCCGGGGTACGACGACAAGCGCATCTACGTCTGGTTCGACGCGGTGATCGGCTACCTTTCGGCGGCGGTGGAGTGGGCCGAGCGGAGCGGGCAGCCGGAGCGCTGGCGGGACTTCTGGCAGGACGAGTCCTGCAGGATGTACTACTTCATCGGCAAGGACAACATCTGGTTCCACACGCTGATCTGGCCGGCGCAGTTGATGGGCTATCGCAAGGCGACGGGCGAGCCGTACACCCTGCCCTACGACGTGCCGGCCAACCAGTACCTGACGATCAAGGGCAGCAAGATATCGACGAGCCGGCGGCTGGCGGTCTGGCTGACGGACTACCTGCAGCGCTACGATCCCGACCCGCTGCGCTACTACCTCTCGGCGATCATGCCGGAGCACGCGGACACAGACTTCACCTGGGCCGGCTACGTGCAGCGCAACAACGACGAGCTGGTGGCGGCCTGGGGCAACCTGGTGAACCGCGTCCTGACCTTCGCCTACCGCAACTTCGACGGGCGGGTGCCGGAGCCGGGCGAGCTGACAGACGCCGACCGGGCGCTCATCGCGACGGCGGAGGAGGCGATCGCGGAGACGGGGCGCCGGATTGCGGCGTGCCAGTTCCGGGCGGGCCTGGACGCGGCCATGGCCGCCGCGCGGGAGGCCAACCGCTACGTGGAGGACAACGCGCCGTGGAAGCTGATTAAGGAAGACCGCGCGCGCTGCGCCACCGTGCTCTACACGGCGATCGCGGCGATCAGCGGGATCAAGACAGCGCTCTACCCGTACCTGCCGTTCACCTGCCAGACCCTCCACGGCTACCTGGGCAACGAAGGGCCAGTGGAGGCGGCCGGCTGGCGGCTGGTCATGCCGCAGGGCGGCGCGCCCCTGGCGGAGGCGAAGCCGTTGTTCCGCAAGCTCGACCCTGAGATCATCGAGGCGGAAGAAGCAAAGCTGGGAACGTAATGCTGGTTGATTCGCACTGCCACCTGCAGGACCCCAAGTTCAAGGCGGACGTGGACGCCGTCGTCGCGCGGGCGCTGGAGGCTGGCGTAACGGCGATGGTGACGATCGGCTACGACATGCCGAGCAGCCGCCGGGCGATCGAGATCGCGGACTCCTACGAATGCGTGTACGCGACGATCGGCGTGCACCCGCACGATGCGAAGACGCTGCGGCCGAAGGACGTCGACGAGCTGGCGCGGCTGGCGGACTCGGCGAAGGTGGTGGGGATCGGCGAGATCGGCTACGACTTCTACCGCAACCTCTCGCCGCGGGAGGAGCAGGAGCGGGCGTTCCGGGCGCAGCTGGAGCTGGCGCGGTCCCTTAGCCTGCCAGTCGTGATCCACGCCCGGGACGCGGACGAGGAGACGTACCAGGCGCTGGCAGAGTACGAAGCGCAGGCGCTGCCGGACTGGCCGAAGGACCGGCCGCTGGGGATCATGCACTGCTACGCTGGCGACCTGCCGCTGGCGCTGCGCTACATCGAGCTGGGCTTCGTGATCTCCATCGCAGGGACGGTGACGTACCCCAACGCCGAGCGGCTGCGGGCCGTGGCCGGCGGCATTCCGCTGCGCTGGATGGCGGTGGAGACGGACGCGCCGTACCTGCCGCCGCAGGCGATGCGCGGTAAGCGGAACGAGCCGGCGTACGTGGCGGAGACCGCGCGGTTCGTTGCGGAGCTCCGGGGCTGCACGGCGTCCGAGGTGTGCGACCGGACGGCGACGACGGCGGCCTGGCTCTTCGGCCTGGGCGACATCGGCGAGCCGGCGGGCGCCGCGGAGACGGTGCTATGAAGACGGCGCCGCTGTACGGCTCCGTGCAGGACGACCTGCATCTGGTGGAGCGCGTGTTCGACGAGATCAAGCAGGTAGATTACGGGCCCCTGGGCGAGATGCTGAAGATGGTGCTGGGCGGCGGCGGCAAGCTGATGCGCCCGGCGCTCGCGCTGCTCTCCGGGCGCTTCGGCGAGTACGACCTGAAACGCCTGGTGCCGCTGGCAGCCTCGGTGGAGCTGTTGCACACGGCAACGCTGGTGCACGACGACGTGATCGACAACGCGGACACGCGGCGCGGCCGGCCGACAGTGAACAGCGCCTTCCAGAACTCGACGACGGTGATGCTGGGCGACTTCCTCTTCGCGCACGCGGCGGACCAGGTGGTGCGCACAGACGAGCTGCGGGTGGTGAAGCTGTTCTCGCATACGCTGATGGTCATGGCGAAAGGCGAGATCCGCCAGGACATGGCCGCCTATGACAGCCGCCAGACGATCCGCGATTACCTGGCGCGCATCGGGGGCAAGACGGCGTCCCTGTTCTCCACGGCATGTGAGGGCGGGGCGATAGTGGCGGGCGAGCCGGAAACGTACGTGCAGGCGCTGCGCGACTACGGCTACAACTTCGGGATGGCGTTCCAGGTGATCGACGACATCCTGGACTTCGCGGGCGATCCGGAGGCGATGGGCAAGCCGGTGGGCAGCGACCTGATGCAGGGGACTCTGACGCTGCCTTCGTTCCTGCTGCTGGAGCGGATGCCGGGCGAGAACCCGGTGACGCGCTACTTCGATGAGCCCGGCGAGGCGGCGCTGAAGGCAGCGGTGGAGGCGATCCGCGATTCGGGGAGCCTGGAGGAGTCCGTGGAGATGGCGCGGGACTTCTCGCGGCGGGCGGTGGATGCGCTTTCGGTGCTGCCGGACAATGGGGACCGGCGGACGCTGGGGGAGCTGGCGGGGTACATCCTGGAGCGGCGGAGCTAGGCTCCGGCCCCGGAATGAGCGGGGATGACACATCCGCTAATAGTGAGGCTCACGAACCACGAGCGTTCCGCGCCCCGGATGGCACTGCTCCAGGCGAGGTCTCATCGCTGAGTGGCTCACGCTGAGGCGAACACCGCTCATAGTGAGGCGAACCACCGCTCATGGTGAGGCTCACGAACCACGAGCGCTTCGCGCAAGATGAGCGTCCGCCTGTGGCGAACGGCGCAGCGACTGGCGTTTGAGTTCGACAACGTCACCCTGTATGAGCGACAACTTCTTCGCGCGTGACCATCCCTTGATCTGACGCTCTGCCGCGAATGCCTCCTCTCTTGTGGGGAACGTGTCCTGGTAGACGAGCCGCACCGGGAGGCGCTTGGCGGTGTAGCCGCAGAACACGCGCCGCCTGTGCGCGATCAATCGCGCCTCGAGGTTATCCGTATGGCCCACGTAGAAAGAGCCGTCGGAGCAGTGGAGGATGTAAACGTAGAAAGTCACACACGAAGGGTAACGCCTCTGTAGCCGATATCTGATGACTGACTGGCACACGCTGGGCGCCAGCGCAACATTCGTCCTTCGTGAACCTCAGGATGAGCGGGGATAACACATCCGCTCATGGTGAGGCTCACGAACCACGAGCGCTTCGAGCCGGCGGGATAGCGCTGCTCCGTCCGTCGTGAACCTCAGGATGGGCGGGCCACCCGCCGAGACGGCCCGTCGGCCCGTCTCTACATTCGGCTAGATCGTCTTGCGCGCGGGCTTGATCTTCTTCGCTTTGACGGAGCGGCGGCCGTCCGGCATTACGCCCCACTTGTCCTTGTAGAGAGCGTCGGCGCGGTCGCGCATGGCCTTGTCGGCGGTCGCGACGCGTTCGCCGCGGCTGATGTGTCTGGGGGGCTTGGGTTCGGCCAGTTCCGGGTGCATATGGCCGACCATGGTCTTCGCGCGCTTCTTGACCTCGCGGCCCATGTGCCAGTAAGTGCCTTTGTCGGGGATCCTGCGGGGGTAGCCTTCGCGCATCGTGAAGGCGGAGAAGGATGACATGATGCGCGGGGCCTCGCGGCTGCACTCGGGGCAGGGCGCCGGCGCGGAGGCGTCGCGGATCTGGCGGATCTCCTCGAAGATGCCGTGGCAGTGCTGACAGTAGTACTCGTAGAGCGGCATGGTTATCGTTTCTTGGCTGTTTTCGGTTTCGCAGTTGTGGTACGAGCCTTCTTCGCCTGCGGTTTCACCGGAGCGATGGCCCGCTTGTGGGCCTCGTTGCGGACCGGGTGGTGATGGAACGGCACGCGCTCCTTCAGCCCCTTGACGCGGGAGAGCGAAGCGAATGTCGTGGGCATGATGCGGTAGGCCTGGGCGCCGCACTTCGGGCACTTGGCGGGCGCGTCGGATCTGGCGATCGAGCCGAGGGCTTCGAACACCTTCTTGTCCTTCTCGCAGTAGTACTCGTAGACGGGCATCGGTCAGGCCTGGGCCGTCACGCGGGCGCCGTCGCGACGCAGCCGCTCGATGAAAGCGGCGGCGTTCACATCGCGCTCGAGGACGGTGATGATGTAGCTGCGCAGGTGACGCTCGACCTCGTCGGCGAGGTCAGCGGGCACGTTGACGCGCGCCAGATCGTTATACGACCCGCGCTGCATGAGGCGCAAGAGCTTGAGGGCGTTGAGGGTGAGGACGCGCGGCCCGGCGAGGCCCGGCACACAGGCCCGGCAGACTACCCCGCCTGCCACCGGGGCGAAGAAGTTGTCGACGGGCTCCACGTCGCGCTGACAGCCGGCGCAGCGGTCTAGCTCCGGGCGGAAGCCGGACTGGTCAAGGAGGCGCATCTCGAAGAAGCGAAGGGCCGGGTCCGGGTCCGAACGCCTGGATTCGTGGGCTAGGGCCCCCGTCCTGACCGGCGAGTCGAGGCGGGTGAGGGTATCGAAGAGCAGGCGGTACGTCGGGAAGCTGTGGACGTGCTCCGGCGTGATGCGGTCGGCCAGCTCGGCGATGTAGAGGCCGCGGCTGAGCAGGTCCAGGTCTTCGTGCAGGCCGCGGAAGCTGTCCAGCGTCTCCACGCCTGTGATGACGTCCGCGGTGTGGCCCTGCGCCAGCTGGACGACGACGCGGTTGAGCGGCTGCAGGTGCCCGCCCAGGCGGGTGGTGGTCTTGCGCACGCCCTTTGCCTTGGCGTCCAGCTTGCCGAGCGCGGGGGTGTAGAGGGTGAGGATGCGGTCCGCCTCACCGAGCTTGCGCTGGCGGACGATGATCGCTTCGGTCTTGTAGAGCCGGGCGGGCGCGGGCATCAGGCGCCCATCTCCTGCCGGCCTTCGAGGGCGCGGGCGAGGGTGACGTCGTCGGCGTACTCCAGGTCGCCGCCGACGGGGAGGCCGCGGGCCAGCCGGGTGACGCGGACGCCAAGCGGCGAGATCAACCGGCTCAGGTACATAGACGTCGCCTCGCCTTCAAGGTTGGGGTTCGTGGCCAGGATGACCTCGGTCACCTCGCCGCTGCGCATGCGGCCGAGGAGCTCGGCGATCTTCAGGTCTTCGGGCCCGATGCCGTCCATCGGCGAGATGGCGCCGTGGAGGACGTGGTACTGGCCCTTGTAGGAGCCGGAGCGCTCGATGGCCAGGATGTCCAGCGGCTCCTCGACGACGCAGATGACGGTGCGGTCACGCTCCAGGCTGGCGCAGATGCGGCAGGGGTCAGTCTCGGTGACGTTCTGGCAGACCGAGCAGAGGGTGACGCGCTCCTTCACCTCCAGGATGGCCTGCGCCAGGGAGTGGGCCTCCGCGGCGGGCATGCGGAGCAGGTAGTACGCCAGCCGCTGGGCGCTCTTGGGGCCGATGCCGGGGAGTTTGTAGAACTCCTCGATCAGGCGGGCCAGGGGCGCGGCGGTGATGGGGATGTGTTCGTTCATGCGAAATCCAACGTAGCTGCAGGTCTTCAGACCTGCCCGGTGCCGAAACGCGAGGCAGACCTGGAGGTCTGCAGCTACATTTTGCGTCTGGAAGAATTATACAGCCGCGTTAGCGGTTACGTTAGACCGCCGAGGTTGAGGCCGGGGATGTTCAGGCCCCCGGCCAGGCCGGCCAACTGCTGCATCTGCCCGCTGCGCACCTTTTCCAGCGCATCGTTCATCGCCGCCATGATCAGGTCCTGCAGCATGTCCACGTCGTCCGGGTCGATCACTTCTGGCTTGACGACGATCTCCAGCAGGGCCGGACGCGCGTTCATCTTGACGGCGACTGCGCCGCCGCCGGATGTGGCCTCGAAGACCATCTCTTCGAGGCGCGCCTGGGCCTCGGCGAGCTTGGCCTGCATCGCCTGGATTTGTTTCATGAGGTCGCCGCCGCCCGGGCCTCTGTTCGCCATGCTGTGCCTCCTTGTCTTGCGTTGCCTTGTGGCCGGCTGGCCGCGCCGCCGCAGACAGGGCCGAAGCCCTGTCCGTACGTTAGGTTATTGCGTCGCCGGCGGTTTGTCGTCAATAGCGCGGGCTCCCAGCTCGCGGGCGGCCTGGACCAGGTGGCCGCTCTTGCGTGGCTCGCCGGGCTTCGGGCGTCCGCGGGGCGCGTGCTCGAAGACGATCGTCACCGCCCGCCCGAGCACGTCTGCGAACGCCGCTTCCAGCTGCGGCCGGTAGGCCGGCGCTTCCACCTGCTCCAGGTGGAAGGTGTGGTAGAAGCCGAGGACCACGCGCTCGCCTTCGCTGGACTTGACCTCGCAGGAGCCGTTGAGGAGCGCGGAGAGGTGCTTGTCGGTGTCGTTGAGGGCGGCACGGACGGCGGACAGGAGGTCGCCTGCGGGAGCCGGCGCCGCGGGCCGCGGCTCCGGGCCGTTCTCCCGGGCCGGCGGTGGAGCCGGTTCGGGCGCCGGGGACTTCTCGACGGACGGCTGCGCGGGCGCCTGCTCCGCGCGCCTGGCGACAGGGGCGGCTTCGCGCTGTGGTTTGGGTGGGGCGGGCCTCGCCGCGGGCGCTACCGCAGCCGGGGCAGGACTGGGGCCCTGCCCCGCGTCAGTCTGGGAGATGAAGTCGACGAGGGCCAGCTCCAGCGGGAGCGAGGAGAGCGTGTCCTCGCGGAAGTCGATGCGGCCGAAAGTGCCGAGGGCGCGGATGATGTCGGCGCGCGGGATGTCGACGGCGAGCGCCTTCACTTCAGCGGCCATTTCGGACGGCAGTTCGAGCGATTCGGCGGCGCCGGCTTTGACAAGCAGCAGGCCGCGCAGGTACTTCACCAGCTGGCGGTTGAACTGCTTGATGTCGGCTCCGTCGTCGCGGACGCGGGCGACGAGGCGCAGCGCCTCCGTGAGGTCACCGGCGAGTAGCAGCCGGGCGAGCTGGCCGCTACGCGCGTCGACGCTGAGGCCCAGCGCCTCGCGGACCTGCTCCTGGTCGGGCGACCTGCCGTAGTAGGTGACGACTTGCTCCAGCGCGTTGACGGCGTCGCGCAGGCTGCCGGTCGCGGCGCGCGCGATCTCCTCCAGCGATTCGTCATCCAGCGAGAAGCCCTCCTGGTCGCAGATGAAGCGCAGGCGGGCGACGGTGGCGGTCATCGGGATGCGCTTCAGGTCGAAGCGCTGGCAGCGCGAGACGATGGTGCCGGACACTTTGTGCGATTCGGTGGTGGCGAGGACGAAGATGATGTGCGGGGGCGGCTCTTCCAGAGTCTTCAGGAGCGCGTTCTGGGCGGCGCCGGTCAGCATGTGCACCTCGTCCAGCAGGTAGACCTTGCGCTCGCCGGCCATTGGGGTGAGGCCGACGTTCTCCCGCAGCTGGCGGATGTCGTCCACGCTGTTGTGGGAGGCGGCGTCCTGCTCCACGAAGTCGATCGCCCGCCCCTCGATGAAGGCGAGGCAGGAGTCGCACTTGTTGCAGGGCTCGCCGTCAACGGGCGCGGCGCAGTTGGCGGCCTTGGCCAGCAGGCGGCCGAGGGTAGTCTTGCCGGTGCCGCGCGGGCCGCAGAAGAGGTAGGCGTGAGCAAGCTTGCCGGCGGCGATGGAGTTGCGCAGGGTACGGGTGACAGCTTCCTGGCCGGCGACTTCCGCGAACGACTGGGGGCGCCACTTGCGGTAGAGGACTTCGGTCACGGGGCCATTATAGGGGCGGCAGGTTACAGGTTACAGGGAGCAGTGGCGCGCGATCACATCTCCGGGCCGCCGGGGCGCCGCGAGAGCTCTGCCAGGTGCTCAAAATCGTGCTCCAGCATGCGCCGGACTGCCCGGCGCAGCGTGCGCGGGAAGTCCGCGCGCTCGATCACAGCCGCCCGTTGCTCGGCGGTAGCCTGGCGCACGCGGTCGGCGTTTCTGGCGCCGATCTCGATGATCGCGTCCGCCAGCGGGACATCCCCCCTCTCTGCGGCGCGGGCCAGGCTGGACAGGCCCTTGGCCGGCCCCAGCACGGGCGGCAAGTACCCAATCGGCATCACGTGCAGCAGTATCCTGCGCGCCGGCCAGCCGCCTCCGCGGGGCGCCGCATCCAGCTGCTTCGCGGTCCGAGATCCGGCCCAGCCAGCCAGCGCTGCGCGCAGCCAGCGCGACCGCGCCAGCAGCGGTTCGATCTCGGCCTTGCGCAACGCCTTGAGGTCGGCTTCGAAGAAGGTGGAGCCGCTGCCCAGGAACATGCCCTTGGTGACGTGCTCCACCACGCGGGTCTTGAAAGGCGCATCCGGGTCAACAGCTTCGCCGTGGCGGGCCAGGAAGCGCAGATAGGCGCGGATCGCGTCCGGCGTGGCCTCCAGGGCGGCCTCGGTTGTGGGGCCGTTGGCGATGCAGCCGGCGAGGTTCATCACGTGCACCATGGTCTTCTTGTGCTGGGGGCCAGACTCCAGGCAGAGATCGTACGTCTTCATGAGTGCGCCTCAATGCCCAGCTCCCCTAGCACCCGTCTCTCCCGCGCGCGCATCTTTGCCTCCTCCTCCGGCACGGCGTGGTCATAGCCCAGGAGGTGGAGAACGCCGTGCACCAGCAGGTGGGCGACCTCTTCGTCGGCGTCGTGGCCGGCTGCTGCGGCCTGGCGTTTCGCGGTGTCGTAGGACACCACGACTTCGCCGAGCCGGTCCGTGTCGTCCGGCGCGACGAACTGCTCGCCCTCACGGAGAGAGAAGGAGAGGACGTCCGTGGCGTGGTCCTCGCCGGCGTACTCGCGGTTCAGCTGGAGCATCTGTTCGTCGCCGGTGATCACGATGCTCACCTGGCAGGCGCCGGCCTTCTCCATCTCCAGCGTCAGCCGGACAACAGCGACGAGCCAGTCCGCGGTGACGTATTTGCCGAAGGCGGGCTCGATGGAGACAAGGACGTCGTGATCGACCACGGGGATAGAGTAACAAGTGCCCAGTAGCAAGTAGCAAGAGGCGGGGCGCGAGGTTGTAGGGGCGACTGGCGGTCGCCCAGGGCGTTTGGAGCGACGGTGTGCGACAGGGCGGCGGCCGGGGCGAGCGCGGCTCGCCCGTACAACACGTGTTTGGCGTATCATCGAGCACGTCAAAACAGGAGGGGTCGCTATGACACAACAAGAGCAACGGCTGCTGGACCTGGCATCGGCGCGAGACTTGCCGCCGGAGCAGGCGGCGTTCTTCCACATGGGCCCGTCGAAGCGGATCGCGGACGGGGTCGTGTTCCTCTCGTCGTTCGCCAACGTGGCGGCGTTCACCGGGGAGAGCGGCGTCCTGCTGGTGGACACGGGGCAGGAGCGGTTCACGCCGCGGGTGCTGCAGGACCTGCGGGCTAACTACTCGCAGGCGCCGGTGGAGGCGGTCGTCTACACGCACGGGCACATAGACCACGTGACGGGCGCGGAGGGGATCATCGCGGAGGCGCGGCAGCGGGGCGACCGGCGCCCGCACTTCGTGGGTCATGAGCTGGTGCGGCCGCGCTTCGACCGCTACAAGCTGACTTCCCACCACAACGACCACATCAACCGCATCCAGTTCAACCTGCCGCCGGACGTGCAGCCGTTCACGACGGCGCCGTGGACGTACCCGGACATTGAGCACAAGGACGGGATGGAGATGGTCGTTGGAGGGATGAGGTTCGAATTCCACCACGCGCGCGGGGAGACGGATGACGAAACGTGGGTCTGGCAGCCGGACACGCGCGTCCTCTGCACCGGCGACACGTTCGTCTGGTGCTCCCCCAACGCGGGCAACCCGTACAAGGTGCAGCGCTACGCGAAGGACTGGGCAGACGCGCTGGAGAAGATGGCCGCGCTGAAGCCGGAGCACCTGCTGCCCGGCCACGGCCCGGCCATGTCCGGCCAGGGCCAGGTCGAAGAGGCGCTGCTCTCCACGGCGCACCTGCTGCGTTCGGTCCACGACCAGGTGGTGGACGGCATGAACTCCGGCAAGTGGCTGGAGGACATCATCCGCGACATGGACTGGCCATCGACCGACAAGCCGTGGCTGCAGCCGATCTACGACCACCCGGAGTTCATCGCGCGCAACGTCTACCGCTTCTACGGCGGCTGGTGGAACGGCGACCCGGCGGACATGCTACCGGCGCACTCGGAGGAGGTTGCGGCCGCGCTGATCGGCGCGGTGGGCGCGGCGCCGGTGCTGGAGCGGGCGCGGGCGGCGCGCGCCGCCGGCGATCTGAAGCTGGCCTGCCACCTGGTGGACTTCGTCCGCAAGGGCGACCCGCAGAACAAGGAAGGCTGGGAGCTCTGGCGGGACGTCTTCAACGAGCGCGCCGCGCAGGAGCGCTCGCTCATGGCGCGCGGGGCGTTCCGCTACGCGGTGCGGATGGCGGAGGCGAAGCTAAAGGCGCTGGGCGACTAGCGCTCGCTCCGCGACCCACACCGCTCATCCTGAGGTTCACGAAGGACGAGCGGTGCGCCAATACCCCGCTTGCTTCTTCTGCGATAGCCCATCACCGCGCCGGAACGCAGAGGCGCGGGGGTAAGCATCACGCATGTAGGGATCGCGGCGCTCAACCGTCTGAACCCGGTTTGTTCGTCTGAAACGGGACTGTTAACACGTTCGTCATATATATCGGCCAAATTAGTACGATTTTCGCACCTCGATTCAATCTTTCTATATTGAACGACTGCAATAGTCGGAGTAATCTGGCCGAAGCTATCCTTCTAAGGAGACGGACGAGACATGGTCACGAAGAAGCGGCACTCGCAAGTTGCCGGCGCCCTGAAGTTCATCGACAACCCCTCACACAAGGACCTGCGCCAGTTCACCGCCCAGATGGAGAACGCGCACTCCACCGTCTACGGCAACTACGACACGTTTACCCGGGTCGACTCCCGCTCCACCTCCTCCACCTACATCGTGACCGACGAGCCTGAGAAGCACCGCGGCCTGCAGACAATGTCCCGCGAGGAGTACGCGAAGATCGTGGCGCTGCAGGAAGGCTACATGGCCGCGCAAGAGATGATCGTCATCGACGGCTACATCTCGAACGCCCCGGAGGTGCAGACTGCTGCCCGGCTGATCATCGAGAAGGCGAACGCGAACGTGGCCGGGATGCAGAAGTTCCTCTACTTCCCCCGCGAGGGCGGTGATCCCACTGTGACCGTGATCGACACGCCGAACCTGGTGGCCAAAGGCTACCCGCACGACCGCTGCATCGCCGTTGACCTGGAGAACAACGTCACGCGCGTGCTCAACTCCGACTACTTTGGTGAGTCGAAGAAGGGCGGGCTGCGGATGTGGAACAAGATCGTCTACGACAAGGGCGGCCTGCCGATGCACGCGGGCGCCAAGCTGGTGCAGACGACTCAGGGCCCCAAGACCCTTGTAGTCATCGGACTCTCGGGCACGGGCAAGACGACGTCCACGTTCCGCAACCAGGGGCTTGGCTCCAAGCCGGTGCAGGACGACTTCATCGCCCTGATGCCCGGCGGCGTCGTGCACGGCACGGAGAACGGCTGCTTCGCGAAGACGTTCGCTCTCTCCCCGGAGCACGAGCCCGAGATCTACGGCGCGGTGACCAGCCCCATCGCTTACCTGGAGAACGTGTACATGGACCAGGACGGCAACCTGGACTTCCACAACGAATCCTTCACGCAGAACGGCCGCGCGGTGTTCCCGCTGGAGGCGCTGGGCCGCTACGAGGACGCGCGCAACCTGCCGCCCGTCTCGGCGATCGTGATCCTCAACCGGGCGCGCGCCGTGGTGCCGGCGCTGGCCAGGCTCAGCCAGCAGCAGGCCGCGGCCTACTTCCAGCTGGGCGAGACGCAGGGCACCAGCGCCGGCGGCAAGGACGAAGCCGGCAAGGCCCTGCGCGTTCCCGGCACGAACCCGTTCTTCCCGCTGCCAAACGACCTGCAGGGCAACCGCTTCCTGGAGCTGCTGCAGACCCACCCGATCGACGTGTACCTGATGAACACGGGCTGGATCGTCGACGACAAGGGCCCGGACTCGAAGAAGATCACGGTGGCGCACTCCTCCCACTGCCTGAACGCGGTGGCCGAAGGCGGCGCCGAGTGGACAGTGGACCCCGACTTCGGGTACGAGGTCGCCGAGCGCGTGCCAGGTATTGAGGACACAGAGCTGCTGCAGCCGCGGAAGGCGTTCGAGCGCCTGGGCAAGCTGGACGACTACCACGCCTGGGTGGAGAAGCTGCGCAGCGAGCGCCGCGCGTTCCTGCAGACGTTCCCGGACCTGGACCCCTACATCATCGAAGGGATCTAGGCGGCCCGCCTTTCCCCCACCTCTCCCGAACAAGTGCGTAGGGTTGACGTCCCTCGCCGCGCCCTCAGATAAATACTCTCACGAACAAGGGGGCTTCACCATGATCCGAATCGCTTTGCTGGCGATATTCCTGTTGGCCGGCTATCTCGCCGTCTCCGAGCGGCATGACGCCTCTGCCGCCTACGCCGGCCGCAACGGCCTCATCGTTTACGACCACGAAGGCGACCTCTGGACAATCAACCCGGACGGCAGCGGCAAGACCAACATCACCAACAACGACGAGTTCGATCACGACCCTTCCTGGG
>DATKKM010000099.1:0-6807 GCA_035542855.1 Dehalococcoidia bacterium
CGAAGGACCAGTGGCAGAAGCTGCAGGACTACCTGCTGCAGTACAACGCCATACCGGGCGACGTTCCGGACATCTCCGAGGTCTTCCGCAACGACATCATCCCGGAGTCGCCGCAGCCCATGGTGACACCTACGCCTTGACGCCGCGCTAGAATTACGGTGCAGTCCCAGTCAGGCACACGGCTGCCACCATTCTCCTGGAGGGACAGATGACCGAACCGCGCGGCGCCGGCAGATACTCCCAGACCATCACGCCGGAAGAGGTGATATCGGAGGCGCTGGGCGTCTACGACCCGTCAGGCCGTTCCCGTCTGGACGATGCGTCGGCAGACCTCGTCTCCGCCGCCCGTGCTGCTCTGCCCGCCGGCGATCTCTCCCTCATCGCTCCCGCTATCGAACGCGTCTCTCGCCCAGTTGATCCGGCCGCGCTGGGGCCCGCTGAGCGCGATGCCCTGGTCGACGACATCTACCTCCTCCGGGCGGCGGCGATTGATCCGGAGAAGACCGTGTCGCTGTTGCACGCGCGCGAGTACCTGGCGAGCGTCCACATCCCCGAGGAGGCTACCGAGCTGCGCCTCGACCGCGCGGTGGCGGAGGAGCAGCTCTCCTTTGCCACGATCGTGCGCGACCCCGGGCGCGTGCCGCCAATGCTGCGCGCCATCGAAAGCTTCCTGCGCAGCTACCGTGCCTCCTACATAGCCCGCCACGGCCGCTACTGGGCCGAGACTGCCGGAGTCCACGCCCGGCTGCTGGAGGCCGAGCCGCGGGCCGCGGCCCTGGCCCGCCTCAACAGCCTGACCGAGCTGGGCCCGCCGGTCGGCGAGATGGCTCTCGAGGCGATCGGCGAGCTGGCCCGCGAGAGCGCCGGCTGCGAGGAGAACGATGCGCTGGACGAAGCGCTCCGCGAATCCCCGGTCTGCCCGGGCTGCGCCCTGCGTCTTGGCCAGGCCGCCCCTGCCGAAGCCGCCGCGGAGCTGCTTTCCCGGCTCGATCGCGCGCTGGAGCGCCAGATGTCGCGGCTGTCCAGCGTGGCCGTGCGCGGCCTCCTTGAACGCAGCGACGACCCGCGAATCGCCAGGTTCCTGCGCATCGTCAACGCCTCGCAGCTGTCATCTCTCGTCGCCATCATGGACGATCAGCTCACCAACTACCTGCGCCGCTTCCTCCTGGAGTCCCGCATCCACGAGATCCTTGACCCGATCTTCGAGCGCGTGGAGCGCGGCGAAGCGGCCGGCGCCCAGGACACGGACCGCCTGCGCGAGATGGCGGCCCTACTGGAGCGCGCCCTGCGTGCCTCCCAGCGCGAGCTTCCGCCGCCAGCGAGGTAAGGTAGCCGCGCGGCAACTCGCGTTGCAGCAGAGTGGGGCACCGCAGCGCCCCGCTGTCCCCGCTGCTAGACTGGCCTTGTGCCTGACCGCTGGCTGATCGCCGGCCTCGGCAACCCCGGGCCGGAGTACGCACACAACCGCCACAACGTGGGCTACTGGTGCATCAACCGCCTCGCCCGCCTGCACGGCATCAACCTCAAGGCGAAGACACTGGCGTCCGTCGGCGAGGGCGCGATCCTGGGCACGCCCGTTGTCCTGCTCAAGCCCCGCACTTACGTCAACAAGAGCGGCGACGCCGTCGTCCCCGCCATGCGCAAGTGGAAGGTCGACGCCGCTCACCTCCTCGTCATCTACGACGAGCTGGACCTGCCGCTGGGCCGCATCCGCATCCGCGCGGGCGGCGGCGACGGCGGCTACAAGGGGCTGAAGTCGATCATCGCCTCGCTCGGCAGCCGCGACTTCCCGCGCATCCGCATCGGCATCGGGCGGCCACACGTCGCGGGCGAGCCCTCGTGGGAGCCGGAGGTGGTGGCGGACTGGGTGCTCAGTGATCCCACCCGGGAGCAGGCGAAGACGCTGCAGGACGCCGTCTCCCGCGCCGCCCAGGCCGTTGAGCGCGTGGTCACGGAAGGCGTGGAAGCTGCGATGAACAAGTACAACAAGTGAGTGGCAAGGAACCAGTAGCAGGCAGCCAGTGGTGGAGGGCGCTCTTGTTCCTGGCTACTTACTCCTTGCTACAATAGTCGCAGACGAATAGCCACAGAGGGGCCTCGACACGCGCGGGGCCCCTTTAAGCGTTGTCCGCAACGATATGAACCTCTCCGCACTGCTGTCCGAAATCCAACTGGCGCCCGGCTTCCGGGAGCTGCGCGACCGCCTGTCTGCTCGCTCGGGGCGCGTCGTGGCAGGGCTGGGCGATAACGCCAAGCCGGCGGCGCTGGCCGCCCTCCTGCGCGGCGAGGGCTCGCCGGTGCTCATCGTCAGCGCGCGGCCTGCCCGGGCCCGCCTCCTCGCCGAGGAGCTGCCAGCCTGGCTGGGGCCTGCCGTGCCCGTCCTGCTCTTCCCGGAGCGCGACGTCCTCCCCTACGAACGCCTCGCCGCCGACGCGGAGACCGTCCGCCAGCGCATCGGCGTGCTCACCGCACTCAGCAGCGGACGGCCGCTCGTTGTCGTGGCGTCCGCCCTGGCGCTGGCCCAGCGCACGCTCTCCCCCGAAGACATGCGCAAGGAGGTGCGGACCGTCCGCGCCGGCGAGAAGCTGAGCATGGACGACCTGATCCGGCAGCTCGACATCCTCGGCTACGAGAACGAGGCGATGGTCGACCAGCCGGGCCAGTTCAGCCACCGCGGCGGCATCGTCGACGTCTTCCCGCCGACCGCCGCCAGCCCCATCCGCATCGAGCTGTGGGGCGACGAGGTGGAGAGCATCCGCTACTTCGCCGTGGACAGCCAGCGCACGGTTCAGACGATCGACGAAGCCATGACAGGCCCGGCGCAGGAGCTCGCCCGCGCCAGCGATTCGCCCGCCCTCCAGCGCCTGAAACTGAATTACCACTTCACCAACGCCGAAGTCCGCGCCCGCTTCGAGGACGACGTGGCCTACCTGGAGAGCGACCTCTCGTTCAAGGACCGCGACTTCTGGGTGCCGTTCCTGGCGCCGGCCACGCTGCTAGACCACCTGCCGCAGGGCGGCCTGCTCGTCATCGACGAAGAGGCCGACTTGAGGACGGCGATCGACGAGGCGCACGCGGAGGCCGAGGCCAGCCGCGCGGAGCTTGAGTCACGCGGCGAGATCCCGAAAGGCCTGCCCACCCCCTTCGAGGACTGGGACGCGCTCTCGGACCGCTTTGGGCGGACGGCGCGCACTCTCACGCTCTCTCGCTGGGCCACCGGCGAAGCAGCTGAGGTGATCCGCCTGCCGTTCTCGGCCGCGCTGGCCTACGGTGGCCAGTTGCGCAAGCTGGTCGATGACGTCGTCGCCGGCCTGCCGGCGGGCGAGCGCACGGTGATCGTCTCGCAGCAGGCTGAGCGCCTGGCCGAGCTCTTCGCCGAGCAGGACCACCCGGTTGCCGTCTCCCAGGACATCCCTGCGGAGCCGCCGCTGCTCTCGCTCGTCCACGGCTCGCTGGCGGAGGGCTGGCGGCTGATGGAGGGCGCGACGCTGACGCTGCTCACCGACAGCGAGGTGTTCGGCTTCGTGAAGCAGCGCCGGGCGCCTCCACGCAAGGCCGTCAACCGCGAGGCCTTCCTCGCCGAGCTGGTGCCGGGCGGCTACGTCGTCCACATAGACCACGGCATCGCGAAGTTCGTCGGCCTCGTCCACCGCACCGTCGACGGCGCCGAGCGTGAGTACCTTGAGCTGCACTACGCCGAGGGCGACCGCCTCTTCGTGCCGACCGACCAGCTGGACCGCGTCAGCCGCTTCATCGGCCCGTCCGATAAGATGCCAACGCCGACGCGCCTGGGCAGCGGTGAGTGGGCGCGCGCCAAGTCCCGCGTCCGGCGGGCCGTGCAGGCGCTGGCCAAGGACCTGCTCGCCCTCTACGCCGCCCGCGAAGCGATGCCCGGCTACGCCTTCCCAGCCGACACCGCCTGGCAGTCCGAGCTGGAAGCCTCGTTCCCTTACGTCGAGACGCCGGACCAGCTGGCCGCCATCAGCGCCGTCAAGCGCGACATGGAGACGCCGCGGCCGATGGACCGCCTGGTCTGCGGCGACGTGGGCTACGGCAAGACGGAGGTCGCCATCCGCGCCGCCTTCAAAGCCGTGATGGACGGCAAGCAGGTCGCCATCCTCGTGCCGACGACGGTCCTGGCCCAGCAGCACTACAACACGTTCCGCGAGCGCCTGGCCGCCTTCCCGGTGCGCATCGATGTCATCTCCCGCTTCCGCTCCGACGCCGAGCAGAAGAAGATCGTAGAGACGCTGGCGGACGGCGGCATCGACATCATCATCGGCACCCACCGCCTGCTGCAGAAAGACATCCGCTTCAAGGAGCTGGGGCTGATCATCGTCGACGAGGAGCAGCGTTTCGGCGTCGCCCACAAGGAGTTCCTCAAGCAGAAGCGCCGCGAGGTGGACGTCCTCACGCTCTCCGCGACGCCGATCCCGCGCACGCTCTACATGTCGCTCGGCGGCATCCGCGACATGTCGACGATGGAAACGCCGCCGGAAGAGCGCCTGCCGATCAAGACCTACGTCTCGACCTTCGAGAACCGCACCGTCCACGAGGCCATCGTCCGCGAGATCGAGCGCGGGGGGCAGGCCTACTTCGTGCACAACCGCGTGCACAACATCGCCCACATCGCCACGAAGCTGCAGGAGATCGCGCCCGAGGCGCGCATCGGCATCGGCCACGGCCAGATGGACGAGCGGGAGCTGGCCCGCGTCATGGAGGAGTTCACCCACGGCGAGCTGGACGTGCTGGTCTGCACGACGATCATCGAGTCCGGCCTGGACATCCCCAACGTGAACACCATCATCATCAACCAGGCGAACAACCTGGGGCTGGCCCAGCTCTACCAGCTCCGCGGCCGCGTCGGGCGCGGCGCCAACCGGGCCTACGCCTACCTCCTCTACGACAAGACCGCCCGCCTCACCGAGAACGCCAAGCAGCGCCTGCAGACGATCTTCGAAGCGACGGAGCTGGGCGCCGGCTTCCAGATCGCGCTCAAAGACCTGGAGATCCGCGGCGCCGGCAACCTGCTGGGCGCCGAGCAGTCCGGCTACATGTCGGCGATCGGCTTCGACCTCTACGTGAAGCTGCTGGCCGGCGCCGTCGAGCGCCTGCGCGCGATGATGCGCGGCGAGGTCCCCCAGCCGGAGCGCGAGGGCCCGGACGTGACGATCGACATCCCGCTCTCCGCGCACCTGCCGCCGGCCTACGTCCCCGACCTGAACATGCGCCTCGCCCTGTACCAGCGCCTGAGCAACGCCACAGACCTGGAGACCGTGAGCGCTATCGGCCAGGAGATGGTCGACCGCTTCGGGCCGCCGCCGCCGCTGGCCCGCAACCTCCTCTACGTGGTCTCGCTGCGCACCCTCTGCCGGGCCGGCGCCATCCAGTCGATCGCCACCGAGGACGGCGCGTCAATCCTGCGCGTGCGCGAAGGCGACGAGCTGCCCCGCGAATCGCTGGAGGCCACGGTGCCGCGCGGCGTGCAGGTGAGCCGCCACTCGGTGCGTGTTGATCTCAGCGAAGGCTGGCGTGACAGGTTACGGGAGACTCTGGAGCTGATAGCAGACGCAAAGCTCGCTACGGAGGCGGCGCGGGCCGCCCCGGTCGCTGAGCGGCAGCCAGACGTTACGATCTCGTGAAAGCTCGCTCGTTCCCGTAGGATAACGGTGAACTTTACCGGTTGACACCCTTTTGGGTTGCGATTAGCCTGACTAATCGTGGAACGAACCACGCGGGTTCGCGGGGAGGAGCGCGCAGCGCAGCGAACCACGCTTGACCTGGGGGGATTTGGTGGCCGCCTCGACAGAGTGCATGTCGTTGCGGTGGCCCTTGCGTTGGGTCTCACCCTCTACCTGGCAGTGCCCACCCAGAACCTCCTTCTCCTGCTCTTCTGCGGGGTCGCCGCCCTCGGCACTGACGTAATCGTCCGTCATCACCCGCGCGCCGACTTCCAGCGCGTGGACGACACCGCCCTCTTCCTGTTCGTGCCCGTCCTCTTCATGCTCAGCGTCGGCGTCTTCATGAAGGACGTCCTGGACGGCTACTGGAACGTCGGCGTCGGCGTCGCCTCGGTGGTCCCGTTCTGGGCCATCCTGCGCGCCGAGTACGAGTCCGTCGACCTCGAGTCGCCACATTTCCAGACCGCGCGGCTGGTGCTCAACGGCGCCACCTACGTGATCGCTTTCCTCTTCTTCGCCACGATTTTCGACTTCGATCTCAGCCTGATCACTGCGTCCTTCGCCGCCGGCATCGTCAGCGTCCTCCTCGCCATCGAGGTGCTGCGCGAAGAGGCGATGGACACGGCCCGCACCATCCTCTACTCGCTGGCGATCGGCGTCCTGCTGGGCGAGGCCGCCTGGACGACACACTTCCTGCCGTTGGACGGCAGCGCCGCCGCCGTCTTCCTGCTGCTGGCCTTCTACATGATGAGCGGCCTGGTCCACAACTACCTGGCCAGCCGCCTGAACCGTCAGACGGCGGGCGAGTTCTGTGCGGTAGCCCTGGTTGGCGTGGCGATCATCATCGTTGCGCAGGCCACCTAGGCCGGCAGCGCCGGGTCACCCTTCGCCCGCCGCCGTGCTACGATAGGATTTCGGTCGGGGCGTGGCGCAGCCCGGTAGCGCACCTGAATGGGGTTCAGGAGGTCCTCGGTTCAAATCCGAGCGCCCCGACCAACCTAGCATATGAGAGCGAATCCGCCCAAATGGGCGGATTTTTGCGTTGGGTCATTACCTGTTGGCGGTGGCAGCCCACAAAGTCCCGAAAAGGGCTCTGAACGCTGCTGAACGCCGTCAGGAAAGCCCC
>DATKKM010000100.1:0-4135 GCA_035542855.1 Dehalococcoidia bacterium
GGCAGTTCCTGATGGCGGGGCCGCTCTGGATCAAAGAGAAGCTGTGGATGGACGGGAACCTGCGCGCCGATCTGGGCGGCTACGCGGGCAGGATCTACTACGCGGAGCACCACGAGTCCCACGCCGCGAGCGCGTTCTACCCGTCGCCGTTCCGGGAGGCAGCCATCTTGACGATGGACGGCGTCGGCGAATGGGCCACCGCCTCGTACGGCGTCGGCCGTGGCGCCGACATCCAGCTCCTGAGCGAGATGCGCTGGCCCGACTCGCTGGGCCTGCTCTACTCGGCGTTCACGTACTACACCGGATTCAAGGTGAACTCGGGCGAGTACAAGGTTATGGGCCTCGCCCCCTACGGCCAACCGAAGTACGCGCAGCTCATCTACGAACACCTGCTCGACCTCGCCGATGACGGCTCGTTCCGGCTGAACCAGGAGTACTTCGGCTATCTCGACGGTCTGACCATGACCAACGACCGCTTCAGCCGGCTGTTCGGCGGGCCGCCGAGGGAGCCGGAGTCCAAGCTCACGCAACGGGAGATGGACTTGGCTCGCTCGGTCCAGGACGTCTGTGAAGAGGTCATGCTGCGGATGGCCCGGACGGTCCATCGCGAGACCGGGCTCGAGAACCTCTGTCTCGCCGGTGGCGTCGCGTTGAACTGCGTGGGCAACGGTCGGCTCCTGCGCGAGGGTCCCTTCAAGCGTCTGTGGATTCAGCCGGCGGCCGGCGACGCCGGCGGCGCGCTCGGCGTGGCGCAGGTCATCTGGCACCGCCGTTTCGAGGCGCCGCGGACGGCCGACGGCTGCACGGACGGGATGAAGGGCGCGTATCTCGGACCGCAGTTCAGCGCGGAGGAGATCAAGGCGTTTCTGGACGAGGTCGGGGCCGTCTATCACCGGCTCGACCGCGGCCCGTTGACGACCGCCGTCGCGCGCCTGCTGGCCGACGAGAAGGTCGTGGGCTGGTTCAACGGGCGCATGGAGTTCGGGCCGCGAGCGCTGGGGTCGCGCTCGATTCTCGGCGATCCGCGCAGCCCGCGGATGCAGGCGCAGATGAATCTGAAGATCAAGTTCCGCGAGGGATTCCGGCCGTTCGCGCCGAGCGTGCTGCGCGAGCGGGTCGCGGACTACTTCGAGCTGGACACGGACTCGCCGTACATGCTGCTCGTGGCGCCGGTCAAGCGCGAGCGGCAGATCCCCATGAGCGCGGACCAGGAGGGGCTCTGGGGCATCGAGCAGCTCAACGTCGCGCGGTCCGACATTCCGGCCGTGACGCACATCGACTACTCCGCGCGGGTGCAGACCGTGACCCGGGACGTGAACCCGGACTATTACGACCTCATCGCGGAGTTCGAGAAGCTGACCGGCTGCGCCGTCCTGGTGAACACGTCGTTCAACGTGCGCGGCGAGCCGATCGTCTGCACCCCCAGGGACGCGCACACCTGCTTCATGCGCACGCACATCGACGCGCTCGTGCTCGGCCCGTTCCTGCTGCACAAGGATGAACAGGAAGAGTGGAAGGAAACGGAGGACTGGCGGTGGCAGTACCAACTCGACTGACCGCCCGGGAAGGCCGCAAGTTCGCCTTCACCGTCGGCGCGGCGTTCCTCGTTCTCGGCGCCCTCTCGGCGTGGCGCGGCCATCACCTGCCGCCCCGGATCCTGTGGGCGATGGGGGGCCTGCTGCTGCTGGCCGGCCTCGTCGTACCTGGCCGCCTCAGCGGCGTGTACCGGTGGTGGATGGGGCTCGCCAGCGCGATCTCAAAGGTGACGTCGCCACTGGTGTTCGGTGCCGGCTACTTCATCGTGCTGACGCCGGTGGCTGCGCTGATGCGGGCGTTCGGGCGAAACCGCCTGCGGCACAAGAAGCGGAACGGCGGCTACTGGGTGCCCGTGGCGTCGGGCGGCCGCAGCAATCTCGAAACGCAGTTCTAGGAGGCACGGCGATGGCTGGCACCACGGTGATGGGGCAGGTCTGGCTCTACGTCAGGGCTCGCGGCAAATGGTGGCTGCTGCCGATCCTGGCGATCCTGCTGGTGATGGGGGCGTTGCTGGTGTTCGCGCAGGGTTCCGCGCTGGCGCCGTTCATCTACACGATCTTCTAGTCCCGGGAGCGGGCCCCGGCGCGCCTGCCGGGCTCAGCGCTTGGGAGGCAGGTACGGGCGAATGGCCGTGGCGAACGCTTCGGCCATCGCCCGGTTTCCTTCCGCGGTCAGATGGACGTCATCGAGGAACAGGCGGCCGGGGAGCTTCGGCGCCAGGTAGACCACGCGCTGGCCGGCCGCCGTCCGCCGGGCGGCGATCTGCCTGAGCCGAGCTGCCAGCGTGTCGCGGTAGCGCTGCGTCGCCGCCGCGTCGGCGAGCCAATAGCTCCGCGGCGGCATGCGCTTCGGCGCGTCGGGGAGCAGCAGCGCCGAGGGCGGGGTCGAGAGCAGCAGCGGCACGCCCAGGCGCCCGGCGACGTCCGCCATCCGCTCGACGTTGCGCTGGAAGTTGTCGGCGGCCTCCGGATACGGGCCGTGGACCGTGCTGTCGGCCGCGCTGCGCCTCCGCAGCGAGCCGCGCACGATGCCCGGGAGCCTGGCCAGATAGGACAGGTGCTTGATCCGCGTCCACAGGGTCGGCCCGCCCGTGGCCTGCTCCTGCCGCAGCCGTTGCAGGTCCGCCTCCCAGATGAGCGTGCGAGGGTCGGGGTCCCCGCGCAGCCCGCGGAACCGGGCGTTGTGCACGTCGTTCACGCCGGCATTCACCACGATGACATCGGGCTGGAAGCGCACGCCGTCGTCCAGCAGCCGCTGCCACATCTGGTACACGTCGTAGCCGTCGTAGGCCAGGTTCACGACGTCGACGTGCAGATCGGGGCGCTCGGACGCCAGCTCAGCCCGCAGATAGGCATCGATGGTCTGATCGTCGTCGACGTACCAGCCGTGCGTCGAGGACTCGCCGAACAGCTCGACGCGGAACGCGCCGGCGGGCTTGGGGACGGCGACCTCGGGCCCGCGAAAGCCCTCCGCGTTGGCCGTGGCGCGGGTACCGTTCGGATACTTGAGCACCGCGCCGGCCCGCTGGCGGTACCCGAAGGCGCCGTGCGGTTCGATCTTGATGGCGTAGGGATCCAGCGCGGCGACCTCGCGTGCGATCGGCGCACCAGCGCTGGCGAGCAGGCGAACGGCGACCTCCGCGATTGCGGCTGCGACGCAGAGGCTGCCCCCCAACAGCGCTCCGATGGCCGCGACGCGCTTGACGGAGGCCATCAGCGCGCGAGCCCGGCGTTCCCGGCCGGCACCAGTCTCGCCGCACCGAAGTCGGGCTTCGTCACGTGGTTCAGCACGATGTTGATGGTCAGGATCGAGTAGAACCAATCCACATCGAAGATCTGGTTGTAGAAGTACGCCGTCAGCAGGAACACCATCATCGCGCCTTCCAGGCCGAACGACAGGTAGCGCAGATTGAGCTGCCCTCCGGTGCGCGCCACCCAGGCCTGCAGGCGAGCCTGCTTGCGGAGCTGCCGATTGCGCTTGAAGAAGTCCCAGACCAGCCAGCCGAAGAGCGCCAACCCCACCGTGCCGAACTCCGACAGCAGCTGGTAGTAGGTGTTATGCAGCGCGCGACCGTAGAGCGTCTTGGGGTTGGCGGCGTAGTTTCCGCCGACCGTGCCCGCGGTGAAGTTGTCCGCGGCGTAGGCGCCGAAGCAGTTGGGTCCCACGCCGAACAGCGGGTAGTGGGCGTAGACGCGAAGCGCCAGGTGCCAGAGGACCTCGCGATCCTGGCGGGTGCCCTCGTTGGGATCGAAGCTGGACGCCATCTCCTGCCAGAAGTTGGTGTACGCCTTGCCGGAGACGACGGCCGACTTGGCTCCCTCGAATATCGTGGCCGAGATGATCAACACGATCGCCGCCGCCAGCCCCAGCACCCCCGTGCGGACCTTGTTCGGCGACCGGTACCAGGTCCAGACCGCCACCACGCCGCACGAGAGCACCGCGCCGCGGGCGAACGACACCACCAGCCCGACGATGCACCCTCCGGCGGTCAGGAAGGCGATCCGGCGCCACTTCCGATTCGAGGTGGCCATCCCGACCCAGTACAGGAAGATCAACCCCAGAACCATCAGGGGCCCGAAGCTGTCGTAGTTGAAGTAGG
>DATKKM010000101.1:0-11193 GCA_035542855.1 Dehalococcoidia bacterium
GTCATGATACGGCAAGCCCGCAGAACGAAGTAGCCGGGGCGGAGAGGCCCCGGCTACGTGCGGTTTGTGTGTTGTTGGCTACCAGCGGCGCATCGGTGCCGGAGGCGGAGGGGGAGGAGGGCTGCCCGGCTCCCTGCGGAAGCCGCCCTGCTCGCCGCCGCCGGCCGCGCCCCCGCTGCCGCTGGGGCCGTAGCCGCGATCAGCGCCGCCGCCGCCGCGCCGCTGGCCGTATCCACCGCCACCGCCGCCGCCGCGCCGCTGGCCGCCGCCGCCGCCACCGCCGGCGAAGCCGCCGCGGTCGCCACGAGGCCGGCCGTTGCCGCCTCGCTCGCCGCCGCCGCCACGGCGTCCGCCGCCGCCGCCGCCGAAGCCGCGGCCGCCACGTTCACCGCCGCCGCGCCCTCCGCGCTCACCCGCACCGCGGGCTGCGCGTGCCGCCTGCTGGTCGCGCTGGGAGAGCTCGATCGCTTCTTCGAGCGAGAGGCCTGCCAGGACTGCACGGTGCGAGAGGTTCACGCGGCCCATCGAGTCGACCTCGATGACCATGACCTCGAGCTCGTCGCCCACTTGCACGACCTCTTCGGGCCGGCTGACGGGGTGGTCCGCCAGGTCTTCGACACGGACGAGGCCGTCCTTGCCGGGCAGGATCTCCACGAAGGCGCCGAAGCCCGTCAGGCGGGTCACGGTGCCTGTGTAGGTCTCACCCAGCTCAACATCCTTCGTCAGGCTCTCGATGATGCTGATCGCCTTCTGGGCCATCTCCTCGTTCGGGGAGCCGATGAATACAGTGCCGTCGTCCTCGATGTCGACGGAGCACTTCGTCTCTTCGATGATGGAGCGGATGACGCGGCCGCCGGGGCCGATCACGGCGCCGATCTTGTCCTGCGGCACTGTGATGCGGTACATGCGCGGAGCGTAGGGTGACATCTCGCCGCGGGGCTCCGCGATGGTGGCCGTGATCTTGTCCAGGATGTAGAGCCGCGCCGCCTGGGCCTGGGCCAGAGCCCGCTCCAGGATCTCGTAGGTGATGCCCTTGATCTTGATGTCCATCTGCAGGGCGGTGATGCCCTCACGCGTGCCGGCCACCTTGAAGTCCATGTCGCCGTAGTGGTCCTCGGCGCCGGCGATGTCCGTCAGCACCTGGTAGCGCTCGTCATCGCCCTTGATCAGGCCCATGGCGATGCCCGCCACCGGCTTCTTGATCGGCACGCCGCCGTCCAGCAGCGCCAGCGTGCTGCCGCAGGTGCTGGCCATGGAAGTGCTGCCGTTGCTGGAGAGCACCTCCGAGACGAGGCGAATGGTGTAAGGGAACTCCTCCTCGTTCGGGACGACGGGGAAGAGCGCGCGCTCCGCGAGCGCGCCGTGGCCGATGTCGCGCCGGCTGGCGCCGCGCAGAGGCCGCGCCTCGCCGACGGAGAACGGCGGGAAGTTGTAGTGGTGGATGTAGCGGCGCGTCTCCTCCGGCTCGATGCCGTCCAGGCGCTGCTGCTCGCCCATGGAGCCCAGCGTCAGGATCGTCAGCACCTGCGTCTCGCCGCGGGTGAAGAGGCCGGTGCCGTGGGTGCGCGGCAGCAGGCCCACCTCGCAACTGATGGGGCGGATCTCGTCCGGCTTACGGCCGTCCGGCCGGCTGCTCTCGTTCAGGATGCGATCGCGGACCAGTTTCTGCAGGTGCTGGTCCAGTGCTTCCTTCAGCTGCTTCGGGTCGTACTGCTCACCGAGAGCCGCCACGACCTCCGCCTGCGCCTGCTTCATCAGTTCGGCGCGCTCGTCCTTGGCGGCGGCCACCAGGTCCCAGTTGCGGCTGTTGGCGAAGTCCACCACGGCCGTCTTCAGGTCGTCCGGTATGGCCGGCGCGTAAATCGGCTCGGCCTTGGGCTTGCCGATGCGCTCCCGCATCTCGTCCTGGAGGGAGATGACCTGAGCGTTCACTTCCTGCGCGCGCCGCATGGCTTCGAGGATGTTCTCCTCGGAAAGCTCGCTGGCGCCGGCCTCCACCATGACGATGGCGTCGCGGCTGCCGGCGACCACAATGTCCAGGTCGCTCTCAGCAAGCTGCTGGAACGTCGGGTTCACCAGGAACTCGCCGTCGCGGTAGCCGATGCGGGTGCCGGAGATGGGGCCCAGGAAGGGGATGTCGGAGATCGTCAGCGCACAGGAGGCGCCGACGATCGAAAGGATGTCCAGGTCGTTCTCCTGGTCGGCGGACAGCGTAGTGACGACGATCTGTACGTCGTTGCGCATGCCCTTGGGGAAGAGCGGCCGCAGGGGGCGGTCCGTGAGGCGCGCGGTGAGGATGCCGCTGGTGCTGGGCCGGCCTTCGCGCCGGAACCAGCCGCCTGGGATCTTGCCGGCGGCGTAGAGCCGCTCTTCGTAGTCAACGGTCAGAGGGAAGAAGTCGATCCCCTCGCGGGGGGAGTCGCTCATCACGGCTGTGACCAGGACTACGCTATCGCCATAGCGTACGAGGACGGCGCCGTTGGCCTGGCCGGCCACCTTGCCGGCTTCCACGCGCAGGATGCGGCCGCCGATCTCCCGTTCGAATACTTCAGACATATGTTGTTAGACCTCCACGTCTAATGTGATCTTGGTTTGTTGACGGCGAGCGCAGATACTGGCCAACCCCTGGGGTTGAGCCCCGGCATATCCTGGATTAGAGCGGTGATGAACCGTCTGGCCGGGCCTTTCGTTTGGCTCATCCGGGCTTACGGCCCGGGTAATGGCCCCTTTCGGCTATGCTGCCGTCCGCCCGTCTTACGCCCGCGGGCAGGGCAAAGAAAAGGCCCGCGTCTACTTACGCAGGCCAAGCGAAGCGATTAGCGCCTTGTATCGCGCGGGGTCATTGCGGTTCAGGTACCGCAGCAGCCCCCGGCGCTGTCCCACGAGCATCATCAGCCCGCGCTGCGAGTGGTGGTCCTTGCGATGGACCCGCAGATGCTCTGTCAGCTGCCGGATGCGCTCCGTCAGAATGGCCACCTGGACATCCGTGGAACCGGTGTCCGTGGCGTGCTTCTGGTAGGTAGTCGCCAGTTCGGCTGTCTTCTGCTTCGTGAGCATATGCGCTAGTGTCGCTCTCCTCTTCCTTCACAGCCAGTATAGCACAGCGCATGTGACGTACGGAACAAGTACCCCAACGGGCGTCCGCCCGCCCAACTCGCCGCGTACTTATACTGAGGCGGATGGACCGCGTCGCGATCGTCGCTGATAGCTCTGCCTGCTTGCCAGGCGAACTGGTCGCGAAGCATCGCATCCGCCTCGTTGCGCTCGGCCTGAACATCGATGGCCAGATACGGCCGGACGGCTCACTCACCGCCGAAGAGCTGTTCCGGCTCGCCGAAAGCTCGCGGGCCCGCGTCCAGACCGCCTCGCCGCCGCCGGGCGATTTCCTCTCCGCCTTCCGCACTGAGCGGGAGGCTGGCGCCGGCGCCGTGCTCTGCCTGACGCTCTCCGCCGCCTACAGCGGCACGTACTCGGCGGCGCTGGCCGGTGCGGAACTGGCGAAGGGTGAGGTGCCGGTCATCGTCGTCGATACGGGTGGCCTGGCGATGACCCACGGCTTCGCCGTCCTGGGCGCGGCGCGGGCGCTCGAAGGCGGGGCAACGGTGGACGAGGCGGCGGCGCTTGCCGCGCGGATCGGGCGTTCCGGCAAGCTGGTGGGGACGCTGGACACGCTGCGCTACCTGGTGAAAGGCGGGCGTGTGCCGTGGATGGTCGGCTGGGCGGCGTCGATCCTGCACATCACGCCGGTGCTTTCGTTCGAGAACGGCAGCGCGCGCTCTATCGCCCGGCCTCGCACCTGGGCGGCAGCGAAGGCGCGCATGCTCTCACAGGCGCTGGCCGTGCCGCGGCCGATACGCGTCGCGGTGATGCACTCGGCGGCCCCTGAGCGCGCCGCCGAACTCGCCGATGCCGTCTGCGAGGCGCTGCAGCCGCTGGAGCTGCTCGTCACGGAGTTCTCCAGCGTGATGGCCGTTCACACGGGGCCGGGCTTCGTTGGCCTGGCGGTCTGCCGCGATGAGTGAGCGCCCCACCCGCCGCCGCGAGTTCGATGCGGATCGCCTGGAAAAGGCGCTGGGGCGGCTGCCGCGCAAGAGCGAGCGGCCGGCGGTGATCGTGCTTATCGGGTTGCCGGGCAGTGGCAAGTCTCACTTCGCGCGGGAGGTGGCGCGCCGGACGCCGGCTGCCATCCTGGACAGCGATGCGCTGCGGCAGGTCCTTTTCGCTAACCCCCGGCACACGCAGCAGGAGCACGGACGCCTTTTCCCAGCCATCCACACGCTCATGGCGCGGCTTCTGGCCCGCGGGATAACGGTCATTGTAGACGCGACGAACCTGAAGGCGGCGAACCGGCGCCAGTACCACAAGATCGCGAAAGCACACGGCGCCGGCGTGCTGCTCGTGTACGTCTGGGCGCCGAGGAGCGTCATCCTGCAGAGGCTGCAGTCGCGTGCGGCCGGCGCCAACCGCGCCGACCGCTCGACGGCCACGCTCGCGGTCTACGAGGAGATGCGCAAGGACGCCGAGCCCATCCGCGAGCGTCACCTGAGCGTAAACACGGCGAAGGATACCAGCGCGGCGGTGGACAAACTCATCGATAAACTGTCAGCATCTAAGGCATGAGTCGACGCCGTTCTTCCCGGTCCAGCCGGTCTGCTCGCTCCACCAGGGCCACTGGAGCGGCGGGCGCAGGCATTCCCGGATGGGCCTACGGCGCGGGATTCGCGCTTGTCGCCGGCATCGGAGTCGTGTTGGGCGTGGTGTTGCTTGCGGGAAGCAGCAGCGGCACCACCGGCGTCGAGGCAGTGCCCGCCGGCTACCCGTACAAGGCGGACGTGCAGACGATCGCCCGCATTCAGGACCGCAGCCACTTCCCGCTGGGCCAGGTTTACAACGCGTACAACTCCAACCCGCCGACGTCCGGCCCGCATGCGGCGCAGTTCGCCAACTGGGGAATCTCTGACCTGGCGATCCCGAAGGAGCAGGCCGTGCACAACATGGAGCACGGCGGCGTCGTGGTCTGGTACAACTGCAACGCCCAGCCGATCCTCTCCGGCGACGCCTGCACCGAGTTGCGTAACCAGCTCAGCGCCGTCGTCTCAACGGCCATCGCCGGCGGGGCGCACGTGCTGATGACTCCGTACTCGGACATGGACCACCACATCGCGCTCACGGCCTGGGGCTTCCTGGCTACCTTCGACACGTTCGACCAGGCGCACGTCCAGGCCTTCATCGACGCCTTCCAGTGCAACTTCGACCCGGAACACTTCTGCGGGTGAGCCACGCCTTTCTGGTCGTCCGGGCCACCTTCGCCGGCGACATCAGCCCCGAGTTCCTCTCCTGGTACAAGTCCGAGCACCTGCCGCACGTGCTGGCGATACCGGGCATAGTGAAGGCGTATCGCTCGCGGTGCCCGGGCGGCCGTTGGACGGCGCTGTACGAGCTTTCGGACGAGGCCTCCGTGCAGCAGGTCTTCGCCAGCAGCGAAGCCAACGTGGCCCGCCGGGACTGGGAGCGCTGGCTGGCCGATGTCTCAGAGCTGAGCGTGGAGGTCTACGCCCCGCTGGCGCCGCTCGTAGCGTTCCACCGCTGGAACTAGGTGGAGGCGGGCTCGGCGGCCTTGCCCCGCCGCGGTAGCCTGCGCGCCCTGTCGCTCAGCCAGGGGTAGCCCCAGCGCTGCAGCGCGGCCGAAACCCCCAGCCCCGCCATCGCCACGACGCCGCCGGCGGCCGCGTCCAGCAGGAAGTGGTTCGCGGTCATCGTGATCGCGAAGATCTGCGAGACCGGCAGGAACACCCCCACCGGCACCGCGATCCAGGCCAACCTGGTGCCCCGGAAACAGCCGATGATGGCGATGCCGAGCAGCAGGTCCCAGCCGAAGTGCAGGCTGGGCATGGCCGCGTACGGATTCACGAAGGCGTGCGTGGACTGCGAGTCATATGCATAGCCCAGGTACTCCTTCATCGTGTCGATGAAGCCGTGGATGTAGGCCGGCGCGCCCGGGTCGTACTGGGCAGCCAGGCCCGGCAAGTCGCGCGGGGGCGCCACCGGGTACAGCCAGTAGATGACCAGCGCGATGGCCCCTGACGCGAGGAAGGAGTCGCGGACGAAGGTGTAACGGCTGCGGCGGTAGTAGTAGACCCACATGCCGAAGGCGATGATCAGCGGGAAGTGCAGGTAGAAGTAGACCAGGTTCAGCGCCTGGGCGATGGCGTGGTGAGCGGCCGCCCAGTCGTTCCAGGACGGCTCCCAGAAGATGCCGAGCGCGCGCTGCGCGTCGATCACGTCGCGGGCGTGCCAGTACGCGCTCTCCGGCTTGTCGACGACGGCGCCGCGCACCCAGAAGTAGAGCAGGAAGGCGACGGCGATGAGCGCTCCCTCCACGATGTCCCGGCGGCTGAAGCGCGGCAGGTAGCCGCGCAGACGGTGGCGTGCGTGCGTGGTGCTGGGGGATGCTTCCATCGCTGCGAATCGCGGGCGATTCTTCCCCATCATACACGCCGCAACGTTTGTAAACTCTTGCCGGGCCAAGCGTCGCTCACGTATACTGCGTGCGGACTTCATACCGCGTTCCGGGCCCGCCGGGACGGAAAGGAGGGGGCCGTATAGCGGCCCTCGATTCATGTCAGCGATAGTCGTCATTGGGGGTCAGTGGGGCGACGAGGGGAAGGGCCGGATCGTCGACCTCCTCGCGCAGAAGGCGCACATCGTCGCCAGGTACTCCGCCGGGAACAACGCCGGTCACACCATCATCAACGAGCTGGGTGAGTTCAAGCTCCACCTGGTGCCTGCCGGCATCTTCTACTCCGACAAGATCTGCATCATCGGCAACGGCTGCGTCGTCGATCCCGAAGAGCTGCTGAACGAGATCGGCCACCTGGAGGAGCGCGGCGTTGACGCCAGGGGCCGCCTCTTCCTCTCCGACCGCGCCAACGTGCTCATGCCCTGGCACCGCGCCATCGACCTCGCCGACGAGAAGCTGCGCGGCGATGGGGCCATCGGCACGACGGGCCGCGGCGTTGGGCCCGCCTTCCAGGACAAAGTCGGCCGGGCCGGCGTGCGCGTCGCCGACCTCCTCAACCGCGAGTCGTTCGACCAGATGCTGGAGTTCCTGGTCCCGTACAAGAACGCCGTGCTCGAGAAGCTCTACGGAGAATCGCCGATCGACCGCGCAGAGGTGCTGAAGCAGTACGGCGACTACGGCGTGCGCCTGGCCCCGTACGTGGCCGACACGTGCGCGCTGGTGCAGAAGGCGGTCGCCGGCGGCCAGACGGTGCTGCTGGAGGGGGCGCAGGGGTCGCTGCTGGACCTGGATAGCGGGACTTACCCGTACGTCACGTCCTCGGTTCCGTCTTCGGTGGCGGCAGGCGCGGCGATCGGCATCGGCATCGGCCCCAGCCAGATAGAGACCGTCGTCGGCGTCTACAAGGCGTACAACACGCGCGTTGGCAACGGGCCGTTCCCAACAGAGCTGCTGGACGAGATCGGCGATATGCTGCGCGAAGGCGGCCCGCGGCCGGAGTACGGCTCCACCACCGGGCGCCCGCGACGCTGCGGGTGGTTCGACGGCGTGGCGGCGCGCTACAGCGCCCGCCTCAACGGCCTGACCAGCGCGGTCCTCACGCGCCTGGACGTCCTCGACAAGTTCCCCACGATCAAGGTCTGCACGTCCTATCGGCTCAACGGCAAGACGCTGGAGACGATGCCCGCCGGCACGAACGACCTGCTGTCCGTTGAGCCGGTGTACGAAGAGTTGCCCGGCTGGCAGACCGACACCTCCGGCGTCCGCAGGTTCGACGACCTGCCGAAGCAGGCTCGCGAGTACGTCGGGTTCATCCAGGACATCCTGGAGACGCAGCTCTGCCTCGTCTCGGTCGGCCCGGAGCGGGACCAGGCGATCAACATCAAGCACATCTGGTAGCACGCATGACCGACGCGATCTCGGTCTGGATACACGTTCTCGCGGTCACCGTCTGGATTGGTCCGCAGTTCTTCCTCTTCGTTGCGGCGGTCCCGGCGCTGCGCACGGTGGAAGACGCGCAGGTGCGCGCCCGCGTCATGCGCATCATCGTGACGCGCTTCGGCTGGATGGCCTGGGGCGCGATGGGTGTGATCGTGCTCAGCGGCATCGGGAACCTGTTCATGGTTGGCGATGACGCTCCGTTCTCGCTCTGGAGCTCCGATTACCGCTGGGGGCGCATCTTCCTGGAGAAGATGGTGTTTGTCGGCGTGGCGGTGGCGCTCACAGCGCTCCACACGTTCTTCGTCGGGCCGCAGCAGCTCCGCCTGGCGGAGCAGGCGCAGGCCAATCCGGATGACGTGCGCTACTACAGGCGTATGTCCATGCTCACGTCAGGCGTCGCGCTGCTCGCCGCGATCGCCGCTGTCTACATGGGCGTTATGCTGGCGCACCACGAGTACTCGTTCCAGGAGCGCTGAGCATGCCCGGCCCGCGCGTCACGATCACCTACTGCACGCAGTGCAAGTTCATGCTGCGCGCGACGTGGCTGGCGCAGGAGCTGCTGACCACGTTTGGGCAGGAGCTGGGCGAGGTGGCCATCGTACCCGGCTCCGGCGGCATCTTCGAGGTCACGCTGGACGGCGAGGTCATCGCCACCAACCGTGACCACGGGCCAATGCCGGACCCGGCCCAGGTAAAGCGAACGGTCCGGGACCGTGTGGCCCCGGACCGCAAGATTGGTCACGACTGACGGGTCAGGACGGGGCCCTGACCCACGTTTGGCCTAAAACCTACCGGGCGGCGACTGGAAGCCGCTGAAGGGGCCGTCCCGCTGCTCCCACTTGCGGTGGCGCAGCAGTCGCTCCACCTCGTAGGCCACGTCGAAGTCGTCCAGCTTCCTGGCCTGCGGCGGGGCTGACGCGTCCATGGACGCCAGCGGCACGAACTCCACCTCTTCGTCGCCGGGGACCGTCTCGACTACCGGCTCCGGCTCGGCGGCGCGCAGCCGGGCGGCGAACGCCTCCGTGATCATGCGATCGCGGCGGACCTCCGGCAGGCGCTCTTCGTCGTGATCGACCAGCATGCCGTTGGCTTCGCCGGCCGCTTCCAGGGCCCTGTGGGCCGAGTTCAGCGGGCGGAACTCCATCGACTTGTGCTGGAAGACGAACGCCTCGTCGATAGCGGCCTGCTCTTCGGCGACCGGCGAACCGAACTCGGTGTCATCTTCAGCCGGCGAGCCGGCGGGCGCGGCTGCCTGGGCTTCCGGCCACAGCGGGCCGAGGTCTTCGTCGTCGTCAACGTAGGTGTGAGGCTCGGTTGCCGGCGCGGCGGCCATTGGCTGCGGCGCGGGTTGCGGGGTGTGGGCGGCGGGCTGCTCGATGACAGGCGGGGTCGCGACAGACTCTTCGATCACCGGCTCTTCGGCGGGGATCTCGGGCTCCGGCGCGGGCTGCGGCGTCCTCACGGCTGGGCGCTCGATGACAGGCGGCGGCGCGATCGACTCTTCGATCACCGGCTGCGCGGCCACGGCGTCCAGGCCCGCTTCGGCGACCGGCTCCGGCGCCAGCGTCTGCGGCTCCGGCTCGGCGGCTGCGACGGGCGCGCTCGGCTGAGGAGCGGGCGCCGGCTCGTGCCGGACGATTGGCAGGTGGTAGTCCACCGTGGGCGGCGCGTACTCGGGGGAGACGGAGATGCCCTCCAGCTCCTCGCGCAGTTGAGCGAAGGCCGCCCAGTAGATCATCACGTTGCCGAGGTGGAGGCCGCGCCGCACCTCGAAGCGGGTGAACGAAAGAGCGCTCTCCAGGTCCAGGAAGGAGACGACGTACACCAGGTCCGACTGGGCCTGGGCGCGAATGAGCACCAGCGCCTCCACCTGGGTGTTCTCGTCGACGATGGGCCGCTCGTGCATGGCCCAGAAGGCGTGGGTCTCGTGGCGCACTTCGGCGCGCAGGGAAGCGATGTATTCGCCGGCTGTCGCGGCAGTGGGCCGCATGGCCAGGCGGAAGGAGCTGATTCCCGCCGTGTCCGGCACGAGGACGGCCAGCTGCGGGCCTTCCGGAATGGGCTCCGGGGCCTCCTCTGGGGTCAGTTCCTCTTCGAGGAGCGGCTGCTGCTCTTCGGCGTCCGGCTTCTTGAGGAGCGATGTCAACCAAGCCATGCGACTCTCCCGTCTATCTCCCGGCTGTGCGGACCGCCGAACGGGGGCGAGCGGTAGGTTCGTCAGCCGGCCTTCTGGTCACACTCATAGACGTGTTATGTGTAACAACCGCTACGCCGTAACCGGCCGGAATGCCTATCTTTACCGAACCTCCGCCGCGATTACACCCACAGAAACCTTGTGGCGGCGCCGCGGGCCTTCCGATAAGCTAAACCGGGACGCAAAGGACGGTGTTACGGATGGGTGTGCCTCTTTCGCAGGCGGTCAGGCAACTGTTCCAGGGCAAGAACTTCGCGCACGTGGCCACGGTCATGCCGGACGGCTCGCCGCAGGTCACCCTCGTCTGGATCGACAGCGAGGGCGACCGCATCATCGTCAACACCGCCGAAGGCCGCACCAAGCCCCGCAACGTGCGCCGTGATCCGCGCGTCGCCATCTCCATCGCCGACCAGGACGACCCCTACAAGGCGGCGTTCATCCGCGGGCGCGTGGTGGAGATCACGCACGAAGGCGCCGAAGACCACATCGACAAGCTGGCCCACAAGTACCTCGGCGTCCAGCGCTACGCTGATCACCACCCGGACCGGCCGCGCGTGCTCTTCTACATCGAAGCGGATCACGTGCGAGAGATGGGCAGGTAGGAGATCGCGACGAACGCCGCACAACAGGACCAGGCCCCGGCCGGGCAGCCGGCCCGCGACGGCATCATCTCCGAACGGCTCGCCGAGCTGCTGGACGACATGCTGGCGGGGCGCGCCCCGAACGCCGGGCGCTTCTGCGGCAACTGCTATCACCCGCTGGCCCCGGAGCGCACTCTCTGCCCGCACTGCGGGATCGCCGTGGCCGAAATGCCGGCGGTCGAGGCTGTGCCCAGGGAGATCATCGAGGCCCACCGTCTGCGCCGCGGCCGTGAAGGGCTCGTCGTGCGGACGTTTGCCTGGACGGGGCTGACTATCGGCGTGATCGTGGCGCTTCTGCCGCTGATCCTGGCGGGCGTGAAGTGGTGGACGTTCCTGCTCTTCTTCGTCCTGATGTTCGGCTTCTATGTGGCCTCGGCCAACCTGGCGAACTGGATCGG
>DATKKM010000102.1:0-4773 GCA_035542855.1 Dehalococcoidia bacterium
AGCTTAACGAGATGTTCGGCATGGATATCGAGAAGGAAGACTACGACAGTGTGGGCGGCTTCATCGCCAGCGAGCTGGGGCGCATGCCCAGCGTCGGCGATACGGTGCGCTCGAATGGTGTCAGCATGAAGGTGTTGAGCGTGGCCGGCCGCCGCGTGAAGAAGGTGCGAGTGGTCAAGCAGCCGCAAGAGACGCAACCACCATCCGGCAACGGTAAGTAGCGTGCCCCAAGATCCGCGCCTGCACCACATCAACCCGCAGTCCCTCCACCCGCCGGTGGGATACACGCACATCGTGGAGGCGCAGCCGGGGCGGCTGGCGTACATATCCGGGCAGGTGTCCTTCGATCAGGAGGGGAAGCTGGTGGGCGAAGACGACATCGTCGCCCAGGCGCGCCAGGTGTTCGAGAACCTGAAGGCGGCGCTGGCCGCGCTGGGGACGGACTTCAGCTCCGTGATCAAGCTCAACTACTTCGCCGTCGATGCTTCGCGCCTGGCGGAAATCCGCGAGCTGCGGGACGAGTACCTGGCCGGCAGCCCGCACCCGGCGTCCACCTTTGTCATCGTGAAGGGCCTGGTGCGGCCGGAACTGCTGATCGAAATCGAAGCGGTGGCGCTGCTACCGGGTTGACACAAACTCGTGCCAGTTGCCGGGGGTCAGCCGCTTGACCGCCGTGCTAACATCCACGCCTGACATGGCCCGCAAGACGCAGACCGCGGCTCCCGCGCCGCCGGACGAAGCGAAGTTCTGGGTTGCCTTCAGCCGCATCCCCGGCGTCGGCACGCAGCGCTATCGGGCGCTCCTGGCCCGCTTCGGGAAGCTGTCCGACGCCTGGCGCGCCACCCGCAGCGAGCTGAAGGAGGCCGGCCTGGATGACCGCACGGTCCGCCACATCGCGGAGCAGCGCGCCGAGATCGAGCCGGACGCCGAGTGGGAGCGCCTGCAGGCGGCCGGCGTCCGCGCGATCACCTGGGACGACGCGGACTACTCGCCGCGTCTGCGAGAGATCGGGGACGCGCCGCCGGTGATCTACGTGCGCGGCGAGCTGTCGCCGGTTGACGACATATCGGTCGCCGTTGTCGGCACGCGGCGGCCGACGCCGTACGGGCGGCAGGTGGCGGAAGAGATGTCGCACCAGCTGGCGGCGAACCGGATCACCATCGTCAGCGGGCTGGCGCGCGGCATCGACGCGATCGCGCACCGGGCGGCGCTGAGCGCCGGCGGCAGAACGTTGGCGGTGCTGGCCTGCGGGCTGGACATGGTGTACCCGCCGGAGCACAAGAAGCTGGCCGCGGAGATCGCCGAGCGCGGCGCGCTGATCAGCGAGCAGCCCCTGGGCACCCAACCGCGCGGCGACTTCTTCCCGCGCCGGAACCGCATTCTTTCCGGGATCAGCCTGGGCGTGCTGGTGGTCGAAGGCGACGTGAAGAGCGGCGCGCTGATCACAGCCGATTTCGCGAACGACCAGGGCCGCGAGGTGTTTTGCGTGCCCGGCAGCGTCTTTTCGGCGCAGAGCCGCGGCACCAACCTCAAGATCCAGCGCAGCGAGGCCAAGCTGGTGCTGAACGTAGACGACGTGCTTGAGGAGCTGAACCTGAAGGCGGCTCCGCAGCAGATCGCGATGATCGAGCTGGCGCCGGCAACGGACACGGAAGCCGGACTTTTGCGTCATATATCGAGGGAGCCGGTGCACATCGACGAGGTCTGCCGCGAGAGCGGCCTGCCGGTCTCGACGGTAAGCAGCCTGCTCGCCATGATGGAGTTGAAGGGCCTGGTGAAGGAGATGGGATCGAAGTCCTACGTCCGGGCCCGGGAAACGGCGGCCAGATATGAATCCGCCGGAACGTAACTATAGATAGAGGAAGAGATTTTGGCAACGAAGAAGACAACAAAGGCCCCGGCCACCGGCCGCGGCAAATCGCTCGTGGTGGTGGAATCGCCGGCCAAGGCCCGGACGATCTCCCGCATCCTGGGCTCGAAGTACGACGTGCGCGCCTCCGTCGGCCACATCCGCGACCTGCCGAAGGGCAAGCTGGGCATCAACGTGGACGAGGGGTTCGCGCCGCAGTACGTGATCCCGCGCGACAAGTCGAAGACGGTGACCGAGATCAAGGAAGCGGCGAAGAAGGCCGGCCAGGTCTTCCTCGCCACCGACCCCGACCGCGAGGGCGAGGCGATCGCCTGGCACCTGATGGAGGCCGCCGGCCTGAAGGCCATCCCGCACCAGCGCGTGGTGTTCCACGAGATCACGCCGGAGGCTGTGCAGGCCGCGTTCGATCACCCGCGTGAGATCGATATGAAGCTGGTGGATGCGCAGCAGGCCCGCCGCGTGGTGGACCGGCTGGTCGGCTACCGGCTGAGCCCGTTCCTCTGGAAGAAGGTGCGCCGCGGGCTCTCCGCCGGGCGCGTGCAGTCCGTGGCGGTGCGCCTGGTGGTGGAGCGCGAGCGGGAGATCCGCAACTTCGTGCCGCAGGAGTACTGGACGATCGAGGCGCTGCTGGAGAAGCAGAACGTCGCTCCGGCGTTCAAGTCGAAGCTGGCGGGGTACGCCAACCGCAAGGACAAGCTCGAAGTCACCAACGGCGAGCAGTCCGAGCAGATCGTCCGCGACCTGCGCGAGGCCGCTTACACCGTGCGCAGCGTCAACACGAAGCCGCAGGTGCGCCGCCCCGCCGCTCCGTTCATCACCAGCACCCTCCAGCAGGAGGCCTCGCGCCGGCTGGGTTACTCCGCGAAGCGCACGATGGCCGTGGCCCAGCAGCTGTACGAGGGGATCAGCCTCGGCGGCGAGGGCGAGGTCGGTCTGATCACGTACATGCGCACCGACTCGACGAACATCGCATCCTCCGCGCAGACGGAGGCGCGCTCGTTCATCGCCGAGCGCTACGGCGCCGACTTCGTGCCGAAGAGCCCGCGCGTCTACACGCGCAAGGTGAAGGGCGCCCAGGAGGCGCACGAGGCGATCCGCCCGACGTCCGTCTTCCGCGAACCGAACTCGGTGCGGGCGCACCTCAAGCCGGAGCAGCTGCGGTTGTACACGCTGATCTGGCAGCGGTTCGTGGCCAGCCAGATGGCGGACGCCGTGTTCGACGTCACGACGGTCGAGATCGAAGGCCGCGCGCCGGCGGAGTCATACCTCCTGCGCTCCACCAATACGCAGCTAAAGTTCCCCGGCTTCCGGCAGGTCTACGTCGAAGGACGCGACGAGGGCGACGAGGAAGAGGAAGGCAGCAACCCGCTGCCGCCGCTGGCCGCGCAGGACCCGCTGCTGCTGCGCGACCTCTTCCCGGAGCAGCACTTCACGGAGCCGCCGCCGCGCTACACGGAGGCCAGCCTGGTGAAGGCGCTCGAAGAGAAGGGTATCGGCCGGCCGAGCACCTACGCGCCGACGATGTCGACCGTGCAAGACAGAGGTTATGTCGACAAAGAAGGCCGCGCGCTGAAGCCGACGGACCTGGGTGAAGTGGTGAACGACCTGCTGGTCGAGCACTTCCCCAATTTCGTCGACCTGGGCTTCACGGCGGGCATGGAGGAGGAGCTGGACGAGGTCGCTTCCGGCGACCGCGAGTGGCAGCCAGTCGTCAAAGAGATGTACGAGCCGCTGGAGGCCGCGCTGACGACGGCGACAATCGAGGCGCCCAAGCAGGTGGAGGAGACGAGCGAGCTCTGCCCCGAGTGCGGCGCGCCGATGGTGATCCGCTGGGGCCGCCGCGGCAAGTTCCTGGCCTGCACACGCTTCCCGGAGTGCCGCGGCACGAAGTCCATGGACGGCGAAGAGGCACAGGAGCAGCCGCAGTTGACCGAGGAGCCGTGCCCGGAGTGCGGAGCCAACATGGTGATCCGCTCCGGCCGCTTCGGTAAGTTTTTGGCCTGCAGCCGCTACCCGGAGTGCAAGGGCCGCAAGCCGCTGGTCAAATCGCTGAACGTGAAGTGCCCGAAGGATGGCGGCGATATAGTCGAGCGGCGGACGAAGCGCGGGCGCACGTTCTACGGCTGCAACAACTACCCGAAGTGCGACTTCACCAGCTGGACGCGCCCGCTGGAGTCGCCGTGCCCGAGCTGCGGAGGCCTGATCGTCGCGGAGAAGGACAACATGGCGAAGTGCACGGCCTGCGACTGGAAGGGCGAGGCGCCGGCGCAGCCGGAGCCGCAGCCGGCGATCGCCTAGCGCGGCGTTCCTGTCACCGCTCGTCGTTCAAGAGTCTCAGGATGAGCGGCGGGTAATCCACAGCGAGTCCACGCGTTATCCACATTGCCATGGATGAACTCCTCGAAGCGTACGTGCGCTACCTGATCGCCGAGAAGAACCTCTCGGCGTTCACGCTACGCAATTACCGCTCCGACCTGCTGCACTTCGCCGCGTTCCTGGAGGAGGACGGCAGCGACGTCCTGACCTGCGACCGGATGGCGGTACGCCGCTACCTGGCACTGCTCAAGGAGCGAGGGATGGCGACGGCCAGCCTCACGCGCAAGGTGAGCACGATCCGCAGCTTCTACCGCTTCCTGGTGCGCGAAGGGAAGCTGGAAGGCAGCCCGCTGACCGGGCTCGTCGCGCCCAAGCGGGAGCGCCGCCTGCCGCACATCCTCTCGGAGGATGACCTCACGTCGATCATCGAGGCGGCGGACGAGACAACACCGCGCGGCCTACGCAACCGCGCGATCCTGGAGTTGATGTACGCGTCCGGCGTGCGCCTGAGCGAAGTCGTCGGCGTGGACCTGCGGCACCTCGACCTTGCGGAGCGCACGCTGCTGGTGCGCGGCAAGGGGAACAAG
>DATKKM010000103.1:0-10663 GCA_035542855.1 Dehalococcoidia bacterium
CTTGCCCGTCTTCTTCGCCTTCTTCGCAGGTTGGTTGAGGACCGGCGCCAGGTCTTCCGCGAAGCGCAGGCCGGAGCCGCTCGGCGCGCCAACGGGCTCGCCCGCCGCGGCCGGGGCAGCCGCCTTCTCGCCCTCGATCACTTCCATCCACGGCTCGGGGGCCTCCCCGCGCTGCACGCCGGCAGGCGCCGCCGGCCCGCGCGACGGCTGTGTGATCGCGGTGGCTCCGGGGTGGGCCGCCAGGTGCTCCGCCATCGCCGTCTCCGGCTTGATGTCGATGCGCCAGCCAGTGAGCTTCGCGGCCAGGCGGGCGTTCTGCCCCTCTTTGCCGATTGCCAGCGAAAGCTGCCGGTCCGGCACGATTACGGAGGCCGTGTTCGCCTCCTCTTCGATGCTCACAGAGAGGACTTGCGCCGGGCTCAGCGCGTTCGCTACGAACTTCGCCGGCTCCGCGTCCCACTGGATCACGTCGATCCGCTCGCCGTTCAACTCGTTCACGATGTTCTGGATGCGGATGCCGCGCAGCCCAACGCATGATCCCACCGGATCGACGCCTTCCTGCCGCGCCGCCACCGCTACCTTGCTGCGGTAACCGGCCTCCCGCGCGATCGACTTGATCTCGACCACGCCGCGGTAGATCTCCGGCACCTCCAGCTCGAACAGGCGCTTCAAGAGATTTTTGTGCGTGCGCGAAAGGATCAGCTGCGGCCCCTTGATGGAGCGGTGCACCTCCAGCAGGTAGAACTTCAGCCGCTGGCCGCCGCGGTAGTGCTCGTTCCGCACTTGCTCCGTAATCGGGAACACGGCCTCCGTCTTGCCCAGGTCGACGACGATGTGCTTCGGCTCGATCCGCTGGATCACGCCGGAGACGATGTCACCTTCCCGGTTGGAGAACTCCTCGAAGACCATCTCGCGCTCGGCCTCGCGCAGCCGCTGCAGCACCACCTGCTTCGCCGTCTGTGCGGCGATGCGGCCGGCCGCGCCCGGGTGCACTTCTTCGAGCGTCACTTCGCCCAGCTGCGCGTCCGGCCGTTGCTTGCGCGCGTCCGGCAGCGAGACTTCGGTCAGCGGGTCCGTCACCTCGAGCACGATAGTCCGCTCGATGTACACGTGGTGGTCGCCGGTCTCGCGGTCGATCTTGACCGCGACGTTGCCCTGGATATCGGCGTCTTTTTTGTATGCGGAAACGAGGGCCGCCTCCATCGCCTGGAGCACGACCTCCTTCGGCAGATTCTTCTCTGCCGCCAATTGCGTTATTGCGATCATGAACTCGCTTTTCACGCTCGTTTCGCCTCCTACCGCTCCCCTGATCCTGCCCTGAAGCAGGGTCAAAAAAAAGTGGGGCCACCCCACTCCAAGAAGAGAGCGTATTACATCCTTATCTTAGCACTACAGGTATAGCGAAACAACAATGTAGCTGTCAGCCCTGAGTCATCAGCATCATCCCCCTCATCCTGAGCCGAATTGAGCGAAGCGAACCGGCTGAGCCTGCCGAAGCCAAGTGGTGGCGACCTTCAGGTCACCAGGGGGGAGGTTTGGGGTCAGGCTTCAGCCTGACCGCTGATCGCGCCCGGGCGTGTGTTCACGGCTCGGTCCCAGCGGGGGGGGCCGCGAGTGTGTTTGACGTCACAAATCAGCATCCGCTGGCTCTTGGTGTGGCGTAACCAGAGCATCGGAAGGATTCAGCACTGAGAGGAGCCCCATGAGGAATCGCAAGCTGCTAGTGCCCGGGATCACCGTCCTGGTCCTTGCTTTGTCCCTGGCCGCCGCGGCCTGCGGTGGAAGCAGTAGCTACTCTTCGACGCAGCCGCCGACGAGCGCCCCCAGGGCAACGGCCGATGCTGGTGCGCCGCCAACCACGAGCGCGACCGTAAGCGCCGCAACCAACGCTAAGCTGAACAAGACCATCCTGGTCGACTCGGCCGGAATGACCCTGTACACGTACGGCAACGACACCTCCGAGATGAGCGCCTGCAACGGTGGGTGCGCTTCCGAGTGGCCGCCACTGGCTGCCGGCGCAGAGTCACCGACGGGTGGACCCGGTGTGACCGGTACGCTCGGCACGATCACCCGCTCCGATGGCACGAAGCAAGTCACGTACAACGGTATGCCGCTGTACGGATGGGAGCAGGACCAACAGCCCGGTGATGTGACCGGCGACGGCCTGGAGGGCTTCCACGTCGCAGTCCCCTGACCTAGCGAACGGCGCGGTTGGGCTCCCCTAAGGGCCCAGCCGCGCCCGCAGCTCCTCCACCGCCCGCTCCATCGGAACCAGTTCGCTCTCCGCCGCCGTCCGCTTCCGCACCTCCAGCGAGCCCTTCTCCAGGTTCCTGGGGCTCACCGTCGCCCGCAGCGGCATCCCCAGCAAGTCCGCATCGTTGAACTTCACCCCCGGCGACTCCTCGCGGTCGTCCAGCAGCGCCTCGATCCCCGCCGCCTGCAGGTCCGCGTACAGCTTCTCCGCCGCCTCGCGCACGCCCGGCCGCTCCAGCTGGATCGCCACGATGTGCACCTGGAACGGCGCCAGCGACTTCGGCCACACGATCCCGTTCTCGTCGTGGTTCTCCTCGATGCAGGCCGCCAGCAGCCGCTCCACCCCGATCCCGTACGAGCCCATGATCGCCGGCTTCTGCTTCCCCTCCGCGTCCAGGAAGTACGCCTCCATGGACTCCGAGTAGCGGGTGCCCAGCTTGAACACCTGCCCCATCTCGATCCCGCGGCGCGCCTCCATCGGCGTCCCGCAGTTCGCGCACTTGTATCCCTCCTTCGCCACCGCCACGTCCGCCACGATGTCCGCCGTCCAGTCACGACCGTAGTTCGTGTTCAGCAGGTGCTTGTCCGGCTTGTTCGCCCCCGCCACCAGGTTCCGCTCCTGAGTCACCAGGTCGTCAGCCACCACTGTGACCCCCTTCAGGCCAACCGCCCCCGCCGAACCCGCCACAAACCCCGCCTTCTGCACCGCCGCCTCGTCCATGTACTCCACCTCGATGGCCCCCAGAGCCTGGCGCAGCTTCGCCTCGTTGACGTCCATGTCCCCGCGTATCGCGATCATCACGGCCACCTTGCGGAGTGTAGCCTCGCCCTTCTCTTGCTCCTTGCTTCTTGCTCCTTGCTCCTCGGGGCTGGGCGGCAGCAGGGTGGCGGTGTAGAAGACCGCCTTGCACGTCCGGCTCTCCGGCACCCCAAGGAACGCCGCCAGCTCCGCGATCGTCTTTTGCCCCGGCGTGTCGATCTCCTCCAGCGGCAGCGGCGCCTCGTCCCCGTGCGCCGGCTCCTTCACAAAAGCCGCCACCTCCGAGTCCGCCGCGTACCCGCAGTTCGGGCAGAGCAGGCAGGTGTCCTCGCCCACGTCCGTCAGGTACGTGAACTGGTGCGTGTCCTTCCCGCCCATCACGCCCGAGTCCGCCTGCACGGGCCGCGTCGGCACCCCGCAGCGGTCGAACACCCGCTGGTAAGCGTCGAACATCAGCTGGTAAGAGCGGTCGAGCCCCTCCCAGTCCGCATCGAACGAGTACAGGTCCTTCATGATGAACTGCCGCAGCCTGATCAGCCCCCCGCGCGCCCGCGGCTCGTCCCGGAACTTCGAGGCGATCTGGTAGAGCAGCACCGGCATGTCCCGGTACGACTGCACGTTGCGCTTGAAGACGTCCACGAACGCCTCTTCGTGCGTCGGGCCTAGCGCGAAGTCGCGGCCGTGGTGGTCCCGCAGCTGGAACAGGATGTCGCCCATCGTCTTGTCGCGCCCCGACGCCGCATACACCTCGATCGGCAGCAGCGACGGCTGCAGCATCTCCTGCCCGCCCGCCGCGTCCATCTCCTCGCGGATAATCGCCTCGATCTTCCGCACAACCTTCCACCCCAGCGGCAGGTACGAGTACACGCCCGCCGAGACCGGTGCGATCATCCCCGCCCGAAGCAACAGCACGTGCGAGGCCGTCTCAGCCTCGGCCGGCACCTGCCGGAGCGTCTTGCCGAACAGGCGTGACATGCGCATGGGGCGATTATGGCGGGTCAGAGGGTTTGGGGTCGAGTGGGAGAGATGTGCTACACCGTGCCCGGAGGCCCGCCGGTGTACTTGCCGCGCTCCCGGTCCCGCTCCTTGTCGATCAGCAGCTGCACCTCTTCCGGGTGCGGGATGCCGGAGATCAGGAACGGCACACGGTCCGCACCCGCCGTCTCGCAGACCACGTTCCCGAAGTTGAGGAGGGACTGGAAGACGCCGTTCTTGACCACGCTCATATCCTGGATGTTCACCAGGTCCGCCGAGGCCACCCGCAGGTTGAACGGGTGCGCCTTGTAGCTATCGATCAGGCGCTGGTTCGTGACCAGCCAGATGTCGTTGTGATAGCGGTAGTAGTTCAGCAGCAGGCGCAGCGCCCAGTACACCAGCCAGAGCAGGGCCAGCCCCCAGAAGATCGCGCCCAGGTCGTCCCGCACGCCGATCAGGTCCAGCAGCCACCAGGCCACTGTCGGGGGCACCACCGCGTAGAGCACCAGCAGAATGCTCTGTGGCCAGAGGAACCACCAGTGCTTGCGCACCAGAAGGGTGATCGTCTCGCCCTGCTGCAACGGGAACGGCAGCCGGAGCACCCGCGGCGGCGAGACCGACGTTTGTGGCTGTCCTGTCATTTCCACGTAGTGTACCTCCGCCTCTCTGACGACGGGAACACGCCCGTCAGTAGCCTTTGTGGATCGTCTCACCCGTGTCGACGACCTCGAACGCCGACGCCGGCACGTCCTTCAAGTTGCCGATGCGCCCGTCGTCCCAGCGCGAATCGGGCGCGCCGGAGACGTACCAATCGGACCCGTTGTCCGCCACGATCATCCCGTACTTCTTCATCGCCGCGCAGATCACCTGCACCTGCGGGTCCGCCCAGGAGCAGTCGTAGCTCGCCTTCATCCGGAAGCGCAGGCCCATCGGCGGGTAGTCCGGATCGGTGATGTCGGAGGCCCAGTGGGTGCCTGGGTGCAGGTACGCCATCTGAGTATCGCTCACCGTGAAGCGCAGCGCGTGGTCGATCACGCCTGACTGTACCTCCGAGTAGCGCACCAACCCCGCGAAGATCGGCAGGCCGGCGGCGTCGGCGCTCGTCCACGTCTCCGGGCGCAGCGCGTTCGAGTTCAGGTCGAAGACCGCGCCCGAACCCGCCGTCCACGATTGCCCGCCGTTCACCGGGTGCGCATCGAACATCTCGTACAGCTTGCACGCCGAGTCGTCGACGATGAGCACATGCCGGTCGCCGCCGAAGTTCGCGGTGTTCGGCTGACCCACCGGCTGCCCTTCGACCGGTACGTTCGGCGGGATCGGGTACGGCCCGGGGTCGGACTCGCTCGCATAACCGAACGAGACAGGCACCTTCGGCTGGTCCGCCCCGACGACCACGTAGGGGATGCCGATCGGCGCGCCGTCCCACACTGTGCCGAAATCCGGGTGCAGGAACCCGCCCGTCCCGATCGTAGCCAGGTAGTCCGCCGACCTGGCGTCGACCGGCGCCTGCGAGATGTCGGTGTTCCACGGATTGTCGGCAGGGAAGACGTCGCACGCCGGTTCGACGCCGGTCAGGAACGTGGGCGGCGGTGTGGGTGTCGACGCGTGCCCCGGCGTGGGCGTCGGCGTGCGAGTCGCGGTTGGCGTGGGCGTGTGCTGGCCCGTTGCGGCCGGCGTGGCCGTAGGCGTCGGCGAGTTCGTCGGCGCGGGAGGCGGGCTTTCGCCCGGCGACGGCGTCGGTCCGGCGGACGGCCCGATCTGTGGGCAGCCGTCCGGTTCAGGCATCGGCGACCCGGCCAGATAGGCCGCGATGCGCAGGGCGTCGTCGGCCGTGTAGTGGCCGTCGCAGTTGGTGTCGCCGTTATGGGCGCAGGGCGGTGTCGCGCCAACGTGTGCTGCGTGTGCGAGCGTCTGCGCGGCGTCGTTCATAGTGATCGTGGAGGTGCAGTCGACATCGCCGGGCATGCTGCTGGAGGCGCTGCCCACGGCGCCGGTCACGATGAGCAGCGCCGTGACGAGGGCGATGGCCGCGGCTATCAGGATGAGAGGGCGAGTCATCTCTGCCTCTATAGACGAAAACGCGCCCGCCCCCCGTTAAGACACGTCCGGGTCAGGCTTGGTGAACGGTGACGACTCGGTTACAGCGACTTGAGGAAGGCGATCAACTCCTGGTTGACCTCCCGCGGCCGCTCCTGCTGTGTCCAGTGCCCGGCGCCCTCCAGCGAGACCATCTTCAGGTTCGGGACCAGTTGCTTCATCGGGTCCATCGGCGCGAAGCTGGCCACGCCGTCCTTGGCGCCGATGATGAAGAGCGCCGGCTGTTCGATCTTCTTGTTCTCCAGCTCCGGCATCTGCTCCCAGTCGCGGTCCATGTTGCGGTAGCGGTTGATGGGCCCGCGGAAGCCGCCCTTCTGAAACTTCTCCACGTAATACCTGTGCTCGTCCTCCGAGATCCATGGCGGCAGCCCCTGCTGGTCCGGCATCCCTTCAAACAGTTTCGAGTCCGCTGACTTGCCGGCCATTGCGTTCGCGAACCCCGGAACGCCGGCGCCTTCGCCGGACGCGACCCACGTGAAGAGCCGCATTGAGCGGTCTACGTCCGATTCGAACTCCGCCTCGGCCACGCCGGGCTCCTGGAAGTACAGTATGTAAAAGAAGTTGTTCTGGAACATCGCCTTCATCATCTGTAGAGGCGGCATGGGCCCGCGCGGCAGGTATGGCACCGACATTCCCACCACGGCGCGATAGCGGTCCGGGTAGAGCGCGGCCGAGTTCCAGGCCATCGGCGCGCCCCAGTCGTGGCCGATGATCACTGCTTCCTTCTCACCGAGTGCGTCGAGTATGCCCAGCAGGTCCGCGATGTGTTCCTTCATCGCGTAGGCCTCGATCTCGTGCGGCTTGTCGGAATCGCCGTAGCCGCGGACGTCCGGCGCCACCGCATGGAACCCGGCCTCCGCCAGCGCGGGGATCTGGTGCCGCCACGAGTACCACAGCTCCGGGAATCCGTGCACCATCAGGACAAGCGGGCCCTCTCCCGCTTCCGCGACGTGCACGTTGATCCCGTTGGTCTTGACGGTGCGGTGCTTGATCTGTGCGGGCATGTGCGTCCTTTCGGGCTAGTGTCGAGGTTACGCTTCGGCGTGCGCCGATTCGGGTTGCGGGACTTGCCGCATGAGCGCGAGGCCGAACTGCATGAACGCCATCGGGTCAACCTGCTCGCCGGCCGCGATCTTGATCGTCACGTCATAAGTGGGTTTGACGTAGTCATCCCGCTTCTTCTGGAAGTCCGCCAGCGCCTCCTCTTCGGAACGTTTGCCGCTCCACGCCTCGTGCAGCGCCGCCGCCAGCAGCTCGGCCTGGAGGAACGCGTCGTTGATGCCGAGGCCCGTTATGAAGTCGCGGTGATATCCGGCGTCGCCCGTCAGCGCCCAGCCGGGACCGTAGGGCTTGCGGAAGTAGTTCGGCATGTCGGCCGTCCCCAGGAACCGCTCGCGCTCGCCGGCCTTCACCTGCTCCAGGAGAGCGGGCACCTTCTCCAACGCGCGCATATAGTTGCCCTCAATGTCGGCGCGGAAGTCCTTGAACTCCTCGTGAACGCCGCCCACGCCGATGCAGTGCTTGCCGTCATTCGTGGGGAATACCAGGATACCGTTCCCCTCGGAGAAGAAGTAGATGTGCATCCCCGTGTCCTGCACGCCCGTCCAGTAGGTGTAGTAGCCGTACGTCAGAGACGGGTGGACATCGTACTCCTCCGGCTTCACCTCCCGGGCGACCATGGAGTGCAGCCCGTCCGCGCCGATCACGATGCGCGCGCGTTCTTCGATGAGCTCGTTGCCATGGTGGCCGCGCACGCCCGCCACGCGGCCGTCCTCCCAGATCAGCTCGCGGACGGAAACGCCCTCGCGCAACTCGGCGCCGGCTTCGACGGCCGCATCGACGAGGACCTTGTCGAGCACATAGCGGCGCGGGCAGATCGTGTCCTGCGACATCCCGGCAGGCATGGGAATGTCCGGGGGCGAGATCGTGACGCCGTCGAAGTGAAGGCTGCGAGCGGTGATCATCGGCGCACCAGAGGCGACGACCTTGTCGAGAAGGCCCCACTGGTGCAGGCGGGCCTGCCCGGGGAGGTGAATGTAGTGAGTCGACATAATGTCGCTGGGGAAGGAGTCGCGGTCGAGCAGGAGCACGCGGTAGCCTCTGCGGGCCAGGAGCATGGCTGTAGGTGAGCCGGCGACGCGGGCGCCGACGACGATTGCGTCGTACACGGTGAGCCTCCTGTGAGTCTGAGCGGGGCAAATGATAGCACGCGAAGGTTAGCGTGCTGTGATTCGCGTCACCTCAGTAGCCGAGCGCAGCGCCATCGGAGCGCGGGTCGGCCGCCGCGTGCAGCCCATCGTTCGCCACGAGGATGGCGTGCATGTGGCCGGCGTTGTCGGGCAGGGGCATCGGCCTGGCGCCGATGTTGGGCAGGCCGGCGTCCGCCAGCAGCCCGTCCGCCCCGAAGCGCCAGCGCGGCGCCGCAATGGCATCGCCCAGGTCCTGGCCCGCCACGAAGATGCGCGTCAGCAGTTGCACGTGGAACTGGATCTGCGCTGGGCCGCCCATCGTGCCGAAGATCAGCCGCGGCGCCCCGTCCCGCAGCGCCATCGCCGGCGCCAGCGTGTGCACCGGCTTTGCGCCGCCTACGTACGTCTCCGGCGTGAAGTACTCCGCCCGGTTGTGCAGCAGCACGCCCGTGCCCGGGATCATCACTCCGGACCCGAACGCCGCCGAGACGCTCTGGTTGAGGCTGACCGCCATCCCGTTCTCGTCGCGCGCGCAGAGGTAGATCGTGTCGCCATCGCGGCCGTCCCGGTCTTCGAACGCCCGGATCAGTCGCAGGTGCCACTCCGCATCGTCGGGCGTCAGGCCGTCCAGCGGCTCCAGCCGCTCCAGCGCCCGCAGCGCCAGGTGGCCGCGGCTGTTCGGCGGCATCTCGCACACCTCCAGGCCGCGCCAGTCCGTGCTCACGCGGTCGACCCATTCCGCCTCGTGGCGCAGGAAATCGTCCTGCGTGAACGGCGCAGGCGCGGCCTCGCCGGCGTCCTCGTAGAAGCGGTCGAGCCGCTCCAGCGTCTCGGCCAGCTCCGGCTGCACCAGCGGCCCCTCGGCGAGGAAGATGCGCGATGCCTCGGCGTCCCGCTCAAGCAGCGGGCGCAGGAGGCTGGTGATCCTGGCCAGGCCCGGCGCGCGTGGCACACCCTCTCGCGCGTAGCGGACCGCCGGGCGGGCCAGCTCGTCGATGTCGCGCGAACCGAACCGCTCGTGCATGGCGAGCAGACCGAGCACGCAGCCCGGCACCGTCGCCGAACCGATGCCGCGGCTCGGCACCTTCTCGTGGTGGCCGGCGGCGGCGGGCAGGCGCCCCGTGGAGTTGAGGCCGCGCAGGTGGCCCTCGTTCCAGACCATGGCGATCAGGTCCCCGCCCAGGCCGCACATGTGCGGGTAGACCACGGCCAGGACCAGGTTCATCGCGATCGCCGCATCAGCTGCATTCCCGCCGGAGGTCAGCACTGACAGCCCGGCGGACGAGGCAAGGTAGTGCGGCGAAGCGACGGCCGCGTGGGGGAAGACGTTGGCGGGCACGGCGTGAGTATATCTCGGCCGCACTTATACTTGTCCCGTGAGCGAGGACGCCCTGCGAGGACCATCCCACCCAGAGGCGCCGCTCCCGGAGCCTCCCGCGCGGCGCATCGTCCTCGACATGCCGTCGTGGTTGCCCTCGGAGAAGGTTCCTCAGCGGCTCTTGGTCGCGGGCTTCGCTGTGCTTCTCCTGGGAGCCTTTGTTGGCACTGCGCTGCCGTTCGCCGCTGGCTGGGTCAGCAGCGACTCGTTCGACCAGTTCGGGTACCTGGGCGTCTTCCTGGCTAACTTTCTGGGAACGGCCACGGGTTTCGTCCCCGTACCCGGCCTGACCGCCGCCGGCCAGGCGCTCATCGTTGCCGAATCACGCCATCTCTTCGCGCCCGCCGTGGTCGTTGTCGGTTCCTCGGCGATGACGCTGGCTGAGTCGACGGCGTACCTCACGGGCGCTGTCGGGCGTGGCATCGCTGAAGAACGCGAGATGCCGGTGAAGGGCCGGCTCGGCGCGCTGATGCACGCCTCGGCGGCGCGCGTCGACTGGCTGATGGCCCGCTACGGCTTTCTGACCCTGCTCGTGCTCTCGGCCATCCCGAACCCCTTCTTCGAGTTCGCGGGCATCACGGCGGGCGCCGTGCGCATGAACTTCTGGCGCTTCCTGCTGGCCGTCGGCATCGGCAAGACGATCCGAGTGATCCTGCTGGTGATCATCGGCAACGCGCTCGTCGACGCGTTCGATATCGGACTCTGAGTCACTCGCCGCGGATCTGGCGCAGGTGCGCCACGTCGTGGTCTGCGATGTGCTCGATCAGCGCGCGCAGCGGCCGGTTCCCGAACTGGGGATGGCGGTAACCGCGCTCCAGGCCGGACTCGCCGGCCGCGCGGAGCAGCTCCAGGTTGGACTGGCGGTTTGCGGCGTACGTCGCCAGCGACGTGGCGAGCTCCCGCTCGCCGTAGTGCAGCTTTTCCGCCCAGACTTCCTGGTCGAACGGCTGCAGCATCGGCTCGTCCTCCGCCAGCACCTCGCGGATGCGCCAGCCCAGCGCCACCTCGATA
>DATKKM010000104.1:0-3250 GCA_035542855.1 Dehalococcoidia bacterium
CCGCCTTCCAGCGAGACCTGCACGGCGACTGTAGGGTTGCCGCGCGAGTCCAGGACTTCGCGGGCGTGGATAGCGGCGATCTTATCTGACATCACTTCCTGCTCTAGCCCGGTGCTGCTCGGCGCCGGCGATGGCGGCTTCGACTGCTTCGGTGGGATCGGAGAGCCGGGTGATGGCGTCGCCATCGAAGCCGTGGTAGTTGAAGTCCCAGGTGTCTATGCCGACCACCGGGATGCCGTGGATGAGGGCGTATGAGATTTCGCTGAGGGTACCGTAGGAGCCGTCGATGGCGATGACGGCGTCGCCGGAGAGGACGACGGTGATGTTGCGGGCGTAACCGACGCCCGTGAAGATCGGGAATTCGACGTAGGGGTTCGGCGGCGAGTCCTCGTAGCCGCGCCCGGGCATGATGCCGATGGTGTGGCCGTCCTCGGCGCGGGCGCCGCGGCAGGCCGCCTCCATGACGCCGCCGCGCCCGCCGCAGACGAGCGTGGCCCCGCGCCGGGCGATTTCGCGGCCGACGGCTTCGGCAACGGCGAGCGCTTCCGGGCCGCAGGCCTCGCCGCCGATGACGGAGATCATGATCACGGGGAGATGATATTAGGTGCGAGGCCTTAGTGTTAGTCGGTGGGGCCGATCGTCCACGTATATGTGGCCGCTTCCGTTGTGTCCGGGGTGATACCTGAGATGGCGATGGTGACGGGAGCGGTGAGGAAGAGGCTGGCGGCGTTGTTGCGGGCCATCGGCATGCGGCCGACGCTGCCATCCTGCCCGATGATCTGCAGGACGAACCGCTGCCGCATGGGGCCGGTCACCTGGCGGAAGCCTTCTGCGCGCCAGCCCTGGGCGGTGCTGGCGTCGTCGTAGTAGGAGATCTCGGGGATGCGGATATTGTCGACGGCGAAGCCTGTGAGGTTGACGGCGTCGTCGTTCACCGTTTCGAAGCGGAGGAGGACTTTCTTGCCGGCGTAGTCGCTGAGGTCGGTCTGCTCGGTCACCCAGCCCGGGCTCTTGCCGGTGTAGCCGGCGCCGTACGAAGAGCCGACGGGGTTGTCCTCCGTTGTGTCCTGGCTGGGCAACGTCTTCCAGGTGACCCCGCCATCGTCGGAGACGGCGACGTACGAGAAGTCCCAGCCGGGCTCGAGGTCATACCAGGCATCGAACTTGAGGGTGGCGGACTGGACGCCCGAGAGATCGATTTCGCGGGTAAGGCGGGCGTCCATGCCGTCCATGCGGCCGGACCACCAGAACGCGCCGGCGGTGGGCGGGATGCCGATCGAGACGCCGGTCGATCCCTGGAAGCGGAAGGTGGCGCCGGGCTGGGCGGCGATGTGCAGGTACGTGGTGCCGAACTGGCTGACGGTGCCGTCGCCGGAAGCCGCCGTGAGCTCGCTGACATCGGTCGTCGTTCCGTCGAAGTTCGGGTGCGAGTAAGGGCCGTCCGCCTGGTCGAGGAGGTTGGCGGCGACGAAGTCCGAGAACACTTCGTCGAACGTCTTGCCGTACTGCGCGAGGTACTCGCTAACGCCTTCGATGCCGTTGTCCTGGATGGACAGGAGCTTGTTCGCGTTCCCACGGCCGCCGTAGTGGTCCAGCAGGTAGTCGAAGAAGAGCTCTGACTCGGCGTAGTGGACGCTGGTGTCCTCCGCGTAGGGCCAGAAGTTGAGCTGCGTGCCGGGATCGTCGAGGAACGGCTGCACGCCGGCGGCGCCGCCCGCCATCTCCGCAGCTACCTGCGAGAGGCCTTCGTTGACCCAGGAGTCCTCGGATGCGTCGTAGTTCTGGTGGACCAGGTGCTGCAGCTCGTGGCCGACGAGGGAGTTGTAGGCGGGGCCCGGCGCGGCCAGGGCGCCCTGATCGATGTAGAGCATCTCGCGCTGGTTGCTGCTGGGGACGGCGGCGACCGGGTACTCGTCCTCGCCGCTGACGTAGCCGCCCGCGCCCTGCAGATGAGCGTGGAGAATCGTGATGCGAGGGTCGCCGTCGACGCCGGGCGTCCGCGGCTCACCGAAGGCGCTGGTGATTGCCGGCCAGACGATCTGGTCGAAGTCCGACGCTTCCTGGGCGAGGGCGGCCGGGTCGAAATCGACGCCGTCTTCGATGAAGAAGTAGGCGTGGTCGCTGATCGCTCGTAGTGTGGCGTCGACGGTGTGCTCCTGCGCGTTCTGGTCAGCGCTGATGAGGTTGAACGTTTCGTGCGCGCCTACCTGGTAGTCGAACGGCGTCGTCCGCGCGACGGCGGGGCCGTCCTGCGGGTAACCGCGAAACCGCTTCGCCAGGTCGAGAAGATCGCGCGGCGACTCGGCGAAGGGCGTTGGCGTCGGCGGCGCTGTGGGTGAAGGGGTGGGCGATGGCGAAGGTGAAGACGTTGGGTGGGAGGCACCACCGCAGGCGGCGACGGCTGCGAAAAGCAAGAGGAGGGCACCCCCAAAGAGAGTCGCCCTCCTCCTATTCACAACACCAGAAGTACGAAACTACTGTGCGCGCGGATGGGCCCGCTCGTAAACCTCGCGTACGTGTTCGCTGGTCAGGTGCGTGTAGACCTGAGTGGTGGAGATGTTGGCGTGTCCCAGCATCTCCTGGACGTTGCGCAGCGGCATGCCCCCGCGCAACAAGTGCGTGGCGAAGGAGTGACGCAGCGTGTGCGGCGTGATCTCTGCGCTGAGGTTGGCCGCTTTGGCGTAACCCTTCAGGATCAGCCAGAAGCCTTGCCTGGTCAGGCGTTCGCCGCGGCGGTTGACGAAGAGCGCCGCCTCTTCCTTGTTGCGGACAAGGAGCGGGCGGCCCTCATCCAGGTACTCGGTGAGCGCCTCGAAGGCCTGGTCGTGGATCGGAATCGTGCGCTCCTTGGCGCCCTTGCCCATGCAACGGACGTAGGGACTGCGCCGGTCCAGGTTGACGCTGGACATGTCCAGGGAGACCAGTTCGGTGACGCGCATGCCGGTGGCGTAGAGGAGTTCCAGCATGGCGCGATCCCGCCGGGCCTCCGGCGTGGTGCGCCGCGCCGGCTGTTCCAGGAGCTCGTCGACCTCATTAGGAGAGATCGCCTTCGGCAGCGTCTTGCCGATGCGCGGGGAGCTGAGGCCCTCCGTGGGGTTCACGGTGACGGCGCCCTCAGCGCTGAGGAAGGCGTAGAAGGAACGGACGGCGGCGACTTTGCGCGCGACGGAGGTCTCCGTGTAGCCGCGCTGCTTGAGGTCCAGGATGAAGTCCTGCACCAGCGAGCGGTCAACGGAGTTCCAGCCTTCGG
>DATKKM010000105.1:0-10207 GCA_035542855.1 Dehalococcoidia bacterium
TACGACGCCGGTGTCCGCCTGGAAAAGGACAGCCGCGACGAGGCCGCCGTCCAGGAGTTCTTCCGCGCGGCCCACACCATCAAAGGCTCCTCCGCCATGCTCGGCTTCGAACGCATGGCAGCGGTCACCCACGAAATCGAAGAGATACTGGACAGCGTCCGCAGCGGCAAGCGCGACGCTAACCGCGACCTCGTCGACATGCTCCTCCGGGCCGTCGATGTTCTGCGCGGCATGCTCGGCAAGATAGGACCGAACGGCGAGCCGGCAACAGACATAGCGCCTGTGCTCGCCTCCCTCAAGAAGCTGGGCACACGCAAGCGCCCCGCCAGGCGCGCCGCCGGCAAGCTCGACCTCGACGCCATCGCCTCGGACGTCCTCGAACGCGCCGCCGGCGAAGGCCACGCGCTCGTACGGCTGACCGTCACGATCGACCCGGACTGCGATGCCGGCGCCATCCGCGCCGTCCAGGCCCTGCGCGAGGCGATGGAGTTCGGCGAATTGCTCGCCTCCAGCCCGGAAGAGAGCGAGATCAGCGCCAACGACCAGGTCAGCCGCGTCGAAGCGCTGATCGCCACCGACCGGCCGGCTGACGAGCTGAGGCACAGCCTGGAGACGCTGAGCGATGTTCGCAGCGTCTCCACGGAGGAACTGCTGGCAGCCCACGGACCGGAAGCCTCGCGCCCGTCTGACGCCGCCTCGGCAGAGCCAGACCACGAAGGCCCCGCCAACCGCATCCAGTCCGTCCGTGTCGACGTCGACAAGCTGGACGAGATCATGAACCTTGTCGGCGAACTCGTCGTCGACCGCAACCGCCTGGAGCAACTGACGAGCGAGCTCGAAGCCCGCGACGATGACGACGACCTAGCCAAGGCCCTGATCGAAACGTCGGCGCGGATCATCAAGGCCGTGGACGGCGTGAACCGCAGCATGATGGCGGTCCGCATGCTCCCCGTCGGCCTCCTCTTCTCCACCTTCCCGCGCCTGGTCCGCGACCTCTCCCGCAAGCTGGACAAAGAGGTCGAGCTGACGATCGAGGGCGCCCAGACCGAGATGGACCGCTCCGTCCTGGAGAAGATCCGCGACCCGCTGGTCCACCTCATCCGCAACGCCGTGGACCACGGCATAGAGACGCCAGCCGTGCGCCGCAAGGCCGCCAAGCCGGAAAAGGGCACGCTCCTGCTGACGGCCCGCCAGGAGCAGGGCTACGTCCTGGTCAGTCTCTCCGACGATGGCGCGGGCATTGACCACGCAGCCGTCAAAGAGGCCGCCGTCCGCCGCAATGTCCTCTCCCGGGAGAGCGCCGCCCAAATCGGCGACCAGGCCGCCGTCGACCTGATCTTTCGCCCGGAGCTATCCACTGCCACCGAAGCCACCGAGGTTTCCGGCCGCGGCATCGGCCTGGACGCCGTCCGCCGCGAGATCGAAGCGCTCAGCGGCTCCGTCGAAGTGCGCAGTCAGCGCGGCCAGGGCACTACCGTCACCCTCAAGCTGCCGCTCACTCTCGCCAGCTTCCCGGGCCTCCTCGTCGAAGCCGGCGGGCTCGTCTACGCCATCCCCACCCGCTACGTGCGAGAGGCCGTGCGCGCCGGTGAGGACACCGTGCGCAGCGTCGTCGGCAACCCGGTGATAGACCTGCGCGGCCGCGTGACGCCTCTGGTCAGCCTGGCCAGGCTCAGTGTTTCCGGCTGGAGCGGCGCGGCCGCGTGGTCGCACGAATTCGTCGTCGTCGTGGACACGGGTGAACGGCTGGTCGCGCTCGGTGTGGACGCCCTCACAGACCAGCAGGAGATCGTGGTCAAGCCGCTGGCCGGCTACACCTCCCAGACCAGGGGCATCGCAGGCGCCAGCATCCTGGGCGATGGCCGCGTCGTCCTCATCCTGGACATCGCAACGCTATTCAAAGAAGCGCCAGAGGCCGTGCTGGCAACAGGAGCAGTTGCATGACGAAGACACAGACCAGCCTTCTGGAAAGCATCATCGCGCCGGGCGCCCTGAACTCCATCGCCGGGCTGTCCGGCATGCTTGGCGAACAGATCACAGCAACGTCCGTGACGTTTGACAGGGTGCCCATCGACGAGATCAGCGAGCGCGCCGGCGGGCCGGAGCGCACCTTCACCGGCGTCTACCTGGCCTACTGGGGCAGCGCGACAGGCCACATGACGCTCCTCCTGGACCCGGCGGTGACCTCCCGCCTCCTGGAACTGCTGATCGGCCGTGCGCACGCGCCCGGCACGCCTTTCGACGAGATCGAGCGCTCCGCCCTCGGCGAGCTGGGCAACATTGTCGGCTCCTCGTTCCTGAACAGCATCTCGGACGCCACGGGCCTCCTCCTGCGGCCCTCGCCGCCGGACGTCATCGTCGACATGATCGGCGCCGTCGTTGACATCGTCGCCGCCGACGACCTGTCGGACGACATGCAGGTCTACCTCGCCGAAGTGCGTTTCGCGTCGGAGGCTCTGAAGGTGGAAGGCACCTTCCTGGTCGTGCCGAGCAGCGAGCTCGTCGCCGCCATCTCCCAGGCGCTGGTGGCGGCCCGATGATCACAGCACGGCCGCGCACGACCGCCATCTCCCTCGGCGAACTCAAAGTGTCGGCGGATCCCGCCGCCATCCTGGCCTGCCTGGGCCTCGGCTCGTGCGTCGCCATCGCCGCGTACGATCCGCACCGGCGCCTGGCCGGCATGGCGCACTGCGTCTTGCCCGCCAGCGAACGCGGCCACGGAGAGCAGCGCCCGGCCCGCTACGTTGACCGCGCGGTGCCTCTGCTGGTCCAGGAGATGGAGCGCCAGGGGTCCAGCCGCCGCCGTCTCATCATCAAGATGGTCGGCGGGGCGCGCGTCCTCCGCGGACGCGGTTTCGAAAGCGTGACAAACGTCGGGCAGCAGAACGTGCAGGCCGCGCGCGAAGCCTTCCAGCGCCTCGGCCTCAAGCTGTCCGGCGAGGATATCGGCGGCGACTTCGGGCGCACGGTCCGCCTCTACGTGGAGGACGGGCGCGTGGAAATATCGACGATCCAGACTCTGGAGACCGTCCTTCAGTAGAGGGGATGCAGATATGGCAAGGATCCTGATCGCAGACGACTCCGCCTTCGTGAGGCAACGCATGTCCGCGCTCCTCAAGGCGTGGGGCTACGAAATCGTGGAGGCGGAAGACGGACGCCAGGCCGTGGACCTCTACAGTCGTGAGCAGCCGGACGCCGTCCTCCTGGACATCACGATGCCGGACCTGGACGGCCTCCAATCACTGGACCTGATCATGGCCCAGGATCCGCATGCACGGGTGGCCATGGTCTCCGCCATCGGCAACAAGGAAACGATCATGAAGGCCATCAAGGCCGGGGCCAAGGACTTCGTGGTGAAGCCCTTCAGCCCGGAGAACATCCGGGCCGTGCTCAACCGCCTCGGCGCGCCGGCGCCGGTGCAGAACTGAGGCTCGCAGCTGTGGGTAAGAGAGTGAAGGTCCTCGTCGTAGATGACTCGGCCGTCGCGCGGTCCGTGCTGGTCACGCACCTCTCGCAGGACCCCGAGATCGAGATCATCGGCACCGCCACGGACGGGCTGGAAGCGCTGAGCCGGATCAAGCAGCTGCGCCCGGACGTGGTCACGCTGGACGTGATGATGCCTCGCATGGACGGTCTGCGCGCGTTGCGCCGGATCATGGCGGAAGCGCCGACGCCTGTGGTGATGGTGAGCGTTCTCAGCCGCGAAGGCAGCCAGATCACCGTCAAGGCGCTGGAGCTGGGCGCCGTGGACTTCGTGCTCAAGCGGCTGGGCCGCGGTCAAACGCCAATGGGCGGCATGATGGATGACCTCCGCACCAAGGTGAAGCTGGCCGCTGGAGCCAACCTGATCCGCGTCCCGGAGCCCCGCCGGGAGCGCGGCGCCCACAACGGCGCAACTCCCGCGCGCGTCAGCTGGCGGGACCGCGTCGTGGTGATCGGCAGCTCCACCGGCGGGCCCCAGGCGCTGCGCACACTGCTGCACGGCCTGCCCGCCGGCATCTCCATCCCGTTCCTCGTCGTCCAGCACATGCCGGCCTGGTTCACCGGCTCGCTGGCCCAGAGCCTGGACACTATCACGCCGCTCCGCGTCGTCGAAGCTCAGCAGGGCATGGACATCGAGGCCGGGACCGTGTACATCGCCCCCGGCGACTACCACATGCTCGCCGCCAAAGACGGCCGCATCAGGCTCTCCCGCGCCGCCCGCGAGCTGGGCGTGCGCCCCTCCATCAACGTGACGCTCCAGTCCGCCGCGGATATCTACGGCGCCAGCACCCTGGGCGTCATCCTTACCGGGATGGGGACGGACGGGACCCGCGGCGCCAGGGTGGTGAAGGACGCCGGCGGGCAGATCATCTCTCAGGACGAAGCGACGAGCGTGGTCTACGGAATGCCACGCAGCGTGGCCGAGGCCGGCCTCAGCGACAAGGTTGCGCCGCTCAGCGCCATCGCAGGCGAGATCGTACGGCTTTGCAGGGCCACCGCGCCCCGGGTGGCACGCCCATGAACGACCGCGAGTACGCGTACCTGAAGCACGCCATCCGCAAGGAGCTCGGGTTCGATGCGGACTCATATCGCAGCGCCCAGATGAGGCGCCGCCTCAGCGGCTTCGTCGAGCGGCGCGCCGGAGGCAACGTCAGCCTGGTCTGCAAGCGCCTCCACTCCGACCCCGACCTGCGCGGCGCACTCCTCCGCCTGGTCACCATCAACGTCTCCGAGTTCTTCCGCGACCCCGCGCAGTTTGTGCTGCTGCAGGACATCATCCTGCCGGATCTCGCCGCCCGCAATCAGTCCGTTCGCATCTGGAGCGCCGGCTGCTCCCACGGCGAAGAGCCATTCACCATCGCCATCCTGTGCGAGCGGGCCCAGATCGGGGCACGCGTGGATATCCTGGCCACGGACATCGACGCCGAATCGCTTGCCACCGCCCGCGCCGGCGGCCCCTACACGGACCAGCAACTGCGCAAGATGCCGGCCAGGCTCGTCCCGGAGTACTTCAATCAGTCGCCGAGGGGCTACATGCTGCGCGAATCGACGCGGCGGCGCGTTCGCTTCCTGAAACACGATCTTCTCAGCGATCCCGCCCCTCACCAGTTCGATCTCATCGTCTGCCGCAACGTAACGATCTACTTCACCCAGGAGGTCAAAGCCCAACTCATAAGGAGGTTTTTCGCGTCCCTGCGCCCCGGAGGTTACCTGTTCATCGGCGGGGCCGAGTCCTTGCTCGGCGCTGAGGCCGAAGGCTTCAGCAGGATCGCCGGCAACTTCTATCGAAAGGACGTCCAGCACGCGAGGCAGGCAGCTTTGAGTGCCAGACGCTAAGCAATCCGGGCAAGCGCAATCACGAAAGGAGACGCGCAATGGCCGAGACGTTCGAGGGCTTCATCCCTCAAAGCGATGGGTCGGGTGACGGGACCAGACAGCCACCCAGGCAAGTGACGTCGCGGTTGCCGGCCGCACCACAGACACTGGAAGAGATCGGGCTCTCCCCGAACTTCCTCCAGGAGCTGGCGCTCAAGGTAGTCCACTACTCGGAGCAGCCGATGGCGACTCACCTCGCGCGCACCATGGGCTTGCCGACCGTGCACGTCAGCGAGATCCTCAACACGCTGCGCCGTGACAACCTGGTCGAAGTCGTCAGCTCTGCCGACTACTCCAGCGAGCGTGACTTCCGCTACAGGCTTACCGATAAGGGCGAGGCCCGCGCCGAACGGGCCCTGGACCGCTGCCGCTACGCGGGCCCAGCACCCGTGACTCTCACCCAGTACGAGCGCATCTTCTCCTCCACCGTCTCGCCGGACTGGCGCCCCAGCAAGGCCTCCGTCCGCAACGCAATCGAGTCGCTCGTCCTGGACGAAGCCGTGATCGACCGCCTCACCAAGGCACTGCGGTCCGGCCGCGCCACCATGGTCTTCGGTTCCACCGGCAACGGTAAGTCGCACATCCTCTCGTCATTCATCGACGCCATGGAGGGCGAAGTCCTCGTCCCCTACTCCATCTACGCCCACGGCCAGATCATCCGCGTCTTCGACCCCAAGATCCACGACCGGATACCCGAGCGAGACGAAGAAGCGGAGCGCCAGCCCGCAGAGCCCGGCCTCGCCCGGCGGCAGTCCAGCTTCGAGCACCATGACCGCCGCTGGGTACGCATCAAGCGGCCCGGCGTCATCGTAGGCGGTGAGATCGGCCCGGAATCGCTTGAGCTGGGCTACGACCCGGTCACCCGCTTCTACCAGGCGCCGGCTCACTTCAAGGCGCAGGGCGGCGTCTTCGTGGTGGACGACTTCGGCCGCCAGAAGGTGACCCCGGCGGAGATCATGAACCGCTGGATCATGTCGCTTGAGCGCGGGCGCGACCAGCTGCTCCTGCGCACCGGCGAAGCGCTGGACGTCCCCTTCCATGTCACCATCCTCTTCTCCACCAACCTCAACCCCGGCGACCTCACGGACTCCGCCTACCTCCGCCGCATCCCCTACAAGGTCTACATCCCCTCCGTCCGCCGCGATCAGTTCACGGAGATCCTCCGCCGCGCCTGCCACCAGTACTCCGTCCACTACGACGCCGAGAACATCGAGGGCGCCGTCTCGTTCATCGAGCGCGTGCTCAACGGCAGGCTCTACGGCTCCCTCTCGCGCGACCTCATCGGTATCCTCGCGGAGAACTTCCGCCAGGAGGGCGCGGAGCCCGTGCTGTCCGCGGAGGCGATCAGGCTCGCCTACCAGCAGTTCACCGGCGTCGCCGATAGCCTGGAGCGCGGCTTCCGCAGCGCCTGGGCGGAAGAGGACGCGGAGATGGACGCGTTCGTGGCCTGACGTTAAGAGGATTCGAGACCGAGGCCGGGTGGCCACATCTGGAGTGGCCGCCCGGCCTTTCACCCCTCCTGGCGCCGCGGGTTAAGGCGCGTCTTGCCCACTATCATCGCCGCTGAGCACTGTACTGCCCAGTATTGCCCTGCAACAGTCTGTAACGCAGCCTTCCGCACCGGCATCTCCCCATCGCATCACTATGCCTATCTCACAGACGGAGGGGCGCATGGCAAACCAGCACGAGCGAGACGAAAGACAACAGGCAAACCCCCTGATGACCGTCGCTGAAGCCGCTGACTGCCTGCGCTTCCACCCTTCCACGGTCTACCGGCTGGTCCGCGGCGGCCACCTTCCGGCGCTCAAGCTCGGCAAGCAGTGGCGGGTCAGCAAAGACGCGATTCACCGGCTGGCCGAATCCGGGCAGATTCAACCAGGAAACCACACCCCGCTCCGGGGAGCATAGGATGGAATTCACGCTGCGCTTGTACGTCAGCGGCCACACCCCTAACTCCGTCCGCGCCATCAGCGCCATCAAGCGCCTGCTGGATGCGGAGTACCAGGGTATGTACTCGCTGGACATCATAGACGTGCTCAAGAAGCCGCAGATGGCCTACGAAGACGGCATCCTGGTCACACCCACTCTCCTTCGCCTCATGCCGCTGCCCGTCAAGCGCGTCATCGGAGACCTGTCCAGCCCGGAAAAGGTCCGGCACGGCCTCCAGATGCCGGCCATTTCCTTTGATGGAGTGCGCAACAACCGTGTTCACCAAAAAGCCTGACCAGGACAAGATCCGCCTGCTTCTGGCCACGTCCAACATCTCGGACGTGACGGCCTCGCGCTCCGTCCTCAAGTCCAGCGCAATCCAGTTCGATATCGACGTCGCCACGGACGCCCACGCCATGCTCAAGAAGCTGCACACCAAGCCGTTCGATGTCCTCATGCTGGACCCCGGCATCATCAGCGGCGACGGCTTCAGCCTGCCCGAGATCATCGAAGCTGCCGGCCCCGACGCCTCCACCGTGCTCCTCGTCCGCGCCCAGGGCGTGCGTCTTCCGGAGAACGTCTCTGATCTCAGCGGGGCCGCCATGCTCAGCGCTGACACCCTGCGCAGCGAAGCGCTGCCAGAGCGGATCGAAGAGTGCATCGCCGCCGCCAGCGCCGCCCGCCAGGGGCAGGTGGACGCCGTCTTGCTGCCCGTGGCCGGGGCCACGGCGCCACTCTTCGCCCCCGGCAGCGACCGCGCCTACCGCATCATCATTGAGACGCTGCAAGAAGGCATCATCACCGTCGATTCAACGGGCGCGATCCTGTTCACCAACAACCGCGTCGGCGACATCCTGGGCTGTGACCCGGACCGCCTGCTCGGCCTCAACATCGGCGAGCTCATCGACGCCGACGACGCCGTGCTGCTGGAGACGAAGATGGAAGAGGCGCTCCGCGGCTCCTCCGCCCGCTGCGAGCTGGAAATCAGCTTCCCCGGCGCAGAGCCCATCGCCGCCATGCTCAGTCTGCACCGCATCGGCGATGTGGGCGGCAGCGAGGGCATCTCCATCGCCATCATCGACCTCAGCGAAGAGAAGCGCCTGCGCGACGAGCTGGAAAGACTCTCCATCACCGATTCCCTCACCCGGCTCTACAACCGCCGCCAGCTGGACCGCGCTCTGCAGACCGAATGGCAGCGCGCAGCCCGCTACGCGCGCAGCCTCTCCTGCCTGATGATCGACATCGACGACTTCAAGCAGGTCAACGATAAGTACGGCCACCTGGCCGGCGACGAGATCCTCCGCCAGGTCGCCGCGCGCATCCAGAACGCCGTCCGCGAGACCGACTTCGTCGCGCGCTACGGCGGCGAGGAGTTCTGCGTCCTCCTACCCGAGACAACGATCGAGGGAGCGTTCGACCTGGCGGTGCGCATCGGCGCGATTATCGGCGCCAAGCCTATCGACGTCGGCGGGCGGCCGCTGCACATCACAGTCAGCGTCGGCGTCGGGGACTTTGACCGCAACGACGACGCGCACGCCGAAACCCTCATCTCGCGCTCAGATTCCGCTTTGCAGATGGCGAAAGAGAACGGCAAGAACTGCGTCCGGGCCGTTCGCTCGTAAATTTTCGCATCTTAAGTGCATCTTGCTCCCGAAACCGCCTGTTCACAGGCCGTGGTCTGCTATATATTGGCGTCAATTAGAGGCCCAGAGGTTAGTGCATCCTGACAGACGAAATGCAGCCGGTCCGGGGCAACAAGGACAACAGCGGGCTGATGACCATCGAGGAGGCTGCCGACTACCTTCGCTTCCACGCATCCACCGTATATCGCCTCGCCCGCCAGGGGGCCATCCCCGCCGTCAAGGTGGGCAAACAGTGGCGCATAGACAGGCAAACGCTGGAGGACTGGGTGCGCCGCAAGCTGCAGACCGGCGCCGGATAGCAGAACCCGGCGGCCAGGCCGTCCCGGCCGCCGGGCCTATCGTCTCGCGGGGAGGCTAGACCGCGGACGCCCGCTCTTTGCGCGGCGCCGCCTCGAATCCGGCGCCCGGCAGCGCCGCCACCGCCGCGACACTGCCCGCCGGCAGTGAAGGCGCACCGCTCCCGGGCCCGCTCGTGATGTTGATGGCCAGCATTGGCGAAGACAGCTTGAACACGTTGCTGTGCAGATCACCCGGGTCCACGTCGCTGTTCATCGCGATGATCTCCGCCAGCGAGTGCTGGTAGCTGATCCCAAACGTGCTCTGTATCTTGGCCAGCGCCGGGTAGTTCGCGTAGAAGTAGCGGTCACCGTCTCGCAAAGCCGTGAACTGCTTCTTCCAGATCGCCAGCTGCAGCGGCCCCAACTCCGTCCCCGGCACATGCTTCTCCGCCATCAAGCCCACGAAGGCGTCCAGGTTGTTCACGTTCCCGTACACCGCCTTCAGCCGCGCCGCCAGCGTCGTCCGCCGCACGCCAACGACCGCGCCTTCCTCCGTGCCAGGCGGCAGCACGTTGCCGTTGGCGTCCTTCAACAGAACGAAGTCCAGGATGTCCGGATCGTTGATCGGGTCGCCGGGATCAATCTCCGGGTCGTTCGGGAACGACTCAGTGCTCTCGCCCGTGATCTGCTTGAAGGACATGGCCGGCGGCAGGCCATACGCCTTCCTCAGATCGTTGTACGTGGCGATGCCGTGGTCCCGCCCGCGCTGGATGTCGATCGCGCCCAGGTCCTGCACTACGCTGAAGCAGTCCGGCAGGTTCTGGTCGTTCAAGCACTCGCTGGGGTCGGTGATGCCGGGTCCGGGCAGCTGGAAGAGGACGCTGCGCAGCTGGTTGTCCATCTGCTCGTCGTTCTTGTACTGCGACTCCAGCAGACTGCCGAAGAACGGCCCGATCTGCAGCCGCTCCAACAGGGCGGGGTTGAAGAACGCCACATTGA
>DATKKM010000106.1:0-5640 GCA_035542855.1 Dehalococcoidia bacterium
TACATGGTCGGCACGATCGAAGAGGCAGCCGAGGCCGCCGAGAAGATGGCGGCGCAGGAGAAGGCGGCGTAGCAGGTCATGCCACTTAGCGTCCACATTGTCACCGCGGAGCGCGAGGTCTACGCCGAGGACGGCGTCGACGAGATCGTCGTGCCGGGCAGCGAAGGCGAGCTGACCGTGCTGCCGCACCACGCGCCGCTGCTGACGATGATCCACCCCGGTATCATGCGCATCGTCAAGGGCAACGAAGAGACCGTCTCCACGATCACCGGCGGCTTCCTGGAAGTGCGCGAGAACCGCGTGACGATCCTGGCCGATGCCGCCGAGCGCGTGGAGGAGATAGATGTCTCCCGCGCCGAAGAGGCCCGCCTGCGCGCTCAGCGCGCCCTGGACGAGCGGATAGGCCGCGAAGAGCTGGCGGCCGCCGCCGCGGCCCTGCAACGCGCGCTCCTGCGGCTGCGCGCCGCCGAGCGCAGGCACCGCCGCACCGCCGGCGTCCGTCCGCCGCCGGGCACGACACCGCCGGGCTCGTAGTGCGTTGTACAGACGTGACCATCATGGGGGCGACCAGGGGGTCGCCCCTTCGTTTGTGTTCTCCTATCGCAACGTTTAGCCTGATGGCGGAGGCGCCGTACTGACAACACGACTACGAGAGCAGACGTTCCTGATCGAGGGCGGCACCCCGTTGCGGGGTGCGGTCGAAGTGGGCGGCTCCAAGAACGCAACGCTGGGGGCGATGGCGGCGTGCCTGCTGGTGGGCGACGACTGTCTGCTCGAGAACGTCCCGCGCATCGCGGACATCGAGCAGATGGCGGACGTGATGCGCTCACTCGGCGCGAAGGTCGAGTGGGACGACGAGCACACGCTGCGGATCAACAGCGCGAGCGTCGACAGGACGTGCCCGGACCGGGAGCTTGTGGGCTCGCTGCGGGGGAGCTTTTTGGTGATGGGAGCGCTGCTCGGACGGTTCGGAGAGGCGTCATGCCCGCCGCCGGGCGGCGACGTGATCGGACAGCGGCCCATCGAGGTGCACCTGGAGGGCTTCCGCGCCCTGGGCGCAGACGTCCACATCGACGCCGACGCCTTCCACGCCCGCGCCAGCAAGCTGCGGGGCAACGTCTTCTTCGCGGACTACCCCAGCGTGCTTGGCACCCAGAACGCGATGATGGCCGCTGCCCTGGCGGACGGAACGACCACCATCGTCAACGCCGCCGCCGAGCCAGAAGTGCAGAACCTGGCCGAGATGCTGAACGCCATGGGCGCCCGCATTACGGGCGCCGGCACCGGCACTATCACCGTCGAAGGAGTGGCATCTCTCAAGCCGGTGCGCTTCCCGATGATCCCGGACCGCCTGGAGGCCGGCACCTTCGCCATCGCCGGCGTCATCACCGGCGGGGAAGTGGAGATACAAGGCGTGAACCTGGCCCACCTCACGTCTTTCCTCTACAAGCTGCGGCAGACCGGCGCCGTCGTCGAGACAGACGGCGATAGCCTCCGCGTGCGGCAGCACGGCCCGCTCAAGGCCGTCACCGTGCAGGCGCTCCCCTACCCCGGCTTCGCGACGGACCTGCAGGCGCCATTCGCTGTCCTGCTGACGCAGGCCAGCGGCGTCAGCTACGTGCACGAGCGAGTCTTCGACAACCGGCTCCTCTACATCAGCGAGCTGCGCAAGATGGGCGCCGAAATAGTGACGACGGGCACCACCGTTGCTATCATTAGCGGGCCTACGCCCCTGACCGGCTCTTCGCTGCGAGCCATGGACGTGCGAGCCGGAGCCGCTTTCATCCTCGCCGGCCTCGTCGCACGCGGCCGCACCGAGGTCACCGACGTCTACCACGTGGACCGCGGCTACGAACGAATCGACGAGAAGCTGCGGGCGCTGGGGGCCAGCATCGAGAGGGTTTGATGGTATTTGGCAGAAGGATCGGCGTAGACCTGGGCACGGCAAACGTGCTGGTCTACGTCAAGGGGCGAGGCATCGTCATCTCGGAACCCGCCGTAGTGGCGGTGGCCCAGCGCGACAACAGCATCGTGGCCGTCGGCACCGAGGCGCGCGACATGCTGGGCCGCACGCCCGGCGCCATCCAGGTCATCCGGCCGATGCGAGAGGGTGTGATCGCGGACTACGTGACCACAGAGGCGATGCTGCGCTACTTCATCGGCAGAGTCGTCGGGCGCGTATCCTTCGTGCGGCCGGAGGTGATGATCTGCGTGCCCGCCGGCGTCACCGGGGTGGAGCAGCGCGCCGTGCAGGACGCTGCGGAGGCCGCCGGCGCGCGCCGCCCGGCGCACCTCATCCCAGAACCGCTGGCGGCGGCCATTGGCGCCCGCATCCCGGTCAACGTGCCGCAGGGGCACATGATCGTCGACATCGGCGGCGGGCGGACCGAGGCCGCTGTCATCTCGATGTACGGGATCGTCGTCAGCGAGTCGGTGCGCGTGGCCGGCGATCGCCTGGACGACGCCATCGCGGCTTATGTGAAGCGGCGCCACAACCTCGTCGTCGGCGACCGCACGGCAGAGGAGCTGAAGATCGCCATCGGCTCGGCGCTGATGCTCGACGATGAGATGACCTACCAGGTGCGCGGCCGCGACCAGATCACAGGCCTCCCTCGCACGATAACGGTCTCTTCCACGGACGTGACGAACGCCATCCAGGACCCGCTCACGGCCATCGTCGGCGCGGTGCGCTCAGTGCTGGAGCGGACGCCACCGGAGCTGGCCTCGGACGTCGTGGACCGCGGCATCGTGCTATCGGGCGGCACGGCGATGCTGCGCAACCTGGACCGGCTGATCACGGAAGAGATCGGGATCCCCTGCTACGTGGCGGACAACCCGATGGAGTGCGTGGCCATGGGCGCCGGCATCGCCCTGGACCACCTGGACCTGATCAAGCGCTCCATGCCCCCCGAAGGCGAGTGGCTGGTCAGCTTCTAGGCCTCTGATTCGAACCGTCAGGCCGCGTCGCGCCTCAAGGCTACCAGCGACCGGTTGGGGTTCTCCAGTAGGACCGCCAGGTTCTCCCACGTGATGCGCCTGCGCTTCTGCGCACCAGCGGGCAGCCAGTCCAGACTGCCCTTTGATATCTGCATAGTGCCCAGCTTCCGGCTGCCGCTCCAGATCTCGATCGTTGTGTCAGCGTTCTTCACGGGCTTAGTCGGAAGGGTGATCGCGATGGAGTGTTCTGGCAACTGGTCACCTCCGATCCAAACCAGCGGCGGCTACTTCGCCGACGCGTTCTGCGCTTTCAGGTAGTACGTCATCCCCTGCAGGGACAGCACCGGGTCTATCCGCTTGATCTGCACGCCGCGCGGGACGTGCGCCGCTATCGGCGCATAGTTCAGGATGGCGCGGACGCCGCACTTGACCAGGCGGTCGATCACGTCCTGCGCCGTCTCGGCCGGCACCGCCACGATGCCCACGTCAACGGGGCTCCGATCGAGCACGGCCTCCAGGTCCGCCGTGTCGTGCACCGTCAGGCCGCCCAACTCTGAGCCGATCATGCTGGTGTCTGAGTCGAACGCCTCGACGATGTTGAACCCCTGCGGCCCGAACCCCTCGTAGCCCAGAATCGCCCGGCCCAGGCGCCCCGTGCCGACGAGCGCCATTCGCCACTGCCTGTTCAGGCCCAGGATGCGCCGCAGCTCTTCCAGCAGCTTGCGCACGTTGTAGCCGCGCCCCTGCTTCCCGAACCGCCCGAAGTAGCTGAGGTCCTTGCGGATCTGGGCGGGCGTCACGCTGAGCTGGTGGCCCAGCTCCTGGGAGCTAACCACCTCGCGGCCCTGTGACTCCAGGGAAGCCAGGGCCCGAGCGTAGAGCGGCAGACGGTCGATTACGACTGGCGGAATTTCCATTGTGACAAATGATTAATTCTATAAGCTACATTCGTTTCGATAGACACAACGTTGTCCCAATTTCACCATTGGCGCTGACGTCGGTCAAGGGTTTGCCCCCTTGCGGAGGCGCGCGCCAATTACCAAGACGGTAACAGTGGGTAAATGCGTTGCGTCTACCTAGACGAGGCCCAATGCCAGAGCGGGCACGATTAGCTATTGCGTGAGGTACACCATGACCGACGACAGCGAGCGCTCCGAGGGGATTTTCGGCACATTCAACGGTCCGGCCGCTACTGAGGACGACACTGAAGAGGAGTCGCCGGGCGCTGGAGGCGTGCCCTCCTTCTTCACCCGCAACCCCGCTGCGCCGCTCGACGCGCCTGAGCCGACGGACTCGATGTCGGCCTTCATCACGAAGACGATGGCCGCCGTGTCCGACGTCGCCGAAGGCGCCGACGACGGCCTGATCCCGCCGGCGCCCCGCACCTTCTCCGAGGTGGGCCTCTCCAAGGCCTTCCTGACGGACCTGACGCTCAAGATCATCCACTACTCCGGGACGCCCTCCATGGCGCAACTGACGCGCCGCCTGGGCCTCTCCCAGGAGATTGTCTCGCAGCTGCTCTCCGCTCTCACGGAGGAACGCCTGGTGGAGATCCTCAGCCAGTCGGACCTTTACACCGGCAACTATCGCTATCGCCTCTCGGAGCGCGGCCAGGGCCGCGTGGCGGAGGCGCTGGAGCGGACGCGCTACGCCGGCCCCTGCCCCGTTACGGCGGAGCAGTACAACGCCGTCATCAAGAAGCTACTGGAGTACAAGCAGGACACCAGCAGCCGCGCCCGCATCAAGGCCAGCCTGCACGACCTGGTGCTGCCGCCTGACGTGGCGGACGCCCTGGCCCGCGCGCTCTACTCCGGCAAGTCCACGATCATCCACGGCCCATCCGGCAACGGCAAGACGGTGCTCCTGGAACGCTACTCGGAGGACATGGGCGGCTTCTCCCTCGTCCCCTATGCGATCTACGCTTACGGCCAGGTCATCCGCGTCTTCGACCAGTCGATCCACGAATCGCTGGAGCAGCAGACGGACGACAACTCGATGAAGGACGACCTGCGTAAGGACCGCCGCTGGGTCACCGTGAAGCGCCCGGCCGTTGTCCTTGGCGCGGAGATGGACCGCGAGGCGCTGGACCTGGGATACGACCCCACGGCGCGCTTCTACCAGGCGCCGCCGCACATCAAGGCGATCAACGGCGCCCTGATCATCGACGACTTCGGCCGCCAGCAGATCCCGACGCGAGACCTGCTGACGCGCTGGCTCATCCCGCTGGAGCGCGGCTGGGACAGCCTGACGCTGGTCACCGGCGAAAAGCTGGTTGTGCCCTTCCGTCTGCAGCTGCTATTCGCCACCAACATGCGCATCAAGGACCTGGCCGACGAGGCGCTCCTGCGGCGCATCCTCTACAAGATCCAGATCCCCAACCCCCACCGCGACAACTTCGCCGAGATCCTGCGTAACGCCTGCCGCCAGAAGAAGATCAATGTCGAAGACGGCGCGCTGGAGTATGCAGTCGACAAGATGTACTCCCAGCCAACGCTGAAGCCGCGCGGCTCATTCGCGCGTGATGTGCTGGAGATCCTGACCGAGAGCGCGGCCTTCGATGCGGAGGAGCCCGTCCTCAGCGCCGAGTCCTTCGACCGCGCCTTCCAGCTCTTCATCACGCACGAGATGGACGCCGACGCCGAATCCGTCCACGACGCGGCCTAGCCTGAGGCGCGCGGCGTCCAGCGGAAGTGCCGCGCCAGC
>DATKKM010000107.1:0-18366 GCA_035542855.1 Dehalococcoidia bacterium
CGCCTTGCCCTCGCCGCCGGGTAGCGGCAACTGGTAGACGCGGCCCTCGTAGGAGACGCGCTCGCCGCTCATAACCAGCCGCGCGATGTCGACAATCTCCCGCATGCGCTGGATCGGCTGCTTGAACGGCAGCCCGTGCCAGCCTTCGATAACTTGCGGGCCGCTGGTGCCCAGGCCGAGCACGAAGCGCCCGCCCGTGAGCGCCGCGAGCGTGCCCGCCGTCATGCCGACGAGCGCCGGAGTGCGCGTCCCGGCCTGCAAGATGCCGGTGCCGAGCTTGATCTTCGACGTGCGCGCGGCGACGAAGGCGAGGGGCGAGATGGCATCGGAGCCCCAGGCCTCGGCGAACCAGACCGAGCCGACGCCCAGCTTCTCCGCCTCGACGACGAAATCGACGGCGCGCTCCCAGTTCTCCCTTCCGAACCCGAAGGCGATGGCTGCCTGCAGCGGTCTAGGCATGCTAACTGGGCTCAGTGGACCGGATGACCAGGCAGGGGATGTCCGCGCTGCGGCGGACGACGCCGTCCGCCACGCTGCCGAGCACCAGGCGCCCCAGGCCGCCACGCCCGTGCGTGCCGATGGCGATGAGGTCGCACCTAGTGTCGTCGCCGGCGCGCAGGATGCCGTCCACCGCCGTGTCCAGGCAGACGATCATCTCCGCCTGGACGCCGCGGGAGCGTGCGCCCTCAGCGGCCCGGCCCAATATCTCCTTCGCTTGCGCCTGCAACTCATCGGTGACCGTGTTCATCGCCGGGACGGCCGCCGCCTCGAACCCGGGGTAAGCGGCGATCGGCGCGACCGCGTGGAACAGCACGAGCGAGGCGCCCATCGTCTTGGCGAACTCCTCTACGGTGGGCATGACGCTCATCGCCACGTCAGAGCCGTCCAGCGGCACCAGTATCTTCTTCACAACAGGGCCGGGCGCACCCTTGTCCTCCCCCGCCTTTGGCCGCAGGAAGAGGACAGGGATGTTCGCCGCCTCCAGGAGCTTGGTGGCCACGCTGCCGAAGATGAAACGCCGGATCCCGCTGCGGCCGTGGGTGCTGATCGCGATCAGGTCAGCCTTTTCGCTGTCGGCCGCCGTGAGGACTGCCTCCGCGGCGTCTCCGTGCAGGACGCGGCTCTTCACGTTGCCGCCCAGCTTGATCGCCAGGTCGGTGAGGTACTGCGTGGCCGCCTGCTCCTCCTTGTCCATCACCTGCAGCGAGAGAGTGGCATCCCAGACGCCCACCTGCTGGACGGCGGTCACCAACAGCATCTCCGCTTCTGCCTTCCGCGCTATCTCCTGAGCGAAGGGCAGGATCGCCTCGGCGATTTGTGAGCCGTCAAGCGGGACGAGGATCTTCTTGAACACGGATAGCCTCCAGTGTGTGAGCGTCAGGCTGCCTCATATGTACCACACCCGGCGGGCGCCGCGCCTACTTCGTCGCGCGCACCATGATCACCGGGAGGCCGGCCTTCTCGCACACCTTCCCGGCGACGCTGCCCGTCAGGAGGCGCGTCAGCCCCTCGCGTCCGTGCGTGGCCATGGCGATGGCGTCGTAACTGCCCTCTTTCGCGTGGTCAGCCAGCGTTTGCGCCACGTCATCGCCCATGAGCACCTTGCGCTCGGCCGCGATGCTAAGCCCCCGTAACCGGTCGGCGTGCTTCTGCAGGTACTCGCCGCGGACGCGCATCACGCGCTCAATCGCCTGGTCTTCCGTCTCGCCTTCGTAGACCACTTCTTGCTCCTGGAAAGGCATGTTCTCAAGCTGGCCTGTGGAGATCTGCACGCCCCCGGCGACGAGACGCGTCCGCCCCTCCGGCTTCGGCTCCTTGATGACCATGGCCAGCGTGACCTGGCACATCGTGTTGGAGAGAAGCCGCGCGACGTGCGGGATGATCGCTTCCGACTCTGGCGAGCCGTCCAGTGCGACGAGAAGCCGGTTCAACATCTGTCCCCCTCAAACGGGCACGGCTGGACTTACGTTCAGCATCCTGGCCAGGGTTTGTGCGTTCGTGATTGCGTGCCCGCCGACATCGTTGTTGAAGTAGATATACACCGTGTCCGCCTGGACTGCCAGCCTCTCCAGGCGATCGGCATAGCTCCTCAGCTCTGAATCAGCGTAGTTCCCGGCGTGCGCGCTGCCGCCGTGAAAGCGCACGTACGCGAAGCCGGCCGTCGCCACAAACGGAGTTTCCTTGCCGCCGCTATCGTGGCAGCAGAAGGCTACGTTGTGCCGCCGCAGTTGAGCGGACGTCGCCTCGTCCTCCCACCAGGAATTGTCGCGGAACTCCACGCAGTGCTGCATGTCGCCGGGGAGCAGCTCCAGGAACGCCTCCAGCCGGGCGGCGTGCTCCTCCGTGCGCTTGAAGTACGGCGGCAGCTGGTAGAGCACGGGGCCCATGTGCTCCTTCAGCCTGCGCGCGCCCTTGATCACCCGCTCCAGCGAGTCCTCAGGTTCGATCAGGCGCTTGCGGTGCGTCAGGTAGCGGTGCGCCTTGACGGCATAGCGGAAGCCCTCCGGCGCCTGCCTCTCCCATCTGTCGTAGGTCTCGGCGGCGGGTTCACGGTAGAAGGTGTTGTTTATCTCGACGGTCGGGAAGTGCCGGGAGTAGAACTCGAACCAGTGCTTGACGGCGAGCTTTTGCGGGTAGAAGAGCCCGCGCCAGTGCCCGTAGTTCCACCCCGAGGTTCCGATCCAGAAGCGCGGACCGGTCATTCCTGGTTGGACAGCTCCGGCGCCTCCGGGTAGTACGTCGGCTCGTTCAGGAACTCCTCGCGCACATCGCGAGCGAACCTGTCGTCCAGCTCCGTCTTCTCCAGTCCCTGCTCGCGCAGCCACTCATCGAGGTCTGGCTCATCCATCGAGAGCGGCGAGAACTCGACCGCGCCGTTGTCGGCCTCGATCCGCTCGAACCAGTCGAACGGGGTCCAGATGAAGGTGCGGCCTTCTTCGATATCGTCTGGATCGGTGACGAAGATGCGGGGAACGAAGTTGGAGAGGTCTGCACCCAGGAGGCGGCCCTCCAGGATCTCGGTCTCTTCGTCGTCCCCCGTCATCCAGGGGCTACGTGAGCGATGGCTTGGGCCCGGAGAGCGACTCCCCAGGCTGAACGGCGACGCGCGGCGCCGGGAGGGCCGGGCGCTTCTGTTGCGGGTGCACCGCCTCACTGCACTGCATGCAGAGATAATACACTCCGCTTACGTCTAACCGGGTGACCAGGTCACCCAGGCAGTTAGGACAGACCTTGAGCAGAAGCGCTATGTCCTGCTTCGTTCGCGCCCGCTTGGGGAAGTAACGCATGCTACTCCTCCTTCTCATCGCGGACCGTCTGCTCCGCGTGCCGGTCTTGGGGCGCACCGGCTGCGGGGCAAGTGGCCGTCTCAGTGGCCTGCGAGGTTAGCTGTCGGGTTAGGGCTGAGATCGCTGCCCTTCCGCCTTTCAGCGGATACACCCCTTGCGGCTTTGGTCGGGTCCCCCGCTCCTCGCCTCTCCGGGCGAGAATTCGGCCTACACTCATATTACGCGCCCCTGTCAATGCCTATGTCTCAGCGGAATTACGTGTGTGTTACCGGTAGACGCTGCAGCTTTTGACAGCGTTACACCCGCGTCGATATGCTTGGCGCGGTTTTGCGAGGGAGGGACGCATGAAACTCGGCATTTTCTACGGAGGGGCGCAGGACGTCCAGGGGCATGTACAAGGGGCAATCGACGCCGAGAACGACGGCTTCGATTCGGTCTGGTACGGCCAGATCTTCGGCCCGGATGTCCTCACCGTCATCGCGCTGGCCGGGCAACGGACTTCCCGCATCCAGTTCGGCACATCGGTCGTGCCCACCTACGGGCGCCACCCCACCGTCATGGCACAGCAAGCGCTGACGACACAGTCAGCGGCCGGCGGCCGCTTCAGCCTGGGCATCGGCCTCTCCCATGCCCCCGTTGTCGAGGCGATGTGGGGCCTCTCCTACGACCGGCCGGCCGTCCACATGCGCGAGTACCTGACGATCGTGCAATCGCTGATCCAGACCGGCCGCGCCGACTTCGAGGGCGAGATGTTCAAGGTGCACGCGACCGTGGCCGTGCCGGCGGACAGCAAGCCCGGCGTACTCATCGCCGCCCTGGCGCCGGTCATGCTGAAGACGGCCGGCACGATGTGCGACGGCACGATCACCTGGATGACCGGCCCGAAGACGCTCGAGTCTCACGTGTTGCCGCGCCTGACGAAGGCTGCGAAAGAGGCGGGCAAGGGCGAACCCCGCGTCGTAGTTGGCCTGCCGGTGGCGGTGACTGACAACGCCGCGGAGGCGCGGGAGCGGGCGGGCCGCTCCTTCATGGTCTACGGCACGCTGCCCAACTACCAGCGCATGCTGCAGAAGGAAGGCGCGACCGGCCCGGCCGACGTCGCCATCGTCGGCAACGAGGCGGAAGTCGAGAGGCAGATCCGCGCGGTCGCCTCGGCCGGCGCGACGGAGTTCGCCGTCGCCGCCTTCCCGGTCGGAGACGACGCGCAGGCCTCGCTGGCCCGCACGCGCGCCTGCGTGAAATCGCTGATCGGCAAGGTCTAGGCGACTCGCAGCGGCGACCGGGCGGTCGGCCCGGGGCATCGCGAATTGGCGACAGCAGTTGCCGATCAGACGGCGCAGCGTGTTAAGTTAGCGAGCGTTCGGGCGAGCGCCGCTCGCCCCTACCACATCTGTCTGTAACCCGAGCGGAGCGCAAGATGGACTTCGAGCAGATCATCTACGACAAGAGGGACGGCATTGCCACGATCACGCTGAACCGGCCGGAGCGCATGAATGCCTTCACCGGCCGCATGATCGAGGAGTGGTATCAGGCGCTCTGGGACGCCCATACGGACGCCGACACGCGCGTCGTCATCGTCACGGGCAGCGGACGCGGCTTCTGCGCCGGCGCCGACGTAGCCCGCGGCGAGGGCCCGCTGCGTGGCCTGCAGAACCGCGAGCGGACGCCGGTGGAGAACCGCAACTTCCTCCGCGACGGCGTGCAGCGCATACCACGCCTCGTCTCGCTGATGGAGAAGCCGTACATAGCGGCGGTCAACGGGGCAGCCGTTGGCGCGGGCATGGACATGGCCTCGATGTGCGACATGCGCTTCGCCTCGGAGCAGGCGCGTTTCGGGATGACGTACGTGCGCATGGGCATCATCCCCGGCGACGGCGGCGCCTACTACCTGCCACGGCTCGTCGGCACGGCCCGCGCGCTGGACCTGATCTGGACGGGGCGCATCATGGACGCCCAGGAGGCGCTGGCGATGGGCTACGTGACCGCGGTTGTGCCCGCCGACAAGCTCATGGACTACACCCGCGAGTACGCGATGAAGCTGGCGAAGGGCCCCGCCGTCTCGATACAGCTGGCGAAACGGCTCGTCTACCGCTCGGCCAACACGGACGTCGACGCGGCGCTGGACCTGGCCACGCAGGCGATGTTCATCGCGCAGGGCACCGAGGACGCCATCGAGGGGCCACGCGCCTTCGCCGAAAAGCGCGAGCCGGAGTTCAAAGGGCGGTGAACCAGCCGCAGATCGCAGATTGTTCGCAGAATTAACCGAAGGAGACAAGCGCGATGAAGGACTTCAAGGACAAAGTGGCCGTCGTCACCGGCGGCGCCTCTGGCATCGGGCGCGGGCTGGCGGAGCGCTTCGCCAGCGAAGGCATGAAGATCGTGCTGGCCGACGTCGAGGAGAAGGCGCTCAAGCAGGCCGAAGCGGAGTTCCGGGAAAAAGGCGTCGACGTGCTGGGCGTGCAAACGGACGTCTCGAAGCCAGAAGCGCTGGAGAAGCTGGCGCAGGAGACGCTCGCTGCGTTCGGGGGCGTGCACATCGTCTGCAACAACGCGGGCGTGGCCGGGGCCTGGGGCCCGATCTGGGAAAACACCCTCGATGACTGGAACTGGATCATGGGCGTGAACCTGTGGGGAGTGATCCACGGCATGCGCACCTTCCTCCCGATCATGCTGAAGCAGGACGAGGAGGGCCACATCGTAAACACGGCCTCGCTGGCCGGGCTGATGACAGGCTCCGGCATCTACGGCGTCACGAAGCAGGCCGTCGTCGCGCTGTCCGAATCGATGTTCAACGACCTGAAGCTGGCCAACGCCAAGATCGGCGTCTCCGTGCTCTGCCCGGGCTGGGTGAACACGAGCATCCTGGACGCCGCCCGCAACCGGCCGGCCGAGCTCGCTCACACCGCCGTGCCCCAGGTGGACGCAGAGCGCTTGCAGGCGATGGAGGAGGCGGTGCGCAACTTCCTGAAGACCGGCAAATCACCGGCGGAGATCGCGGACCAGGTGCTGCAGGCGATCCGCGACGAGAAGCTGTACGTGATCACGCACCCGGAGATGGACTTCATCTTCCGCGACCGCTTCGAGAAGATCATGGCGCGGGAGAACCCGGTGCCGCGCATGCTGGGGTAAGCGCCGCATTGCCGCCATCCGATCTAGGGGCGCATATTGTCTCTTCCCGGCAACTGAGATAGCCTTTTAGCAAATGTTTGCCGTCCGCCGGACGGAGGGCCGTGCTTGAGGCGCTACAGCTACACCCCGCGCCGCAGCGGCCGTGCCGTACCCCGCAGCCAGCTCACGGCGCAGGCGTCCTTCCTCCCGCTGCTTGTCCCCATCGTCCTGGTCATCGCCGTCGTGGCGGGGGTCGGTCTGCTGATGCGAGGCGGCGGCGGCGACCCACCATCGTGCGAGACGGCTTCGTGCGAGCCCGCTGTCCTCGGTGACACCGCGACGCCATCCGCGCCTGCCGCCAACCCCCAGCCCACGCCTCGCCACTCGACAGCGCCGGCGCCCACGATCACCGGCCTTTCGGCGGCCGTCCTCGAAGAGCCGTGCGGCAAACAGATCTACGCCTTTAACGCGAACACGCGCTACCCACCGGCCAGCCTCACCAAGATGATGACCGCGCTCGTCGCCGTGGAGAAGGCGCAACTGTCCGAGGTCATCACCTCGCCCATTGATGGCGTGGCGCTCTCGCAGGAGACGGACGGCACCGTGATGGGCCTCGACCTCGGCGAGCAGATGACGCTGCGAGACCTGCTGTACGGGCTGCTGATGCGCTCCGGCCAGGACGCGGCAATCGCAATCGCCGACGCGATCGGCGGCAACGAGGATAGCTTCGTGACGATGATGAACAGCGCGGCCACGGTGTTGGGCCTCTCGAACACGCACTTCACGAACCCGCACGGGCTCGACGACCCGCACCTCTACACGTCCGCGCACGACATCGCGCTGATCGGCCACGCGCTCCTGCAGCAGCCTGCCCTGGCCGAGATCGTGCGCACGCAGGCGTACACGCCGGACTGGGACAAGGGCGAGCTGGAGAACATCAACCTCTTCCTCACCCAGTACCCCGGCGCGATCGGCGTCAAGACCGGCTTCACCGACTCCGCCGGCCAGACGATCGTCGCCGCCGCAACGCGGGGGGATCGCACGCTGCTCGTCTCCGTACTGCACAGCGAGGACGAGTACGTGGACGCCGGCGCGCTGCTGGACTGGGCCTTCGAGAGCACGTCGCCGGCGTGCAGCGGCTAGAATGGGCCGCATGTACGACACGAACGCGCTGACCAGGGTGGCGGATGCCATGTTCCCGAAGGTGCTCGGGATGACGATCCTGGAAGCGACGCCGGACGTCCTCCGCGCCGAGCTGCTGGTCACCGATGAACTCTGCACGACCGGCAAGACGATGCACGGCGGCGCGATCATGACGATGGCCGACTTCATGGGCGCGGCCTGCACCATGAACAATATCCCGGCCGGCGCGACAACCACGACCATCGAGTCCAAGACGAACTTCGTCTCTGCCGCGCCGTCAGGCCAGAAGGTGATCGCCACCTGCGAGCCGGTCCACAAGGGCAAGCGTACGCAGGTCTGGCGGACGACCATCGCCCGCGAGGACGGCCGCACCGTTGCCGTCGTCACGCAGACGCAGATGGTGATCGACCCGCCGAAGACGGCGCAGGAGCTGCTGCCCGAGATGTTCGGCGGCAAGACGGTGGCGGAGCAGAAGGCGCTCCTCGCCCAGTTGGAGCGCAGCGGCGCCGCGCTCTACCGGGGCTTCGCCGCGCAGGAGACAGACGAAGCGCGCAAGGCGGCGCTGCTTAAGGCGGCGGAGAAGGAAGAAGAGAACGCGGTGACCCTGGAGGAGCAGGCCTAGCTCAGCAGCACGGTCCCGTTCGGCCCTTCGATCGTGGCGATGAGGGCCGGGCGAGCGGACTCCGTGAGCGGCAGGTGCACGCCGAGCGCATCTAGCAGCGGCTGCACGGCGTCCGGCTGCGGGTGCTCGCCCTGGAGCTCGGTGAGAAGAGCGCCGCCGGGGGACGTCTGCGAGGGGTGCGGGCCCGGCTCCCATTCGATGAGGAATGGGACGAGGCCGTCGCCGGCGCGCACCCTGGGCAGCGTCAGCCGCCAGCGCAACTCGCCGCCGCCGGGCAACCGGCGCGTCATCGGCACGACGGGGCCGGGGTCATAGCCGGCGGACCTCGCGGCGGCCGCGCGTTCTTCGATATCGCCTACGCGCACGGCCCAGGTGACGAGCCGCGACACACGCAGCGAATCGAGCCCGAAGGGACGCGGCTCGGGCGGCGGGGGCTGGTCCGGGTCCGGCGCGATGATCTCCAGGTAGGCGCCCGTCCCCAGCGAGAGCAGGGCGTTGTGGGTACCGCGCCCGGTATGCTTCCCGCCCATCACGGCGCGCACGCCGGCCAGGCGCTCTATCGCATCGATGCCGGCGGGGAGGTCTCGCACCGCGTACACGAGGTGATCGAGCGACACCCCTTTGCCGTACACCATGCGTCCTCCGCCGCGCGAGAAGGCGCCGGCCCTACGCGGGCGTTTTGCTCCAGGCCGCCTCCAGGCGCACCGCCAGCTCGCGGCCCTGGGTGATCCCGGCCTCTATCGTCACCGGCCGGCGGGTGCCGTCCATGCGGTTGAACCCCATCGCTTCCAGCGACTGCGCGTCCGGGAAGACCAGCTCCACGTCCACGCCAGCGGCCGCCAGCGCCTCGGCTTCCGCCCGGGTCAGGCGGCCCAGCAGCGGGTCGATGGAGTCGCCGCGGGAGCCGATGGGGGCAACGATGAGGACGGCGTCATAGTCGCGGGCCAGGTCGGCGCTCGTGCCGGAGCGCACGCCGCCGTCCTGGTAGCGCCGTCCACCGAACTCAACGCAGGGGAACATGCCGGGCACGGCGCAACTGGAGGCGACTGCCCGCCGGATATCGATGCCGTCGTTGCGCGACCACGCGCGGAAGACGCCGGTAACGGCGTCAACTGTGGTGAGCAAAAGGTCGCGCTCGGGCCAGTCAGGGTCGACGAGGTCTTCGAAGGAGGCGATCCAGCGGTCCTCGCTCACGGTCATCGAGGCGAGGGCCATCGCGCCGATCTCAGCGCAGGCGGCCTCGGTGACCTCCGGCAGGGCGGCCCACCTCTGGAAGATCGTCATCAGGTTCTGCACGTCGAACTCCATGTTCGCTTCGATGCCGTCCGGCCGCGCCTCCAGGTGCCGGGCCACCAGCGAGTCCAGGGTGTGCCCCTGCGCGATCTGGGAAGCGACGACGGAGCCGGCGGACGTCCCAACCAGCAGGTCCGCGCCGGTCACATCGACGCCGGAGCGCTGCAGTCCCGCCAGCACGCCGGTCTCCCACGAGATGCCGAGCGCGCCACCGCCGCCGAGCACGAGTGCCGTTCTGGTCATGTCGTCCCCTCCTTCGTGCGTTTGAGTCTATCACTACGGCGCCAGCGCGATCGTGATCACGCCGGCCACGACGAGAAGCGAACCCCAGACGCGCGAGAGGCCGTAGCCCTCACCCAGCAGCAGGACGCCCATCGCCGTGCCGAGGACGATGCCGACCTCCCGCGAGGGCGCGACGTAGCTGACGCGTGTCGTCTCCAGCGCGATCAGCACCAGCAGGTAGCCGACCGGCGCGAGGACACCTGCAGCTATGATGTTCCGCCACTGCGTGCGCCACTCGCCGCGCACAACGTCGCCGCCGGAGAGCGCGCCGACGGCCGGGGTGAGGATCAGGCAGTACGCGCCCAGGCTGAAGGCATTTAGCGTGACCGGATTCAAGCCGTGGTCCAGCCCTGCCTTATCCCAGATCGTGTAGCAGGCGATCATGAGCCCAGTGAACAGCGCGATTCGTGTGGCAGGGCTGGCCAGCGCGCGGAACGGGTGCGTGAGATCGCCGGTGAGGCGCGAGTCGATGTGGATGGTGAAGATGCCGGCGACGATAAGCATGATGCCGGCGCAGGCCATCGCGGAGATGCTCTCGCCGAGAAAGACCACCGCCAGCACCGGCACCAGCGCCGGCCCCATCCCGCGCGAAACCGGGTAGACCGAGGACAGATCGCCGATGCTGTAGCCGCGCACCAGCGCCAGCCCGTAGAACGAGTGCAGCGCGGACGTCCCGAGGCCGTAGCCCAGCGTCTCCCAGCCGAAGCCGTCGACGACCGCGAAGATGACGGCGGGAACGATCAGGATGGCGATGGCCACCGAAGACATGCCCCAGAAGAAGACGACCTTGTGAGTGCTGCGCTTGAGGAGGAAGTTCCACGTTGCGTGGAGCACCGCCGAGGAAAGCACAAGGCCGAGCGCGGCGTTGGTCATCGCCGCAATTGTATCGGTCGTGTAACCGTGGGTCAGCGCGCGCCCGGCTGGTTCTCCATCACCTCTCGGTTATGCGCGCCCGTTTGCGGTTCGCCTTCGCGATCTGCTTCCACTTCTGCTTCTGCGCGTTGCGGATGCTGTAGTCCCGCTTGCTTTCGATGAAGAGCTGCTCGCGCTGCAGCTTGCGGTAGCTCTCGAAGCGGGCGCGCTCCAGGAGGCCGTCGCGCAGCGCCTCACGGACGCCGCAGCCGGGCTCGGAGCCGTGCGAGCAGTCGTTGAAGGCGCACAGCGCGGCATACGCCTCGACGTCGGCGAAGGCCTGGCCGAGGCCACTCTCCGCGTCCCAGAGACCCAGCACTTTCAAGCCCGGCGTATCGATGATCAGCCCGCCGCCGGGGACGAACAGCATCTGGCGGCTCGTCGTCGTGTGGCGGCCCTTGTCGAAGAAGCTGATCTCGCGCACGGCCTGCGCGTCGCGGTCCAGCAGGCGGTTCACCAGGCTCGACTTGCCGACGCCCGACGACCCAACGAAGACGGCTGTTTTGCCCGGCGCGATGTAGGCCGCGACCCCGGCCACGCCTTCACCGCTGACGGCGCTGGTGACATGGACGTCCGCCGCCATCACGGCCGACTCCACCTCTCGCACCAGGGCGTCGCGGTCTTGCTCCAGGTCAGCCTTGTTGAGGACGACGACGGGCCGGGCGCCGCTCTCCCAGATGGCCGCCAGGTAGCGCTCCAGCCGCCTCGCATTCAACTCCTGGTTGAGTGAGGCGACGACGAACACCGTGTCCACGTTGGCCACCAGGATCTGCTCGGCGATCTCGGTGCCCGCGGTCTTGCGCGAGAGCCTGGTGCGGCGGGGCAGCAGGCGGTAGATGACGGCGCGTTCCTCGCCGGGCAGCGCGCGGGCCAGCACCCAGTCTCCGACAGCGGGGTAGTCCTGGCGGCCGTCGGCATCGTGCATCATGCGCCCTGCCACGGCGGCGTCCAACGGACCACGCTCCGTGAGCAGAACGTAGGCGCCGCGCTGCTCTTCGGCGACGCGGGCGGGGACCAGGTCTTCAGTTGTCTCGCTATGTTGCTGGAAAAACGGACCCCAGCCGAGGTCTTCCAGTGTGTACAATTCGGGTTCCTCCGATGGCTTGCAGATGGCGGATCATAGGCAAGCGCGAGCGGAACCCGTGCGGTTCGTGTAGGGGGTGCTGCTCGCCGCGCCCTTCGCGGGCGGTGGGGAAGCTAGCGGAGGCTGCGCGAAAGGACGGGCCCGCTCGCAAGCGCGATAACAACGTCTCTCATGTTGTGACCCTCCTTTCGCGGAATGAGTGCTGCAGGCAGATTAGGGCGCGCACGGCAGGCTGTCAAGACCGGGTGATGGGCAATGGGTAGAGGGCAGTGGCTAATGGGGTTGCGGCATCGGCCCTTGACCCACGACCCTCGAGGTCAGTAGCCCCGGTTCGGATCGACGATGTTGCGCAGCGGCTCCCCGGCCAGGTAGCGGCGCAGGTTATCGCAGAACAGCTCGATGGCGCGGTCCATGTACTTCGGGGTGCCGCCGCTGACGTGGGGCGTGATCATCACGTTGTCCAGGCCCCAGAGTTCGCTGTCGGGCGGCAGCGGTTCGGGGTCAGTCACGTCCAGCGCCGCGCCGCCGATGGCGCCCGCTTTGAGAGCGCGGATCAGCGCCGGCTGGTCGATCACCGGGCCGCGGGCGATGTTCACGATCACGGCGTTCGGCTTCATCGCGCGCAGCTCCGCCTCGCCGACCAGGTGACGCGACTCCGCGGTCAGCGGCACGGCGACGACGACGTAGTCGCACTCGGCGAGGAGCGCGGTGATCTCGCCGGGCGGGAACATCTCGTCGACCGACTGCTCGCCGGCCTCCGCACCTGACGCTCGTTTCGTCTGCGAGCGGCGCGTGGCGAGCACCCGCATCCCGAACCCCATGGCCAGCTTCGCCACGTGCCGGCCAATCGCGCCGAGGCCGAGGATGCCGACGGTGGCGCCCTCCAGCTCAGTCGGCAGGTAGGGGCGCCAGGCGTTGTCCTGCTGACCGCGGAAGGCGCGGGGGAGGCCCTTGGCGAAGGCCAGCATGGCCCCGATCACGTACTCGCCGATAGGCACGGCGTGGATGCCGCTGGCCGTGGTGACGAAGGCGCGGCCGGAGCGCACCAGCTCGCTGTCCATCAGGCGGTCGGCGCCGGCGCTGGTCAGCTGCACCCACTTGAGGCGCGGCGCGCGCTGCAGGATGTCGCCCGGCACCACCGGGTTGCTGAGCAGGATCTCGGTTTCGCCCAGCACCTCCTCGACGACGGCTTTGGCCTGCTCCTCCGTCTCATCGCCGGGCGGGGCGGGCTCGTTGTAGCCGGGCCAGAGCGGGCGGCCTTTGCGGTACATCAGCCGCTGCATCGCCGAGAGGTAGGTGACGTCGAGGCGGTCCGAGACGCCGCGGATCGACTCCAGCATCGCCGGCGTGACCGGGAGGACGACGGCAACGCGCACCTTCTGGGCCATACGAACCCCGATTATACCGGCATAACGGATTCACCACTCCGCACGGTATCTTTACCAGTCGTTCACTGACATTGCATCAACCGCTCCTTAACGTATATATCGGGAGGGAACGGCCCCGGGGGGAACCAGGGCCGGACCAAGTGACGAGCCACCGCTAAAGGGAGGGACCGTGACGGGGAATAGGCAGACCGACGGCGCCGGGCCGTCTGCTGCGCAGGGCGCCAGGCGAAAGCTGGGCTTCTTCCTGGTGACATCAGGCATCGTCCTGTTGGCGAGCCTGCTCACCGTCACGATGGCGCTGGGCCGGGGCGACCAGGACACGGACGCCTCGTCGCCGGCAGCGCAGGTGCTGCTCAACCCAACAGGGACGCCGCACCCGGTCGCCACCGTCGCCGGCGTCACGCAAACACCCTTCGCCACCGCGGCGACGACGCTCACGCCGGCCACTGAAGCCCCCTCGCAGCAGCCTACGCCCACCGCTACGCCACAGCCAACGGCTTCTTCCGCGACGGCATCGCCGGCGGTCGGCGATCCGGCCACCGCCACGCCGTTCTCCAGCACGCCGCAACCCGCGGGCACACTCGCGCCGGCGGCGGCCGCACTGGCCGGCAGCATCGAATCCCAGTACGGCGTCCGTATCATCGTGGACGGCCAGGACTGGGGCCAGGACAGGGACGCGCAGATGCGCAACATCGGCGCCGTAGGCGACGCGCTGGCCGGGGTGCCGGCGAATGTGCGCTCCGCGATCAACGCCAACGGCCCGCTCACGTACCTTTCGAACCACGGCGGCGCCACGGAGGCCAGCTGGCAGCCGTACGGGGACCGCGAGACGAACTACTACTCGAACGAGGACGTGGTCTCAGGCAAGCACGTGGCCGCGAACGAGATCGTGCTGCAGCCCGGCTCGACCACGCAGACCATCACGCACGAGATGATGCACGCCTACCAGATGCGGGACATCGCACCCGGGCAGTACGTGATGGCGCTGCTGACCCCGGAGATGAAGTCGTTCATGGCGGCGACCGGCTGGACGCAGACCGTCAGCGACGACGAGCTGCGCGCCTCGGCCGGCAAGGACTGGACGGCGATCAACGTGATGTTCACGTACGACGGCCACTCGCTGTTCTACAACAACGAGTTCGGCGACCGGGTCAGCCTCTACGCGCCGAACCCGATCGAGGCTTACGCCGAGGCCGGCGGGCTGTACTACGGCCACTCCGCGCACACCACGCTCCCGGACTGGCCGGACTACTTCGGCTGGTTCGCGGCCAACGTCGGCTGACCTCCGTTACCTTCCGATCTCCAGCCGCTCGATCAGCCACTCCGGCAGGCCCGCGTCCACCATCAAGCGCTGCGTCGCCGCGATGTCGTACTCCACCCTGCGCAGGGTGAACGTGGCGGCGTCCGTGTCCAGGATGCCGTAGGCGGCGCGCTTGTCCCCGTCCCGCGGCTGGCCCACGCTGCCGGGGTTGAGCACCAGCCGCTCGGAGCCGAGATCGACGGTCTCGCCGTCGCGGAGGCGGCGCATCTCGCAGCCTTCCGGGGCGTCCAGACGCTCCGTAACTAGCGCCGGAACGTGCGTGTGGCCGACGAACGAGTAGCGGGTCTTCAGCAACGCCAGGTGTGCCCGCGCCGTGTCGTAGTCGTCGAGATACTCCCAGATCGGCCAGCGGAGGGTCCCGTGCACCAGCGTGAAGTCCCCGCGCGTCTCGGTCTCCGGCAGTTCGTCCAGGAAGGCCTTCTCTTCGCCGCTCAGCCGCCCGCGAGTCCACAGCGCGGCGGCGGCAGCCGATGGGTTGAACTCGTCCGTGCTGATCGCGCCGGTGGCTGCCCGCTCGTGGTTGCCCGCCACCCAGGCCGCACCAGCTTCCCGCAGGCGCGAGACGCATTCGGCCGGCTGCGGCCCGTAGCCCACGCAGTCGCCGATGTTCCAGAACGCATCGACCTCCCCGGCGTGGGCCAGGACGGCCTCCAGCGCAACCAGGTTGGCGTGGACGTCCGAGATGACGGCGATGCGCACGTAGGGGAGTATAAGGGCCGCTAGCGGTTCAGGCCCTCCGCGATCTTCACGAGTTCGGTCGCGTCTGGACCGTAGATCGCGGTCATGCCAAACGCTTCGCGGACGAAAAGCTCCACGCCGGAATCACCATCTAGCCCCGGCGCTGCAGCTACGAGCACGGCGTCAAGCCCCGCCACGGTGGTCGCGCTGTACCAGTCCTCGCTGTACGTCGAGTACCACTCCGGTGTGCCGGACTTGCGCACGATCCAGTACTGCCCCGGCGTTGTCGCCCCGAAGTAGTAGCTGACTTCGGCCGATTCGACGCCATCACACTGCCGATAGCCGATCGTTTGCAGCGGGTGAGCGCCTGCGGGAACGTATCCGGGCTCGATCTTGAGCCGGGGGTCCGTCGGTTCGGCAATCCCGTGAGCTTCCTCGAACCCGTACTGGGTGTAGGAGCAGTGTGGTATCTGGCCGCCGAGGACGTTCCAGAAGTGGATGCCGTTGATATCGCCGGCGAATATGTCCTTGCCCAGCGGCACCTGTACGTCGGCGGCGTCTATCGCGGTCGCGGCTGCAATGGCGTCGTCCTCTGAACCCCCGTTGGCCACGACCAGCCCGAAGGGTGCGCTGCGGACCGCGGTGGCTCCCATGCCGCCCGGGTAGTCTGCCGGCTCGGGAGCGACAACGACGTCGCCAACAAGGGTGGACACGACGCTCAGTTCGTCGAGCGGCACAAGGCTGGCCCACTGCTGCGGCCCGGCGACGAGTTCGATGTGGAAGTCGGGATCGAGTATGTAGTTCAGCACGGTGATCCCGCCCAGCTTGCACATGCGCACGTCGGCGACCTCGTGGTCGGCCGGGATGGCGATGTCTGGCAGGTCCGCCTCGGCGACAGAGAAGACGGCCGGTCCCAGGTACGGCCCCTCCGGGTTCTGGCTGGGGCACGAGCCGAGACCCATCGCGATCCAGGAGTCCCACGTGTAGAACTCGATGCCCGCCACCTCCCGTGGCGGCACTGGCTTGCCCGGGGTGCGCGTCGGCGGGGTGGTGGGCTTCGTGCTCGTGGGGCTCGGCGAAGGCGATGCGCTCGCGCTCGGCGACTCGTCATCGCCGCCGCAGGCCGCGACGAGCATGACGATAAGCATCAGGAACGCTACCGGAATGATGGAAGGTTTCGCGGCCACTTCCTGCCTCTGCGCTCAGACTACCGGCAGGCCATCGCCATCCATAGGGCCGTCCGGCCCCCAATTAACGGGCCGCCAGGCAGACCTAGCCTGCGGCCGCGTGCTCGAAGGGGACGTCTTCGGCTTCCGGGCGCTCGTGGAGGGCGGCGGCCAGCACCTGGTCCACGTACTCCACCGGCACGATCTCCAGGTCGCGGAGGACGTCCGGCGGGACGTCGCGGAGGTCGTTCTGGTTGTCCCTGGGGATGATCACGCGCTTGGAGCCTGCGCGGTGGGCGGCCAGCACCTTGTCGCGGACAGCGCCGACAGGGAGCACCTTGCCGCGCAGAGTGATCTCGCCGGTCATCGCCACATCCTTGCGGATCGGCCGGCGCGTCATTACGGAGACGAGTGTCGTCGCGATAGTCACGCCGGCGGACGGGCCGTCCTTGGGCACGGCGCCGGCGGGAACATGGACGTGAAGGTCGTTGTGGTCGAAGAAGGCGGGGGAGACGCCAAGCGAGGTCGCGCGTGAACGGGCGTAGGTCAGCGCGGCCTGCGCCGACTCCTGCATAACGTCGCCGAGCTTGCCGGTCAGGATCAGGCGCCCCTTGCCGGGGATCGCGGTCGTCTCCACGAAGAGGACGTCGCCGCCGGCCATCGTCGCCGCCAGGCCCGCCGCCACGCCGATCTCGTCGCGCTCGCTGGCCAGCTCCCAGCGGTAGCGCGGCGGCCCCAGGAAGTCGACGAGGTTCTCCGGCGTCACGGCGATCGGCCCCTTGTCACCCTCGGCCACGCGGCGGGCCGCCCCGCGGCAGACGCTGCCCAGTTCGCGCTCCAGGTTGCGGACGCCGGCCTCGCGGGTGTGCGAGCGGATGATCTCGCGGATGGCGGACTCGGTGACCTTGAGGACGCCGTCTGGTATTCCGTTCTCCTCGATCTGGCGGGGCAGCAGGTAACGCCGGGCGATCTCCAGCTTCTCGTGCTCTGTGTAGCCCGGCAGCTCGATCACCTCCATGCGGTCGAGGAGCGGGCCGGGGATCGTGTCCTGCAGGTTAGCCGTGGCGACGAAAAACGTGTGCGAAAGGTCAAACGGGACGTCCAGGTAGTGGTCCGTGAAAGTCGAGTTCTGAGCCGGGTCCAGCACCTCCAGCAGCGCGGAGGCCGGGTCTCCTCGGAAGTCCGTGCCCAGCTTGTCGATCTCGTCAAGCATCATCAGCGGGTTGTTGGAGCCGGCGCGGCGGATCTCCTGCACGATGCGGCCGGGCATAGCGCCGACGTAGGTGCGGCGGTGGCCGCGAATCTCGGCCTCATCGCGTAGTCCGCCGAGCGAGACGCGGATGAACTTGCGGCCGAGCGCCCGGGCGATGGACTGGCCGAGGGATGTCTTGCCGGTGCCGGGCGGCCCGGCGAAGCAGAGGATGGGGCCCCTGGTCTCGCCGCCCTTCAGGTTGAGCACGGCCAGGTAGTCCAGGATGCGGCGCTTCACCTTGTCCAGGCCGTAGTGGTCTTCGTCCAGCACCTCGGCGGCGCGCTTGACGTCCAGGTTATCGACGGTGCCCTTCGCCCAGGGCAGGTCAGCCAGCCACTCCAGGTATGTGCGGACCACCTGGTACTCCGGGGAGATCGTCGGGATCTGCGCCAACCGCTCCAGCTCGCGGTCCGCTTCCTTGCGGGCCTGGGCCGGCAGCGCGGCCTCTTCCAGGCGGCTCCGCAGCTCGGCAAGCTCCGGCGTCGTCTCTTCACCAAGCTCTTTCTGGATGGCACGCAGCTGCTCGCGGAGGATGAACTCACGCTGGCGCTTGTCCAGCTCGCCCTTGACGTCCTGGTGGATCTTGGACTGCACCTCCAGCACCTCCTGCTCGTGCTTGAGCAGGGACACGACGAGGTTCAGCCGGTCAGCGACGTTGAGCGCGGAGAGGACGGAGTAGCGCTCTTCGGCCTTGAGCGGGAGGTTGGCGGCGATGAAGTCTGCCAGGGGACCGGGCTCTGTGATGTCGGCGACGGCGCTGGCCAGCTCGCCGGGCAGCGTGTCGGAGAGGCTGACCACCTTCTGGAAGCGCTCGATCGCCTCCCGCATTA
>DATKKM010000108.1:0-11389 GCA_035542855.1 Dehalococcoidia bacterium
CTCTTGCCCGAACACGCGTGCGCCGTTAAACTGCGTAATGTTGTCATGAATCCAGCAGACGCATTCGTAGAGGCAAAGCCGAACCGCAATATCCCGGCCTTCCAGGTCGGCGATACCGTGCGCGTGCACGCCATCGTCGTCGAGGGCGACCGCCGCCGTACCCAGGCCTTCGAGGGCGTCTGCATCCGCATCCGCAACGGCGGCATCAACTCCAGCTTCACCGTCCGCCGCGTCAGCCACGGCGTCGGCATCGAGCGTGTCTTCCCTTACCACTCACCGCTCGTCGAGAAGGTGGAAGTGACGCGCGTCTCCAGGGTGCGCCGAGCCAAGCTCTACTACCTGCGTGACCGCGTCGGCAAGGCCGCCCGCCTCAAGCCCGGCAGCCGCACCCGCTTCGAGGCGCTCACCAACCGCCCGTACGTGGAAGAGGCCGAAGCTGAGGACGTCCTCGCCAGCGAGCGCGAGGACGAAGAGGCGGTGGACGAAGCCGCCGTCGAGGCCGAGGGCGAAACAGCCGCAGAAGAGGCCACCGAAGACGGCCCTGCCGAAGAGGCCGAGGCCGCCGCGGAAGAAGCGGCCGAAGAGTCCGCCGCCGAGTAGCCCACACCTCGCAGCTCGTACGTCACACCCCGCGTAACGATTCCGCAAACTGTGATTCGCATCACTTGTATCCGCCTGCCCGCTGGCCGATGATGACCCCCGTAAGTGCGCGCGCACGCACAATCGCCGGCCATGACACACACCACGTTCGCACCCAGGGACAAAGAGCAGCGCCAGATGGCGCTCATGGAGGCGGCCAACGCCGTCTTCGCCGAACGCGGCTTCGAGGCGGCGACCACCCGCGAGATCGCTGAGCGGGCCGGCTGCGCGGAGGGCTTGATCCACCGCTACTTCGCCGGCAAGCGCGGCCTCTTCCGCGCCCTCCTGGAGCACAAGGGCCAGCACTCCGCCGAAAGCTACTGCGAGAACGTCCCCGAAAAGGCGACCGTCGCCGAGGAGATCGAGGCGATCCTCATCCACGAGCTCGAATCGAAGTGGGAGAAGCGCGACTTCATGCGCATCTGCGTCGCCGAAGCCGCGATCGACGCCGACATCGGCCTCGCTGTGCGGGACGGCATCCAGGCCCGGCAGGTGGAGTTCATCGCGCAGCGTCTGCGCCGCCACCAGGACGCCGGCCGCATCCGCCCGGACGTGGACGTCCTGGCCATCGCCTATGCCATCAACGGCATCGGCTTCTCCGCCGGGTTCATGAACCGCGTCGCGTTCGCGCGCAGCCGCAAGGACACCGAGCGCATCGTCCTCGAGGCCGCCACCGCCCTCGCCCGCGGCATTGCGACTGACGATCAGAAGGAGAGCGCACGGTGAAAGTTGGGCTGCAGATCCCGTACTTCACCTGGCCCGCCGGCCCCGCCGGGCTCGGCCGGAAGCTGAGCGAGGTCGCGCGGACCGCCGAAGGCGCCGGCTTCGATTCGATCTGGGTGATGGACCACTTCTTCCAGATTCCCGGCGTCGGCACCGTCGAGCAGGACATGCTGGAGTCGTACACAACGCTCGGCTTCATCGCCGGGCAGACGTCTCGCGTGGGCCTGGGGACGCTGGTCACCGGCGTGACCTATCGCCACCCCGGCCTCCTGGCCAAGGAAGTGACCACGCTGGACGTCCTCTCCGGCGGCCGCGCCTGGCTCGGCATCGGCGCCGCCTGGTTCGAGCGCGAGCACCATGGCCTGGGCGTGACCTTCCCGCCGGTGAAAGAGCGCTTCGAGCGGCTGGAAGAGGCGCTGCAGATCGCCAACCAGATGTGGAACTCGGACAACAATGGCCCCTTTGAGGGCAAGCACTACAGGCTCGCGGAGACGATCAACGTCCCGCAGGCCCTCTCAAAGCCGCGCCCGCGCATCCTCATCGGCGGCGGCGGCGAGAAAAAGACCCTGAAGCTCGTCGCCAGGTACGCCGACGCCTGCAACATCTTCGCAATGGGCGGCCCGGCCTTCGTGCAACAGAAGCTGGACGTCCTCCGCGAGCACTGCGAGCGCGAGGGCCGCGACTACGACGCGATCGAGAAGACGGCCTACGTCGTGATGAACCCCGGCGCCGGCGGCGAAAACGTCGGCAAGATGGTGGACGAGTTCGGCAAGCTCGCGGAGGCCGGCATCCAGACCGTCCTCGGCGCCGTCGTCGGCGTCGAGGGCATCACGCCGCTCGAGGTCATGGGGCGGGACGTTATCCCGCAGGCAGCGAAGCTCTAGGCGAAGAGGAGCGCGATGGTGAAGCGACTCGAATACAAGTGGATAGTGGGAATCGTCTTCGTCTTCGGTCTGTTCATGGACCTGCTGGACATGACCATCACAAACGTCGCCGTTCCGACGCTATCGGTCGACCTCCACGCCTCCACGACGCAGGTGCAGTGGGTGGTCACCGGCTACCTGCTCAGCCTGGCCGTGTTCATCCCGGTCTCCGGCTGGCTGGGCGACCGCTTCGGCACCAAGCGCATCTTCATGACTGCGCTCTTCCTCTTCACCTCCGCCTCGCTGGCCTGCGGCCTGTCCGACAGCATCGAGATGCTGGTCGCCTTCCGCATCATGCAGGGCGTGGGCGGCGGCATGCTGACCCCCGTCGGCACCGCGATGCTCTTCCGCGCCTTCCCCCCGCACGAGCGGGCCAAGGCGTCCACCATACTCATGATCCCCATGGTCGTCGCGCCGGCCAGCGGGCCGGTGCTCGGCGGCTATTTGGTCGAATACCAGTCCTGGGAGTGGATCTTCTGGATCAACATCCCCGTCGGCGTTCTCGGCTTCATCTTCGCCGGCCTCTTCCTGAAGGAGGAGAAGCAGCCCAGCCCCGGCCGCCTCGACCTCCCCGGCCTCGCGCTTGCGGGCGCCGGCCTGGCCTCGCTGATGTACGCCCTGGCTGAAGCGGGGAACAACGGGCTCGATAGCGCGCGCGTCCTCGCCTTCGGCGCCGCCGGCATCGTCACCCTCGCCGCCTTCACCGTCGTCGAGCTCCGCACCGCCGAGCCGATGATCGACGTGCGCCTCTTCAAGAACAAGCTCTTCGCCGCCGCCAACGCGGTGCAGATGGTCGGCTTCGCGGGGCTGATGGGTGGCCTCTTCCTGCTGCCGCTGATGCTGCAGTCGCCGTCCACCAAGGGGCTCGGCGCGTTCGACTCCGGCCTCGCCACGTTCCCGCAGGCACTGGGCGTCGTGGCCATGGTGCAGGTCGCCGGCCGCGTCTATCCGCGCGTTGGGCCGCGGCGCCTGCTGATGCTGGGCCTCGCCGGCGTGACCGTCACCACAGGCGCCTTCTACTTCGTCGATATCGGGACAAGCCTCTGGTGGGTGCGCGCCATCATGTTCGTCCGCGGCGCCTTCTTCTCCTTCATGCTCGTCTCGCTGCAGACCGCCACCTTCGCCACCATCAGCCCGCAGATGATGGGCCGCGCCAGCGCCATCTCCAACGCCGGCCGCCAGGTGGGGGCCAGCTTCGGCGTCGCCCTACTGGCCACCGTGCTCACCAGCCGGCTCTCCCACAACGGCACGTCGCTCGCCCCCGGGGCGGACTCCCACGCCGCGATCCTCTCCTTCCACGAGGCGTTCCTGGTGGCGGTTGGCCTGACGCTGGTCGGCGCCCTTGCCGCCCTGCTGGTCAGCGACAAGGAAGCAGCGGTCTCCATGCGGCGCATCGTCACCGTGCAGGAGGAAGAGGGAGCGGAAGCGGCGTACGCGGGCGTTCACTAGGCGCGCTACTTGTAGCTAATCAGGTCTACAGTCCCCTCCGGCGGCTCCTCGCGCACCAGGCCCACGCCCGGGCAGTAGTACTTAAACTCGGTGACGTCGTCCAGCGGGCTCGAGTCTCGTGCCTTCAGGCAGCCCGTGAACGATCCGGCCGGCACCTCAACAGCCGCGTCGACGGCGATGACCTCCGACTGGTCTTCCGCGATGCCCGGCGCGTTCTCCTGGTTGAACTTCTGGCCGGCTGCCGGCTGTGCCGGCATGTAGACACCGGCGCGATTGTCCCCATCGCCGGAGAGCCACTGGCCTTCGTGACCCACCAACTGGCCGTCTTCGTACTCATCGACGCGCTCGCCCAGGTACCAGACAGAGCCGTCGCGGTGCTGCGCGAAGTAGTCCAGCGTCGCCTCAACCAGCTCCCCGTCGTGGTACTCCCTGTCCTGCAGGACCGCCGCCTCGACGCCGCCGATGGTCTCGGTCTGGGGGAGCACCGTGTGCTCGATCCTTGTGTGAAACGCCTCGCCCGAGTCCGGGTCCGTCTCGTCTCCTTCGAACACCTTCGGGCCGATGCCCGCGAGGGGGAACAGCGGGTTGTCCACGGCAGCGCTGAAGTCAGCCGGGTTCAGCGTTGGCGCAGGCGACGCCGAAGGCCCATCCGAACCGCCACAACCCACCGTCAGGGCGAGCGCGACTGTGACGATTGCCAGGAATACGATCTCGCGCATGAGTCACCTCCTGCGCCGAGACTAACGGTGGCCAATGAACTTGCCGTGAAGTGCGCCTGGTGCGGACGTGAACCGGCCCGCCGCTAGCGGGAAGCGCCTGCGGGTTCGGCGGCGGGCGCCTGCTCCCAGCGCTCCGCCCAGCAGGCGACAGCCTGGATGACGGCCGTGAGATCGCGGCCCTTTTCTGTCAGCGAGTACTCGACGCGCACCGGCGTCTCCGGTATCACCGTCCGGCGCACGATGCCTTCGGCTTCCAGCTCCTTGAGGCGCTCGGCCAGCATGCGGTCGCTCAGGCCGGGCACCGTCTCGGACAGATCGCTGAAGCGGGTAACCCCGCTCAGCAGCGCGCGCACAATGGCGCCGGTCCAGCGCCGGCCAATCAGCTCCAGGGTGCGCTGGTAGACCGCGCAAAATGCTGTCAACTCTGTATCAGCCATCGATTCCATCTTACTCCTGATAAGGGGCTTGACAACAATAAGCTAATGTTTGTACTGTAGCTTACAGAAAGTAAGTCACATGAACAAGGGGGCGAGGAGGAACGCATGACCACCCAGCAACAAGCCGCAACAACCACCTGGACCATCGACAAGACCCACTCCAACGTCGACTTCCAGGTCAAGCACCTCATGATCAGCAACGTCCGCGGCCACTTCCGCGACTTCGACGCCACGCTGCTCATCGACGAAGCCCAGCCCGCCAACTCCAGCGTGTCCGCTGCGATCGACGTCGCCAGCATCGATACCAACGAGCCGGACCGGGACGCCCACCTGCGCTCCGACGACTTCTTCAACGCCGAGCGCTTCCCCAGGATCACCTTCCAGAGCCGGCGTGTCGATTCGGAGGACGGCAGGCGCTTCACCATCGAAGGCGACCTCACCATCCGCAACATCACGCGGGAAGTGACGCTCCAGGGCGAGCTGGAGGGGCGAGTCCAGGACCCCTGGGGCAATGAACGCGCCGCTTTCACCGCCAGGACGGAGATCAGCCGCAAAGAGTTCGGCGTGCGCTGGAACCAGGCGCTGGAGACGGGCGGCGTCGTCGTCAGCGACACGGTGAAGATCAGCCTGTACGTCGAAGCCGTCAAACAGGCGCCGGAGCGCCCAGAAGTGTGACTTACATCACGTAAGAAACATACCGTTCTGTTGCATGATCTAAACGCAGCGCTGAGGCGTATGTAGATTCAGAAGGGAGAGCCTCACCATGATCGACCTTAAAGCCTGCAACCGCTGCGGCGGCGACTTGATGGCCGAGGAGATCCTCGGCGACGTTGAGCTGGTCTGCCTGCAGTGCGGCTACCGCAAGGCCGCACCCGCAGCCCAGCCCGCCTGGCGCGTCGTATCCCGGCGGCAGCGAGTCCTGCAAAAGCGCGCCGCGTAAGCAAGCTCATCTCAGCCGGACGAGCCTCGGGCACCCCCGCCGGGGCTCGTTTCACGTCTGGCGTAACGCACACATAAGAATCATTTAACCTGCCTTCAACCTCCGCCTAATTCAGACGTGTTCTAATCGGTGTTGTTCAGGGGGCGAAAGGAGCGGAACAGATGATGAAGCTCAAGGCCTGTCCTCGTTGCGGCGGTGACGTGACGGTGGAAGAGATCAACGGTGACGCCGAATTCGTCTGCCTCCAGTGCGGGAACCGCCGCTACGCTGTGTACCGCCTTGACCGGATCGCTTACGCGTCCAGCGGCCAGCCTCCGCTCCGGAGCACGCAAGCGGCCTGATATACGTGTCCCCTCCCGCCGGGCCCGGCGAACCTCCACACGCCGGCCCGGCGGCTCTCTTCTCCGGCGGCTCCAATCCTCCCTTAAGGTGCGGCTGCTGAACTGAATCCAACGAAGTTCACACAGCCTAAGGAGTCGCCCCAATGGAAATCGATGGCCTCTTCGGAGGCCTCCCGGCGCACCCACTCCTCGTCCACGGCGCCGTCGTCCTGGTGCCGCTGGCCGCTGTCGCCTTCATCGCCACCTGCTGGCGGGAGCCCTGGCGCAAGGCCTACCTCCTGCCCATAACGCTCGTTGGCCTGGCCGGCGGCTTCTTCGCATTCCTGGCCAGGGAGACCGGCGAATCGCTCACGGAATCGCTCCGCAGCGCGGGCAAGTCCGTCACCGTCGGCGAGCACCCGGAGAACGGCGATACCGCCTTCTTCTTCGCCATGTTGCTGGCCCTGGCCTTCGTCGCCGTGTACGTCTTCTACCGCTACGGCCCGCAACTCCGCGAGCGCCTGGGCATCCGGACGATGCCGCGCCTCCCCGTAAGCTACGAGACGGCGCTCTACGTCGCCACCGTTCCCTTTGCTGTGCTTGCGCTCGTCACAATGATCGTGGCCGGGCACTCCGGCGCCCAGCTAGTCTGGAAGACCAACGCTCCCTGACGGCCGCGGCTCCTCCCAGAAGCTCTCCACCACCTGCAGACGGCTGGGCACCGCCAGGCCGGAGATGCGGAAGCTCGCCGCCACAAGCGTGTAGGCGACCACGAGCAAGAGCAACGGCGAGAAGAGCAGCACCTTGTCCACGCCAAACACCCCGGCGGCCGCGCCCAGCGTGACCAGCGGCATGATCGCGGCGCCGTTCCGCATGCTGCTCTGCAGCGCGAACGTCCGCCCCTGGTGGGAGATCGGCACGTGGCGGTTGATGTACGTCTGGACTGCCGTGGCAGTGAGCGACACCCCGAAGGCCAGCGGAATCGCCAGCAGGCCCGCAGTGCGCACCGGCTCGCTCAGCGAGAGGCCGAAGACGCCGGCCAGCCGCAGCGGGTTCAGCGGATCGACGACATCCGCGACCGTGCCCGGCGCTCCCAGCAGGCACAGCGACGACGCGGCGAAGAAGAGCGCCCCGATCGCCGTGATCCGCTCGCCCAGGCGGCGGATGATCAGCGGCGCCAGCAGCAGCGCCAGCGCCACCCCTGCCGCCGAGGGCGCGAACACGTATGCCGTGTTCGCCGGGTCCGTGTGCAGCACCGCCACCACATAGCGCGGCGAAAGCGTCACCAGCACTATGTTCACCGTCCCCGCCAGCACCGAAAGCACCACCATCGTCGCCACGGCCGGGTGACGCACCAGCCAGCGGATCGCCGCCGGCAGCCGCCCGCGCAGCCGCGGCAGGCGCATCCGCCACTGCTTGTCGCCGACGGGCAGGTCAAAGACGCGGCTGGCTGCAAAGACCAGCAGCCCCCCGGCCAGGTAGATCACCGCGTCCACTCCGAACGCCTTGACGGCGATCGGCGCCAGCAGCGCCGTGGCGATCCCCTGGCCGATCGCGGCGGCGAGACCGATGAGGGAGGCCGCACTGGCCAGCTCTTCGTCGGTGGCAACGAGCGGCAGGACAGACGACTCCGTGGGCGAGGACACCTGGCCCAGGGCGTTGAAGGCCAGCAGCAGGCAGACGAGCACTCCCAGGCTGCCCGTATCGAAGAACGTGGGTATCGCGAAGCACAGCAGCGCCTGCCCAAAGTAGGCGCCCCCCAGCGCCAGCCGCGCCGGCAGCCGGTCCGCGACCAGCCCGCCGTACAGCCCCAGCAGCGCCGGCGGCACGATCCCGGCGATGCCGGCGAGCGCCACCTCCAGCGCCGAGCCGCCGCCCCGCGCAACCGACACCAGCGCCCCGAACGCCAGCGTCTGCTGCCCCGCCTCCGACAGCCCTCGCGAAAGCAGGAGGTGCTGGAAGCGCACATCCCGCGCCACCTTCGGCTGCGGGATGAAGAGCCAGAGCAGCCGGAACACCTCGCCCTGTGCGCGGTCCAGCACGCGGTCTGCGTGCCCGCCCGCCGCGCCGATGATGCCCAGCCGGGCCCAGACGCTGTCGCGCAGCCAGGCCTGGTATCGCATGGCACAAGGGTAGCGGCGCCGCCGTGTTTGAGCGAGGGCGCCCCGCGGTATTGACCGTTCCCTTAGTCTGTGCTCAGATAAGCGCGCAATACGCCCCGAATCACGTACAAAGGAGACGGATCCCGCCATGAAAGCTTGCCTCAAGACAGACCAGATGAAAGTCGAAATGCTGGACATGCCCATCCCGGAGCCGGGCCCAGGCGAGATCGTCATCAAGACCAGCATGGCCACCGTCTGCGGCAGCGACATGCACTTCGTGGACGAGTTCCCCACGCCGGTGCTGGGCTTCGCCTATCCCGGCAGCGTGAAGCCGGAGGGCCTGCCCATGGGCCATGAGGGCGTCGGCTTCGTGCACGCCGTCGGCGCCGGCGTCACCAAGTTCAAGGAGGGCGATCGCGTCCTCTCCTCGTGCCTCGTCGGCTGCGGCAAGTGCCACGAGTGCATGTCCGTCGACCACTCCGTCTGCTCCGGCGGCGGCCGCGTGCTCTTCGGCTGCCAGGCCGAGTACTACGTGGTGCCGTTCGCCGATCAGAACGCCACCAGGGTCCCGGAAGCCGTGAGCGACGAGCACGCCATCCTGATCAGCGATATCCTCTCCACCGGCTTCGGCGCCATTGAGCGCGCGGAGGCGGGCTTCGGGGCCAGCGTGGCGATCTTTGCCCAGGGCCCCGTCGGCTTGATGGCGACGGCCGGGGCGCGCGCCCGCGGCTGCGGCATGATCATCGCCGTCGACGCCGTGCCGGAGCGGCTCGAGATGTCGAAGAAGTTCGGCGCCAACTACGTCGTCAACGCCAAGGAGACCGACGCCGTCGCCAAGATCCAGGAGTTGACGGGCGGCGCGGGTGTCGACGTCGCCGTCGAGGCCGTCGGTACCCAGCCCACGTTCGAAGCGGCGACACGCGCCTGCCGGCGTGGCGGCGTCGTTTCGTCAGTCGGGGTCTACGGACTGCTGCCCGCTGTGTCGATGCCGACGCTGGCGCCCTCGTTCCTGCACCGCAAAGTCGTGACGACGCTCTGCCCCTCCGGCAGCGACCGCATGGAGTACCTCTGCAACCTGATGGCGCACAGCAAGATCGACCTGACGCCGCTGTTCACCCACAGGATGAAGCTGGACGACATGCCCAGGGCCTACGACCTCTTCCGCAGCAAGGCGGAGGGCGTGCTGAAGATCGCTGTCACGCCGTAGACCGGCACTCGTCATAACGCCGCGAACGGGCGCTGCGCTCATTGGCGCAGTATTTACAGCCGATTCGTAACGTTAACCACACGCAAACCGTCTTGATCTCCGGAGTAACCACACCCGGAGATATAGATGGCGACGCGCATAGCATTCGCAGCCCTGGCCCTGCCGATGGTCCTGTTCGCCTACCTGCTGCTTGTGCCCAGCGTGGACCACCGGTGGGGGACGAATAGCTTCCACTTCTGGGTCGTCTCGGCGGCCTCGCTGCTCTCTGCGCTGGCCTGCGCCATCCTCATCCTCTCCGCCCGCTCCATGCGCGAGACGCGTGTGCAGTTCCTCGCTCTCTCGTTCTTCACGCTCGGCATGCTGTTCTCGATCCACGGCCTCGGCACGCCGGGCTTCCTCTTCGACGAGCCGTACGCCTCGCTCTCCCGCTCGCCCTGGATGGCCACGCTGGGCGCCGGCATCTTCGCCACGCTGAGCGTCGTCAACCTCCCCGGCATCGAAAGCGGCTCGCGCATCAAGGTCCCGCAGGTGATCTTCGGGGCGACGCTGGCGCTGACCGGCTTCTACTTCGTGATGAGCCTCTTCAACCCGGACTGGCTGGCCGGCTTCCCCAGCCAGCGGGAGTGGTTCCAGCACACGCTGACCGTCGCCACGATTGGCCTTCTATGCTTCGCTGCGTGGCGCTACTACCAGTCCTACCAGTTCGCGCGCCTGCCCGGCCAGCTGGCCGTGGCCACCGGCCTCCTCTTCCTGGCCGAAGCGCAGCTCTCGCTCGACTTCGGGGTCTTCTGGCAGTACTCCTGGTGGCTGTACCACGGTCTCTTCCTGCTGGCCTTCTGCACCGTGCTCCTGGGCTGGTTCTGGGAAGTCGCCCGCGCCAGGGACGGCCGCGCCATCGCCGAGGCGCTCGCCATGCGCGACGCTCTCGCCCAGATGAACCGCGGCCGCCCGACGACGCTCGTCTCGCTGGCGGACCAGATCGAAAACCACGACCTGGAGACGTTCCGGCACGTGGACCGCGTCGCCGCCTTCTCCTACGCCATCGGCAAAGACCTCGGCTTCGGCGCCTCCCGCTTGCGCGACCTCGTGATGGCAGGCCAGATGCACGACGTGGGCAAGATCGGCCTGCCCTCCTACATCCTCACCAAGCCCGGCAAGCTGGACGACCACGAATGGACGCAGATCAAGCAGCACCCCGGCAAGGGCGAAGAGATCGTCCGCCACATCCGCGACATCGCCCCCCTCGGCAAGATCGTCCGCCACCACCACGAGCGCTTCGACGGCAGCGGCTACCCGGACGCCCTGGCCGGCGAGGCGATCCCGCTGGAGGCGCGCATCATCTCCGTCGCCGACACCTTCGATGCGCTCACCTCCCAGCGCCCGTACCGCCCGGCCATGACGGTCGACGAGGCGAAGGCGGAGCTGCGACGCGTGTCCGGCACCCAGCTTGACCCGCAGCTGGTGGAGACGATCATCCGCCTGATGGACAACGGAACGCTCGTCATGACCCGCAAAGAGCTGCCGGCCAACGAGCCCGGCCACGATCACGACCACGATCACACCCACGAATTCCGCCGCGTGATCTAACCGTAGCTGCAGGTCTTCAGACCCGCCCGCATCCCAGCTCGCCTCCCTGCGGTATCATGACCCCGTCATGACCGCGCCCCGTGACGCCCTCGACGAGAAGCTCGCCCGCCTCCAGGACGCCATCCGCGAGATGCGGTCAGTCATCGTCGCCTTTTCCGGCGGCGTCGACTCCACCCTGGTCGCGGCCGTGGCGTACGACGTTCTCGGCGAGAGCGCCCTCGCCATCACCGGCGTCTCGCCCTCCGTCCCAGCCTCCGAGGTCGAAGAGGCGAAGGCGCTGGCAGCCCAGATCGGCGTACGCCACCAGCTAGTCGACACGCGCGAGATGGACGATCCCGGCTAC
>DATKKM010000109.1:0-17718 GCA_035542855.1 Dehalococcoidia bacterium
TATGAAGGGCCTCGTCGAGTCCACGCTGGGCGAGGCGCTCTCCACCTGGCTGGAGGAACACCCGTCCGACGCCCGCAAGATCATCGAGAAGTGCCTGACGGCGGCCCGCGCCCGGGAGGCGGCCCGCAAGGCGCGCGACCTGGTGATCAAGAAGGGCTTCCTGGACGACAGCGTACTCCCAGGCAAGCTGGCCGACTGCTCCGCCCGCAACCCGGAGGAGCGCGAGCTCTACATCGTGGAGGGCCCTTCGGCCGGCGGTTCCGCCAAGGAAGGCCGAGACCGGCGCTTCCAGGCCATCCTGCCTCTGCGGGGCAAGATCCTGAACGTGGAGAAGGCCCGCCCGGACAAGATGCTGGCCCACGAGGAGATCAAGGCGCTCATCACCGCCCTCGGCGCCGGCTTCGGTGAGGACTTCGACCTGGCGAAGCTGCGCTACCACCGCGTCATCCTCATGACGGACGCCGACGTGGACGGCGCGCACATCCGCACGCTGCTCCTCACGTTCTTCTTCCGCTACATGCCGCAGGTGATCGAGGCCGGGCACCTGTACATCGCCCAGCCGCCGCTCTTCCGCGTGGCCAAGGGCCGCGACGTGAAGTACTTCTACTCGGACAAGGACAAGGATGCGCACGTCAACAAGCTGAAGGACCAGAAGGGCGTCAACGTCCAGCGTTACAAGGGCCTGGGCGAGATGAACCCGACGCAGCTCTGGGAGACGACGATGGACCCCAACGTGCGCACCGTCCTCCAGGTGAACGTCGAGGATGCCATGGTGGCCGACAAGATCTTCGACGAGCTGATGGGCGAGGAAGTGCCGCCGCGCAAGCGCTTCATCCAGTCCCACTACGACAAGGCGAAGCTGGACATCTAACGCGCGGCGAACAGGCGAGACTGGGGCCCCGGCGATGAGCCGGGGCCCTTTTGTTCAGGCCGCTCCCGGGCGTACTGCCTTCCGCATGAACACGGAGACCTCGCCGCGTGCGATGTCATCGTTCCCGTAGAAGCTGAGGTCCACGGCCAGCGGCGCGTACCCCACCCGCCGGTAGAAGCCGATCGCGGGCACGTTCGTGTTCTGCGCCTCGCAGGACACCGCCCGATAGCCGCGGTTCGCCGCCTCCGCCTCCACCGAGGTGAGCAGCGCCCGGCCGATGCCACGGCCCTGGTGCCCCGCCTCTACGTGCAGCTCCCAGACGTTGACGAGCTTGCTCCATTCCGTAGTCCCGCTGATCACGAGGCCCCTCATCACACCGTCCTCGATCGCCGCGAACGACAGCCCGAGTCCCAGCAGCGTGCGGTACCAGCCGAACATCCCAGGGCTGAACGGCCACTCTTTCCGGAACGCCGGCTCCCGGCGCCTGCGCTCGAATCGGAAGGCGAACGCCTCGTCGCTTTCGTCCACCGCGAGCTCGTAGACTTCGTCGGAGGTGTAGCCAACCACCAGCCGGCGGAAGTCCGCCTCGTCCAGTTCGCTCATTCGCTGTATCTGCATGACGCCCTCCGAACTCCAAGATACGCCCATCGCGGCGCGAGGCATCCCGTAATACCGTAAATATGGTAATATGGCCGCGTGAAGACGACGATCGAACTCCCCGATGAGCTGTTCCGCGAAGCGAAGGCCACGGCCGCCCGGCGCGGCACCGCCCTTCGCGTGTTCGTGCAGGAGGCGCTGCAAGAGAAGCTGGCCCGTGAAGGCGCGCGCGCTGAGCCCACCGGTGAGAAGCGCTGGCCGGTGCCGCCCCTGCGGCTTGACCCCGCGGAGACACGGCGGATAGACGCGCTCATCGAAGAAGCATTCGAGCAGATCGAACCCGAAGACGAGATTTGATCCTCGACACCAACGCAGTTTCGGCCTGGTCGGACGGCGAGGAAGAGTTGTTAGATGCAATGGCAGGGGCCGGCCTGGTGATGCTGCCCGTAATCGCCATTGGCGAGTACAGATACGGACTCAAGCTGTCGACTCAGCGCACCGAGCGAGAGGCGTGGCTGCGCCGAGTGATCGATACCGTTCACGTCCTTCCGGTGACGCGGGCAACCGCCGGTGCCTACGCAGATATCCGTTCGCAGCTCCATCGAAAGGGCCGGTCCATTCCCACCAATGACGCCTGGATCGCCGCCCTCGCGCTCGAACACCGTCTGCCAGTGCTCTCCCGCGACGCTCACTTCGACGTGGTTGACGGGGTCGAGCGCGTCAGCTGGTGATCCGGTGTCCTCCACCATCCTCATCTTCGAGACGACGGCCGGCGATCCGCCCTTCGAGTTCCTGGGCGACACGTCCGATATCGTGTACTTCATTTCGATGGCGCACAGCGAACGGTACGGCGCCGATCATCCGCTGGCCAAGGCTGGCTCCATTATCAAGCGCCGGCTGCGCATACCCATCGGCCCGCTGCTGAACTTCGGCGACGCCAACGCCGAGACTTCCGAGGAGCGCGCGATGCTGGAGCGGCTCTGGCAGGACGCCGGACTGCTGGCCGAAGCAGCGACACGCGCCGCTGAGGCGATCGAGAGCGATGACGACCTGCGGGAGCTGACGTCCGGCTTCCCGGAACTGGCGGAGCGCCTGCGAGAGCTTTCTGCGATGGCCTCCTGGGCGGCGGAGCAGGGCGCCCGCGTCCGCCTGACGTACGTGCTCTGAAACCCTGAGTCTCAGGCCTGATACAGGCGGTGCCGCGCGATGTACTCCGCCACGGAGTCCGGTACCAAGTAGCGGAGCGAACGGCCGGCGGCGGCGCGGGCGCGGACGTCCGTAGCGCTGACACCGATCTCCGGCATCGGCAGCCACGCGATGCGCGCGTTCAGACGGGCCAGAGCGGGGTCTTCGATCAGGGGCGAGTCCATATCCCCGCGTTCAGCCACGGCCAGCGTGGCAAGCTCCACGACGCGCCTGGGGTCATGCCAGTTGGGGAGATCGGCCAGGGCATCGCGGCCCAGGATGAAGAACAGCTCGGCGCCGGGATTCGCCTCCTGCAGCGCGGCCAGCGTGATCTCGGAGTAGGATGGCCCCTCACGCTCAACCTCCAGCGTCGACACCTCGAAGTGCGGGTTGCCGGCGACGGCCAGGCGCAGCATCTCCAGGCGGCCGGCGGCCGGCGTGATCTCACGGTCGGTCTTGCGCCAGGAGTGGCCGGTGGGCACGAAGATCACGCGGTCCAGGCCCAGCTCCTCGCGCGCCGCCTCGCCGAGCACCAGATGGCCGATGTGCACCGGGTCGAACGTGCCGCCCAGCATTCCGACGCGTTCGCTCACGACTCCATCTCCACCTCGACGCGGCCGAGGCGCACGGTGTCGCCCTGCCTGGCGCCGGCGCGGCGCAGCGCGCCCGTCACGCCCCAGCGCTGGAAGCGGCGCCAGAGCTCGGCGCGGCCCTCGTCGGTATCGATCGGCATCATCTCCGCGAAGGCCACTGACCGATCGTCATCGACCCGATAGGCGCCGTTCTCCTGGCGGACGCGGATGCCCCGCTCCTTCGGCCGCAGGACGGGCAGCGGCTTCGGGGCTTCTTCGGCCACCTGTTCCGCTTCGCGCATCTCTTTCAGCATCCTGGCCGCGGCCTCCATCACCTCCCGCACGCCCTCGCCCGTGGCCGCCGACATAAAGTGCGGCTCCAGCTTGTGCTTGCGGAACCCGCGCTCCAGCTCCGCGCGACGGGCCGCCACCTCCGGGATGTCAATCTTGTTGACGACGACGATCTGCGGCCGCTCCTCGATCCCCTGTCCGTACTCGCGCAGCTCTTCGTTCACGGTCTGCATGTCAGCCCAGGGGTCTTCGCTGCCGCCGTCCAGCAGGTGCACCATCAGCCGCGTGCGCTCGATGTGGCGGAGGAAGTCGAGGCCGAGCCCGGCGCCCGCGTGAGCGCCCTCGATCAAGCCGGGGATATCGGCCGCTACGAAGCGGTCCCAGCCGACGTCGACGACACCGAGGTTCGGCTCTAGCGTGGTGAACGGGTAAGCGCCGATCTTTGGCCGCGCCGCCGAGATCTGGGCCAGCAGAGTCGATTTGCCGGCGTTGGGCAGGCCGATGATGCCGACGTCCGCCAAAAGCTTCAGGTCCAGCCGCAGCCGCGCGGTCTCGCCCTCCTGCCCCTTCTGAGCGATGCGCGGCGCCTGGTGCGTGGAGGTGGCGAAGCGGGCATTCCCCCAGCCTCCCGCGCCGCCCCTGGCGACCACGATCTGCGCGCCGTACTCCGTGAGATCTCCTACGCGTTCCTCTTCGCCGTCTTCCGTGATGCGCGTGACCTGCGTCCCCAGCGGTACCTTGAGCACAAGGTCGTCTGCGTTGCGGCCGTGCTTGTTTGCGCCCTGGCCCTTACCGCCGGCGGCAGCTTTGTAGATGCGGCGCCGCCCCAGTTCCTTCAGGTGGCGCACGGAACGGTCAGCCTGCACGATGACGTTTCCCCCGGAGCCGCCGTCTCCGCCGTCCGGGCCTCCACGCGGGACGAACTTCTCCCGGCGAAAGCTAACAACACCGGCTCCCCCATCTCCTCCGTGGACCACTATCTCAACACGATCAATCATCTCTCCCAATTATAAAGGTGAGGTGTATTTGTCCTTAGTCGTAGTAGGTAGTAGGCCTGTTGGCAGTGTTGGCTTGTCGTATGTGCCGCCTCTGGGAATCCTGTGGGCAGGTGAGTGGATGGCCGTGGACGCCTGTGGGTTTACAAACGCGGGACTGGGGATACGTGGACGTTACGTGAAGAGGCCGGGGTCATCGCTTGGACAACTCCCGGCCTCTGTTGGCTGCGTTGTTGGGTTGTTAGTGGACTAGTGGGAAACCTGGCCGCGGATTTCGGAGAGCTGGGCGCTCAGCCGCGGGTCGTTGATGAGGGCGCGTGCGACCTTCTGCACGCCGTGGATCACCGTCGAGTGGTCGCGGTGACCGAGGAGGAGGCCGATCTGCTTGAGGGCGAGTTCGGCGTCCTCGCGGAGGAGGTACATGGCCACGTGGCGGGCCTCGGCGATCTGCTTGGCCCGGCTCTTGCCGGTGATCGCCTGGATCGGCACGTTGTAGTAGCTGGAGCACGACTCCAGGATCGCCTGCGGGTCCGCCGGCGAGGCGATCGTCGGCGTCAGCGCCGCGAGGGCCTTGGTGGCCGTGTCCAGCGTGATCGGCGAGCGTGTGAGCCTGGCGTAGGCGACTACGCGGTTCAGGCAACCCTCAAGCGCTCGGATGTTGTCCTGCGCCCGGTCGGACAGGTACTTGGCGACCTCCGGGCCCAGCTCGATGCGCTGGTCCCGGGACTTGGCGAGGAGGATGGCCAGGCGCGTCTCTTCGTCCGGCGGCGTGATGTCTGCGACGAGCCCCCACTGAAAGCGGGAGGCCAGCCGCGCCTCCAGGCCAGCGATGGCTGAAGGCGGCCTATCGCTGGCGATGACGACCTGGCAGCCGTTGGAGTGCAGGTCGTTGAAGGTGTAGAAGAACTCTTCCTGTGTCCTGCCCTTGCCGGCCAGGAACTGGATGTCGTCCATCAGCAGCAACTGCACCGAGCGGTAGCGCCGCCGGAACTCATCGCCCCGGCCCTGCGCGATTGACGTCACAAAGTCGTTCACGAACTGCTCGGACGTGACGTAGAGCGCGTTGCGCCCGGCCTGGCCTGCCCGCAGGGCGATGGCCTGCAGGAGGTGTGTCTTGCCCAGGCCGGGGCTGCTGTAGATGAACAGCGGGTTGTAGTCCTCGCCCGGGCGTTCTGCCGCCGCCAGCGCCGCCGCCGCCGCGATGCGGTTGCTGTCAGCGATGACGAACGAGCGGAAGGTGTACTTGGGGTTCAGCCGCTGCCGGAGCAGAGGGCTGGAGATGATGCTGTGGACCGGCGATGCCTCCGCCAGGGCCATCTCGTCCGCCGGCGGCGGAGCGGAGCGGCCGTTGCCGTTGGCCGGAGCGTGGCCGTTGGCAGACTGACCGTTGCCGTTGCCGTTAGCGGTGATGATCTCGAACGAGACCTCGGTCGGCGAACCGAGAATCCCCCCGACGGTCTGGGAGACGAGCCCGCGCATTCGGGTGCCGAGCATCTCTTTGACGAACTCCGTTGGCACGCCGACGACAAAGCAACCATCTTCGATCCGGAGACCGCGGGTGTCCTTGAGCCAGGTGTCGTAGTTCGGCCTTGTTACGTGTATCTGGAGCTGGCCTAAAGCTGCATCCCAGACGCGCTGTGCAGTGGGGTCTGCCATGGAAGAGCGCCTCCGTAGTTGCCGCCTTCTGCTGTCAGGCGGGGTTATTGGATTGGGTTCTTGGGGAGCGGATGGCGGGACTTTAACAAGACGTAAGCTAGACCGTCAATGGGTTTATGTTAATGACGAAAGGAAGTTGTTAGGCCTTTCCTTACCCTCGCAAAGAAGGCGTGTTGTCGCCCCCTTTTCGCGCCTCTATAATGGCCACACCCCGCCGCCGGAAGGCCGCTGAGTCACTATGCTACTTACCCTTGACGTCGGCAACACCAACGTCACCCTTGGCGTCTATGACGGCGCCAAACTGCGCGCCACCTGGCGCTTCGCCACGGACGTCGAAAAGCTCCCGGACGAGTACGCCGTCCTCATCCTCAGCCTGCTCAAGCACGAGAACCTCAGCGAGCCAGATATCACCGAAGCCGTCATCGCCTGCGTGGTGCCGGACCTGGAGCCGGCGTTCGACCAGGTCTGCCGGCGCTACTTCAAGACTGTCCCCCTTCACGTCACCGCCGGTGTACGCACCGGCCTCCGCATCCTCTACGATGCCCCGCGCGAAGTGGGCGCCGACCGCGTTGCCGATGCCGTCGCCGCCATCCACCTTTACGGGCCGCCGCTCATCGTCGTCGATCTCGGCACCGCCACTGTGTTCGACGCCATCAACGCCGAGGGCGACTACCTGGGCGGCGCCATCTCGCCGGGGCTTGGCATCGCTTCCGAAGCGCTCTTCCGCCGCGCCGCCAAGCTCTATCGAGTCGAGCTCGACAGGCCGAAGTCGGCGATCGGCCGTAATACAATAACCGCGATACAGTCCGGCATTCTGTTCGGCTACGTCGGACTGATTGAAGGGATCGTCGCGCGGATGAAAGAGGAGCTCGGCCAGGAGACCAAGGTCATCGGCACCGGCGGCTACGCCGAGGTGATCGGCCGCGAGACAAGCGTGATCGACCACGTCAACCCGGAGCTCACGCTGGAGGGGCTGCGCATGATCCACGAGCTCAACAAATCCTGATGTACAACCTGACAGACCGGCGCGTCATCCTCGGCGTCACGGGCAGCATCGCCATCTACAAGGCGGTGGACCTGGCCAGCAAGCTGACGCAGGCCGGCGCCCTCGTCGACGTGGCGATGACGCCGGAGGCGGCGCGTTTCGTGGCGCCGATCACTTTCCAGGCAGTCACCGGCCGCCCCGCCTACAGCGATATGTGGGCCTCGCCGGCGGACATGCCGGAGCTGCACGTCGCGCTCGCCCGCCGCGCGGAGCTGATGATCATCGCCCCCTGCACTGCGACGATGATGGCACGCCTGTCGATCGGCCTCGCCGAGGAGCTGGTGAGCCTGACCGCGCTGGCCACGCGCGCCCCGATGATCGTCTGCCCGGCCATGGACGCCAACATGTGGGAGCACGCGGCCACGCAGGCGCACGTGGATACGCTCTGGTCGCGCGGCATCGAGATCGTCGGGCCGGAGGAGGGGCGTCTCGCCTCGGGCCAGATGGGCCTCGGGCGTCTCTCGGAAGTCGAGAAGATGATGGGGGCAGCGCGCAAGGTAATCGGTCAATCAGGAGACTTAGCACGCAAAAAAATCGTCGTCTCCGCCGGCGGCACCCGCGAGAACATCGACCCCGTCCGCTTCCTCGGCAACGAGTCCTCCGGCAAGATGGGCTGGGCCGTCGCCGAGGCAGCCCGCGACCGTGGCGCACTCGTCACTCTGGTGGCCGGACCGGCTGACCTGCCGGACCCCTACGGCGTGCGCGTCCTGCGCGTTCGCAGCGCGATGGAGATGCGCGACATCATCGTGCCGGAGTGCAAGGACGCCGATGCGCTGGTGATGGCGGCCGCAGTGGCCGACTACATGGCGGCCGACCCCGCCAGCGCCAAGCTGAAGCGCGAAGGCACCGCAGGCCTCGCACTCTCGCTGACGAACACGCCGGACATCCTGGCGGAGGTCGAGCGGCGGCCGGGCCTCATCCGCGTCGGCTTTGCGGCGGAGAGCCACGACCTGGTGGCCAACGCTAAGCACAAGCTGACGGCCAAGGGCCTGGACCTGATCGCCGCCAACGACATCACGGCGAAAGACGCCGGCTTCGGTGTCGACACCAACCGCGTCGTCCTCATCGACAAGGCCGGCAAGGAAGAGCTGCCCCTGATGACGAAGTACGAGGTGGCGTGGCGTATACTTGACCGAGTAGCCGATCTGGTAAGAGGTACAGCATGACAACCAGCGACGAAGCCACACCGCGCTCCTACACCCTGGACAAATTCGCCCGCGAACCGTTCTACCAGGAGGTCAACCGGCGCCTGGTGGCCCTGACCGGCCTGCGCCAGGGCCAGCATGTCGTCGACCTGGGCGCCGGCACCGGCGCCGTCACCCGCCTCCTGGCCGAGCAGGTCAAGAACGACGGCGCGGAGGTCATCGCGGTCGAACCGTCAGAGACAGCGATCGAGGCGGCGCGCCGCAACCTGGAGAACTTCCGCGACGGCCTGGTGCGCTTCATCCAGGGCAGCGCCGAGCGGCTGAGCCAACTGGTGCGCGGGCCCGTGGACGCGGTCTTCTTCTGCAACGCCATCCACCTGGTGCCGGAGAAGGACCAGGTCCTGCAGCAGATCAAGGAAACGCTGCGGGAGGACGGCACTTTCTCCTTCAACACCTCCTTCTACGACGGCGCCGAGCCGCCGGAGTCCGAGCAGTTCTACCGCAAGTGGATGATGCGGGCCCTGCGCGCCCTCAAGAACGACTACGGGATAATGCCGGACAAGACGAAGGTGGAGGCGCGCCACCGCCTGACTCAGCAGGACTACATCGATCTGCTGGAGGAGAACGGCTTCAAGATCAAGAAGATGGAAGTGATGCAGGTGCAGATGCCCCTCAGCGGCTTCGAGGGGATCAGCGAGTACTCGCTCTGGATCGAGGGTGTGCTGCCGGGGGTCCCGCTGGAGGCCGGCGCGCAGTCTTTGCTGCAGGGCTGCCGGGAGGCGTTCAAGGAGCTGGGGCTGAAGTACTCGCCGCGCAACTGGCTGCTGATCGTCGCCAGCAGGGCGTAGACTAACGGCAAAGGCGCCGGCCCGCCCCCCAATGTGGCCGGCGCACGGAACACGGAGGTCGATATGCAGGACACTTATGGCAGTGGTGAGGGCGTCGTCAGCACGATCCTCGACCGCATCCGGGCGACGGCCCGCGTCGAGCTGGTCTACGGTGAAGAGCGCCGCGTGGGCGAGAAGACCATCATCCCGGTCGCGGCGATCGCCTACGCGTTCGGTGGCGGCGCCGGCGCGGGCGTCGAAGCTGCGCGGCACAACGGCCACAGCGAGGACGGCGGCTCCGTGGGCGGTGGTGGTGGTGGTGGCGGCTCCGTCCGGGTGCAGCCCGTCGGCGTGCTGGAAGTCACCGAAGACGGCACGCGCCTCGTGCCGATCCTCGACTGGACGCGCATCATCACGACGGCGCTGACCGGCGCCGCGGCGGTGATCATCGTCCGCGCGATCTTCCGCCGCCGCTAGACGGCGGAATCCGGAACAGCGTCAGCGACTGCCGTCCCTGCATGCCCTTTCGATTCGCCAGCGGGAGCGGGCGCGCCGGTCCGGATCAGCAGGCAGGGGATCGGCGTCGTTTCCAGGACGACGTTCGCCACGCTGCCGGCGATACGGCTCTCCAGGCGCTCTCGCCCGCGGGTCGCCATCGCGATAAGCCCGGCGCCGTACTCCCGTCCGACGGAGACGATCTGCTGAGCGGGCTCGCCGGCCGAGACTACCGGGCGAACGTTCAGGCCCCTGGCCCGGAAATCGGAGGCTACGCGCTCCACGTACTCTTCGGCCTGGGAGAGGTCTACCTCAGTCCGGCTGGTGGTTACGGACGCGAAAGGTGAGTCCTCCGGCGAGGCCGGAGCGCAGGCGGGAGACACGTTGTGGTGGAGGATGATCTCGGCCTCGAACATCATCGCGAAGCGCTGAGCGAGCGGTATCGCTTCCGAAGAGTAGTTGGATTGCGAAACGGAGAGCAGGATCCGCTCGAAGTTAGAGGCGGACGCCCACTCGTTGCGGTCGCCGCGGACCAGCACAACGGGCGTCGTCATCTTGAGGAGAATCTCGTCAAGCACCGGGCTGACGATCCAGCGCGTCGTCCCGGACGTCAGGACGGCGATGTCGGCGTACCGGGCCTCCTGCAGGATGCGCGCCGCCGGCTTGCCCAGCTTCACCTCGGCGTGGGCCTCCAGGCCCTGCGCCCGCAGCCGCTCGACGTGGAGATCGAGGTAACTTACCGTCGCGACGAGCGCCGCGTCGTCAACCCCTGGCTCCTTGACCGAGAGGAGATGTAGCGTCGCCCCGGACTTGCGGGCGGCGCCAGTCGCCCAGGAAAGGCCAGCCTCCGCTATTGGCGTTCCGTCTAGCGGAACTAGCAGTGTGTTTCGCATGTGGGACCCCCTTATTGCGCCTGATATGACGGGTTCTCACGCTCGTACGTTGCAATGTCGCGAGTAATTGTTACAAAACCGGGCGCAATCTGGAGATTATGCGCTGCGCCACTCGTTGAAGCGGCGGGCGATGGCGGCCAGCGTCCTGTCTCGCACCTCGCGTTCGTTGTCGCGATAGAGGCGCGCGCGCAGCGCCTCTTTGGCCTGCCGCAGTCCCTCTCGCGGCACCGACCAGCAGGGCCCGCCTTCGCCGACGGCGATCAGCATGTCCGTGTGGCCGTCCCAGTCCAGCGTGCCGGGCAGCCCGCGCGCGATCAGCGGCGGGTCCCACGTCACATCGACGCGCAGCGGCCCCGCCCACGGCGTGAGCACCGTCAGGCACTCGTGCACTTCCGGCAGCAAGCGTCCGGCTGCGACGTCGGGGTCGTCGGCCAGGGCGCGTGGCACAAGCGGCCCGACCACCAACAGCGGCAGCGATTCGATGCCGGCGGCGAGCAGCTCCTCGGCCAGCAAAGCGTGCTTGGAGGCGCAGCTGCCGGCCCCGGCCGCCCGCGCGGACGCGGCGTCAGGCGGCGCCGGCCAAACGTAGGGCATCGCCTGCACCCGCCGGATCATGGGGACGATGTCGACTTCGTCGTGCATGGGGGTTAGCGCTGGAGGAGGCTCAGGAACCTGCCGTCCGCCTTCGTGTCGGCCCGCAGCACGACCCCTTGCATGGGACCAGCTTACCGCTTGGCGCGGCCCAGCACGAAGTTGATCAGGGTGCGCGTGGGGATGCCGGTGGAGCCCTTCACCCAGAGGCCCTTGTCCTTCTCCGCCTCGTCCGTGCCGGCCATGTCGATGTGGGCCCACTGGCTGTCCTCGGCGAAGAAGCGCAGGAACTCGGCCGCGTTGATGGCGCCGCCGTTGCGGGGGCCCGTGTTCTTGATGTCGGCCACGTTGCTGCGCAGGCCTTCCTTGTAGTCGTCGATCAGGGGGAAGCGCCACATCTTCTCGCCGGAAGCGGCGCCCGCGGCCAGAAGGTCGGCGGCCAGCGTGTCGTCGGTGGCGAAGAAGCCGGTGGCGGCGGGCCCGAGGGCGATCATCATCGCACCCGTCAGCGTCGCCACGTCGATGATCGGGGAGAGGTTCTCCTGGCGCGCGTAGCAGATGGCGTCGGCCAGGATCAGGCGCCCCTCGGCGTCCGTGTTGATCACCTCGATGGTCTTACCGTTCATGGCGCGCAGCACGTCGCCCGGCCTCGTCGCGGAGCCGGAGGGCATGTTCTCGGCTGTGGGGACAAGGCAGGTGACGTTGATCTTCGCCTTGAGCTTGGCGATGGCCCAGGTGGCGCTGATCACGGCGGCGGCGCCGGACATGTCGCCCTTCATCGACTCCATGCCCGCGGCCGGCTTGATCGAGATGCCGCCGGAGTCGAACGTGATGCCCTTGCCCAGCAGGCCGATGGTCTTCTTGTTGGACGGGTCGCCGCGGTATCTCATAATGATGAAGCGCGGCGGCGAAGCGGAGCCCACACCGACGCCCATCAGCGCGCCCATGCCCAGCTTGGTGATCTGCTTGTCGTCCAGGACCTCGCAGTCGATGCCGGCGTCCTTGGCCAGCGCCTTCGCCCGCTCCGCCAGCGCGGAAGGGGGCAGCGCGTTCCCCGGCTCGTTGGCCATGTCGCGTGTGTGGCAGGCGGCCTGGGCCAGGACCTCCCCGCGGGCCACGCCTCTGCGGGCCGCCTCCAGCTTGCGGCCGTCGGTCTCGATGATCGTGAGCGCTTCGATCTCGTCCGCCTCCTCGGCGATGATGCTGCCGTCCTTGTACTTGCGGAAGCGGTAGGCGCCCATCACGGCGCCCTCGGCGATCGCCTGCGCGCAAGAGGCCGCGTCCAGTCCGGCGATGCCCGCGCCGTGCAGGATCGTCGCCACCGTCGTCGCCTTGGCCGCGCGGGCGCGGCGCAGCGCCGTCCCCATCAGGTCACGGATGACGTTCAGGCTGAACTCCTCCTGCTTGCCCAGCCCGGCCACGATCACGCGCGGCGAGGCGACCTTCCCCAGCGAGTAGATGAGCGTGGCCTCTCCGCGCTTGCCCTTGATCTCCCCGTCCGCGATCAGCGCGCTGATGCCGCCATCGAGAGCGGCGTCGACGGCGCCGGTGGCGCCGCCCGGGTGCGTCACGCCCTGGAAGAGGTTGACGATTATCGCCTTGGCGGGGCTCCTGGTGATGTCACCGGACTCGACTGTGATTCTCAACGTGCCGCCTCCTTGCGCTGTGGACATGGGCACCGTGAATCATACCTATGCGCAGGTATAGGGGTCAAAGTTAGGAAGCCGCTATTCCGCCGGGACGTCCAGCGCTGCCAGGAACCCGTCCGGATCCTGCAGCGAGATGGCGATGCGGTTGCAGGGGAACACGCCCCAGCTGCGGGTGCCCTTCTTGAGCCGGATCTCCACCACGCCCTGGTGCGAGCCCAGCAGGCCGATGCGCCCCCGCAGGTTGCTGCGATAGCCGATGCCGTGCCACCAGGCCGGTTGCCAGCGGGAGGCGCTGGCTATCTCGTCGCGGCTGAAGGTGCGCTCGAAGAGAAAGCCGAAGTGGACGTGGATGCTATCGTTGCGCACCTCTGCGTAGGAGCCGGACTCGGTCGCCCCGAAAGGCATGAGCATCGGGCGCCACACGGGATCGATGCGAACGGCGAACCTGGCCACAGTGGGAGAGATGATAGCAGAACGGCGGCGGACCGTTCATCCCCGCCTGTCCGTGTGGCTAGCTCCCCCGCCGAGCTCTCCCCCGCGCCGGCGTCGTGCCCGCGGCCTTGCCCCAGAAGTCGAAGGGGCCCATCAGCAGGATCGTGCTGATCTGCGGGTCCGTCAGGCGGGAGGCCAGCCGCGCGTCCAGATCGCGCACGGTGAGGTTGGTGGTGATCACCGTCGGCAGGCAGGCGTTGTAGCGGTGGTTGATCAGCTGGAAGAGCTTCTCGTCGGCCCAGGGCGTGCCGGATTGCGCGCCAAGGTCGTCCAGGACCAGCAGCGGCGCGTTGCGCACCTGGTCGAACATCGTGTCGAAGGAGGCGGGGTTCTGCGGGTTATAGGCAGAGCGCAGGCGGTCCAGCAGGTCCGGCACGACGACGAACATCACCTGCTTACCGGACTCCCGGCAGTAGTTGCCGATCGCCGCCGCCAGCCGCGTCTTGCCGCGTCCCGTCTGCCCGGCGATCACGATCCAGTCCCGCGGGTCCTCTGCGAATGACATGGCGGTGCGGTAGGCGGCCTGGGCCTCGCGCAGTTCCCCGGCGTCGGCGGCCACCAGCTTCGGATCGAACGATTTGAACGTCATCCCGCGCAGCAGCGGCAGGTCCAGCGAGTCGATGGTGGAGGCGCCGGCGCTCGCTCCTCCTTCGAGGTAATGCACCTGTGAGAGCGCGGGGTCGCTGAGCCGCGTCTGCACGCGCGACTCGAAGGAGGCGAGGTCGAGGTTCGTGGTGATGACCGTGGGCAACTGCGCGCTGTAGCGGTGGTTGATGAGCTGGAAGAGCTTCTCCTCCACCCACGGCGTCTTCGACTGCACGCCCAGGTCGTCGAGTACGAGCACCGCCGCGTTGCGCACCATCTCGAACAGCTCGTCGTAGCCCGCCTCCGCGTCCGGCTGGTAGGCGGCGCGCAGGTGATCGAGCAGGTCCGGCACGACCATGAACAGCGCGGCCTGCCCCTTCTCGATCGAGCGGCCGGCGATGGCGGCGGCGATGTGAGTCTTGCCGCAACCGCTGGGCCCGACGAGAACGAGCCACCCGGCCGGCGCCTCCGCGAAGGCCAGCGCGGCCTGGACGGCGGCGGCGAAGCGCTCCTGGTGCTGGCCGTTGGGGCTGCGGCCGCGCGGGCTCAGGTTTTCGAACGAGAGGCGGGAGAGCGGGCCGAGGTTGCTATAGCGCAGAAGGCGGGCGCGCTTCTCGCCCTCCTCCTCGTCGCGGGTGCAGGCGCAGGGGAAGGCGCGCCCGAAGTCCGGGTGGCCCAGGCGTACAGCCTTACGCACGAAGCCGGCGCCGCCGCAGCGCGCGCACGGCTCGTCTTCCGGCAGGTCAGGCTCGAGTGCGGCTGCCGCGTTTGCCTGCTGAATAGCGTTGTGCAAGCCAGTCTGCTTCAGGATCTCGCCCATCTGTCGCATAGTTCGGTCCCTCTATCTCCCAGCGCTCCAGGATGCGCCGGATGTAGCGCCAGTTCCGCTTGTTCAGCTCTGCCGCCTCGCGGAACGCCTCCCGTACCCACTCCGGCGGGTAGCGCTGCTCGGCCTCGCGCAGGTCTTCGGCGATCAGCGGCGTGATGCCGCCGATGTTCTGCTCATAGAGCGTGTAGATGTTGGGCGCCGGCTCACCCTCGGCCGGCGGCAGCGGCTCTTCCAGCGTGACGCCCTCCGCCGCCAGGCGTTCCAGCGCGCGCCGGTTGGCCGGCATGTTCGGCGCGAAGAGGACGTCGCCGTTCGCCGTGGCCCGCAGGAGCGTGCCGCGCTGCACCGCGAGCTCAAGGCCGTGTCGCAGCGAGTCCGCAATGGCGCCGTCGCAGAGGTTGCCCAGGGTGCGGGCGAGGCCGGCGTCCGCCTCCAGTTCGCCCAGGGTCACGAAACGCGGCCGGTGGCTGCTGTTGCCGAACGCGAAGAAGACATACGCGGAGGCGATGAGTTCGGCGGGATCGGTGATCTCCGGCAGGACGCGTGCGAAGAAGGCGTTGGGGATCACGGTGCCCGCGGCGGAGTTGGGGAAGCCCTCGGCCCCGCTCACTCGCCCTCCCATTCGTCCGTGCGCACCAGCAGGTCCTCGAAGCGGGCGATCTTATCGCGGAAGCGCATGGCGATGGTGCCGGTGGGGCCGTTGCGGTGCTTGGCCACGATCACCTGCGTGATGCCGGCGGGGTACTCGCGGTGCTTGTCGTCGCCGGCGTGGTCCTTCTCCCACTGCTCGCGGGTGACGTAGCGGTCCTCGCGGTAGATGAACATCACCACGTCCGCGTCCTGCTCGATGCTGCCGGACTCGCGCAGGTCGCTGAGCATCGGGATGTTGTTGGAGCGCGTCTCGGCGGCGCGGGAGAGCTGGGAGCAGGCGATGACCGGCACGTCCAGGTCGCGAGCGAGCTGTTTGAGCGAGCGGGAGATGGCGCTCACCTCCTGCACCCGGTTCTCATTGCGCAGGCCGCTGCTCATTAGCTGCAAGTAGTCGACGATGACAAGATCAAGGCCGCGCTCCAGCTGCAGGCGCTTGGCCTTGGCGCGCATGTCGGACATCGTCAGGGAGGCCGAGTCGTCGAAGTAGATCGGCAGGTCGCTGAGGACGCCCATCGCCTGCATCACCTTGCGCTGCTCGCGCTCCGTGTGGTGGCCGAAGGTGAGACGCGTCGAGTCGACGCCGGACTCGGTGGCCAGCAGGCGCTGCACCAGCTGCTCGGCGGCCATCTCGATCGAGAAGAAGGCGACGGTGGCGGTCTGGGCTACGGCGGCGTTGCGCGCGAAGTTCAGCACGAGCGACGTCTTGCCGAGTGACGGCCGCGCCGCCACGATCACGAGGTCTCCGCGCTTGAGACCGCCCAGCAACTGGTCCAGGTCAGAGAAGCCGGTGCGGACGGCGCGCGCCTCGGCTGCCGAGATCGGCGTGCCGGCGGCGATCGACTCCAGGTAGCCGCCGAGCAGCTCGCGGATCGGCGTGAAGTCACGGACGGTGCCGGTCTGGCGGACGGAGGCGATCAGCGCCTCTGCCTCGGAGAGGACGGCGGTGACCTCGTCGGTGGAGGCGCCGCTCTCGTGGGCGCGGCGGACGATGTGGCTGGCCGCGCTGATCAGCCGTCGGTAGATGGCGTCGCACTGGACGATGTTGGCGTAGTGCTTGGCGGCGATCGAGGTGGGCAGCGTCGTGACCAGCCGGCTCAGGTAAGCCGGGCCGCCGGTGTCGTCCAGCTTGCCGCGCCGCGCCAGGTCATGGGCGACGGAGATCTGGTTGATCGTCTCCCCGCGCTCGAACAGCTCCAGGCAGGTCTCGTAGATCCAGCGGTTCTGCTCGCGGAAGAAGTCGTCCGGTTTGAGCGCCGAGGTGAGCACGTCGAGGACGGCGTCCGGATCGACGAGGAGAGACGCGATCACGGCCTCTTCGGCATCGGTGTCGTGAGGCGGAAGCTTATCCCCTCGCGCGGCGGGGGAACCGGGTTCGACGACCATGAGACTAGCTTGTCAGCCGGCCGCCTTTCGGGCATGCAGGCTTTCGACAATGTGCGGCCGGACTTTGTGGGTAGGCCGGTGGAAAGCTGTGAATCATGTTTCGTCCACATCCACGTTACCGGGATGTGTCTGCGGATGACATGCGCAAGTGGCACGCGCGGCAGACTTGCTGTCAGCAAATGGCCTCCGGCAGAACAGATCAGCGGACCGGGGCACCAGGGCGCATTCGTCAATTCGGTCGGCTGTTCGTTGACAGAAAACGAGGCCGAGCGCTCTGCCCGGCCCCCCCGACGCTCTTCCCTGTAAGCTCCTAGGCTTCCGCCGTCTCCTCCGCCTCGGCGGGCGCTTCCTCAGCGACTTCTTCCTCGGCCTCCGGGGCGGCGATCTCCTCGGCTGCCGGAGCCGGCGCCTCCTCGGCCTCCGCTGCCGCCGCCGGCAGGCCGCCGATGGGCTCCACGTTGACGGTGACGGTGGCGACCACGTTGCGCGTCAGCTTCACCCGCACCGGGTGAGCGCCGAGCTCACGCAGAGGCTGCTTGAGGTCGATCTGGCGGTGCTCGAGCTCGATCTTGGTGAGCTGGGTGAGCTGCTCGGCGATGTCACGGGTGGTGACGGAGCCGAAGAGCTTGTCCTGCTCGCCCACGCGCACCTCGATGGTGATCGACTTGCCGTCGATCTGGGGGACGAGCTTCTGGGCGTCTTCGTCGAGCTTGGCCTGGCGGCGGGCCTCCTTGGTGGCTTTGGCCGTGGCGATGGTGATGTAGTGGTTGGTGGCCGGGGCGGCCAGCTTGCGGGGCAGCAGGTAGTTGCGAGCGAAGCCGTCGGAGACGTTCTTGACGTCGCCGGTGCGCGCTGTGCCCTCTACCTCTTCCAGGAATACGACTCTCATATCTGGGACTCCTCTGGCGTAAACGTACGCAGTCTACCTTACCCGAACCGGGGGTGCAGCCGCCAGTTTTCCACACG
>DATKKM010000110.1:0-5285 GCA_035542855.1 Dehalococcoidia bacterium
GGAGCGGGTATCGCGGGCGGCGAAGATCCTCAACCTGGAGCCGTATCTGGGGCGGTTTCCGCGGGAGCTGTCGGGTGGGCAGCGGCAGCGGGTGGCGATGGGGCGGGCGATCGTGCGCGACCCGAAGGTGTTCCTGTTCGACGAGCCGCTGTCGAACCTGGATGCCAAGCTGCGGGTGGCGATGCGGGCGGAGATCAAGTCGCTGCACCAGCGGCTGAAGACGACGACGGTGTACGTGACGCACGACCAGGTGGAGGCGATGACGATGGCCACGCGCATCGCCGTGCTGAAGGACGGGATCCTGCAGCAGGTGGGCACGCCGGAGGACCTCTACTTCCGCCCGGACAACGTGTTCGTGGCGGGCTTCATCGGCAGCCCTTCCATGAACTTCTTCAAGGGCACGCTGAAGTCAATCGATGGCGGAGTCGCTGTCGATCTCGAGGGGTTGCAGCTGCCGCTTTCCGCGGCGCGCTCCCAGCGGCTCGCGGCGCTGGCGGGGACCCAGGTGGTCTGCGGCGTGCGGCCGGAGGACCTCTACGACCCGGATTTCCTGCCGATGCACATCCGTTCACAGGCGGTCGATGCGCTGGTGGACGTGACGGAGATGGTGGGCAACGAAAAGCTGCTCTACGTGAAGTCCGGCGGCCACGACTACCTGGCCAGGGTCGATCCCCGCAGCCGGGCCAGGCTGGGGCAGCAGATGCAGCTGCTATTCGACCTGGACCGGATCCATCTCTTCCGCGCGGACGATGAGAAGGCGATCGACAAGATCGAGATCGAAGCGGAGGAAGTGCCCGGGGTCAACTGAACTGCGCCGGCTGGCTGGAGCACGAAGGCGCCGCTAGGCCAGGTCGTGCGGGCGGACGAGCAGGACCGGGCACACGCCGCTCCGCAGCACGTGCGCCGCAACGCTCCCGAAGACCACCTCCGAAAGCGCGGTGCGGCCGTGGGTCGCCATCATGATCAGGTCGACGCCAGCCTCCCTGGCGTGGCTCTCGATCTCCTCTGCGGCGTCGCCGAACGCCACGTGAGTGGTGACCTTCGCGCCTGTCCCGCGCAGGACGCGCGCTATGGCTTCCAGATAGTCGGTCTCCTCCCCGGTAACGTAGGCGAACGCCTGGTCCTTCGTTTCGACGGGCTTCAGCGGGGGCATCTCGCGGACGCCGCCCGGCGCCGGAACGCCGGCGACGTAGAGCGGGCGTACTTCCGGCACGACGCCTTGCGGCGGCGCAGCAACGGTGATCAGAGTTATCTCCGTGTCCGGCCCAACCATTTTCTCTACGGCAGGCAGAATAGCTTCTGACGTAGTCGATCCATCCAAACTGACGAGAATCTTCTTCAACACGATGCCCTCCTGGCGGGATATTCTTCCCTTGCGCCTAAACTACTCCTGGCAGCGGCGCGGTAATACGGCCACAAGTCTCTCCGGTGATGGGCCGTTTGTCCCTTATCTCCGCTGGAGCGCACGCGTATATTGCGGGTGTGGCGAGGCCGCGCCCGCATCCGGTATGGGCACGCCACGAGATGAGCGCAGAAGGATGACCAGCCCGAAAACGCCAACCACCGGCCGCTCTCGCGTTAACTGGCGCGATGTCTTGAAGAGGCAGGACGAGTACCGCTGGGTGCTCCCGTTGGAGTACAAGCCGGGGATGCGCGTGCCGGGGCTGGTCTTCGCCAGCGACGATCTGATCGACGAGATGGCCGACGATGATGCGCTCCAGCAGATCGCCAACGTTGCCATGTTGCCGGGCATCGTCCGGAACTCGCTGGCCATGCCGGATGTCCACTCAGGCTACGGCTTTCCGATCGGCGGCGTGGCCGCGATGACGCCGGATGGTGTCATCTCCCCGGGCGGCGTCGGCTTCGACATCAACTGCGGTACGCGCGTGGTGACTACGACACTCACCGCGGACGACGTGGAACCCGTGAAGAAGCGGCTGATCGACCAGCTGTTCCGCGACATCCCCGCCGGCGTCGGCGAATCAGGGCAACTGCGGGTCACACGCGAGGAGATGGACGAAGTGCTGGCTCACGGCGCCCGCTGGGCGATCAAGAACGGCTACGGCAGGCCCGAGGACGCTGAGGTCATCGAGAGCGGCGGACGGCTGCCAGACGCTGACCCGGGCCTGGTCTCGGAGCACGCCAAGACGCGGGGGCTGGCGCAACTGGGGACGCTCGGCTCGGGCAACCACTTCCTGGAGGTGCAGGTTGTGGAGGACGTGTACCTTCCGGCGGAGGGGCGTGCAATGGGGATCACCGGCACCGGGCAGGTCGTCGTGTTCATTCACACGGGATCGCGAGGACTGGGCCACCAGACGTGCCAGGACCACCTGGACGTGATGGAAGCGGCGGCGGCGGAATACGGCATCGAGCTGCCGGACAAGCAGCTCGCGTGCGCGCCGTTCCAGTCCGACGAAGGCCAGCGCTACTTCCGCTCGATGAACGCGGCGGCGAACTTCGCGTACTGCAACCGGCAGATGATCACGCACTGGGCGCGGGCAGCGTTCGCCAGGGTATTCGGCGTCTCGTCAGAAGAGCTCGGCATGCAACTGGTATACGACGTCGCGCACAACACGGCGAAAGTGGAGACGCACGATGTGGACGGGCAACCGGCGACCCTGCTCGTCCACCGCAAGGGGGCGACACGCGCCTTCGGACCCGGCCACCCGGACATCCCCGAGAAGTACCGCGAGATCGGCCAGCCGGTCCTGGTCCCCGGGGACATGGGGCGCTACTCCTACATCTGCGTTGGCGCGCCGGGCGCCATGGCGGAGACCTGGGGCTCCACCTGCCACGGCGCCGGGCGGCTGCACAGCCGGCACGAGGCCAAGCGCATGCTGGCCGGCGTGAACGTGCGCGCGGTGCTTGCCGAGCGCGGGATCTACGTGCGGGCGCAGAACCCGCGGCTGCTGTCCGAAGAGGCGAGCGAGGCGTACAAAGACATCGCGCAGATCATCGAAGTCCTGGATGGCGCCGGCATAGCCAGGAAGGTCTGCCGGATGCGGCCGCTCGGCGTGATCAAGGGCTGATCGCCGCCCGGCTGAGATGTAGCGGGTGAGGCGACGGCGTCGTCAACCCCACCCGCCGTTTGCCGTTGGCTCAGGCGGCCTTCGCGTGCCCGTGCGCTGCGCGAGCCGGCTTGCCGATCGCCTTCAGGAACTCTTCTGGGTCCGCGATCGACAGGTACAGCGTGCGGCAGCTCACCGGGACGACGAAGAGCGTCACGCGGATCGGCTCTTTGAACGTCAGCTTCACCGTCTTCCCAAAGGAAGAGATGAGAGCGACGGAGCCCCGCATGTTGGTCCTGGGCCCAACGCCGGCCCACCAGGGCCAGCGCGCCTCACGGGCCTCCTCCACGTTCGCGAGCGGGATCTGCTCGTTGAACATGGGGCCGAAGCGAACGTGCAGCTTGCCGTCATGGACCTGCGCGTATGCACGTCTGGCCGAGACCCCGAAGGGAATCAGGAAGACCTGCGAGACTCCCGTGGCCGGCATTCCAAACCGGTGCGTCTTGGTTTCCGTCGTCATGACGAACCTCCTTCCGGGGGGACTCCCCCATGTATCCGCCGATCAGGCGGGTCTGGTGCTATGCTGTCTGCTTTCGCGGCGTCCGCTCCAGGTATTTCTGCAAGATTCGCGTGACCTCTGCGTCCAGGGTGGGTTCGAAGTTCTCGTAGTAGAGGCCGACGGCCCAGAAGAGGTCCGGCTCCAGCACGCAGACCACCTCGTCCGCCTCCTGCCGGAGCGCGGCGCAGGCCTCCTGCGAGCCCACGGGGACGGCAGCCACAAGCCGCGCCGGCCCATGGCTGCGCACCGAGCGCACCGAGGCGCGCATGGTAGCGCCGGTGGCCAGCCCGTCATCTACCACGATGACGGTACGCCCGGCGATCCGGGCGGGCGGGCGTCCGGCGCGGAACGTCTCTTCGCGCCTGTGCGCTTCGGCCATTTCTGCTGCGGTCACGTTCTCCAGGTAGTCGCGGCCGATGCCGATCGCTTCGATCAGTTCGTTGTTGAGGAAGCGGCCACCGTTGGACGTCACGGCGCCGATCGCCAGCTCCGGCTGATCCGGCGCGCCGAGCTTGCGGGCGACGATCACGTCGAGGTCGGCGCCGAGCGCTTCGGCGACTTCGGCGGCGACGGGGACGCCGCCGCGCGGAATCCCCAGCACGAGAGCGTCCTGCCCTTTGTACTGCATGAGGCTCTGAGCGAGAATCCGGCCCGCCTGCGCGCGGTCCAGGTAGCGCCTGCGGTGCATGCCGAAGATAACTTCGTCTTCATCGCGAGTGTCAGCGTCCATCAGTCCACCTCCCCGAGGTTGCGAACGGCCGGCTCCGGCGAGCCGCGGAGGCGCGCATCGAACCATTCAACAGCCAGCCGCACGGCCTGCTCCAGCGTGCCGGGCTCCTCGAACAGGTGCCCGGCGCTGGCGACCGTGGAAAGCGTTGTCGATTCGCTTGTGCCCACGGCCTCTCGTATCTGGAACAGCAAGGGGTCGTCTTCGCCGGCGATCACCAGGATCGGCACCTCGATATGCACGAACTCATGCGGTTCGGCGGGCGGGGCCCGCAGCACAAGGGTCGCGGGGCGGATCAGCCGCCGCCGCGCCGCCTCCAGGGCGACAACGCCGCCGAGGCTGGAACCGGCCACGCCGATCCGCTCGGGATCGATCTCTGGCTGGGCGCGGGCCCAATCGAACGCAGCTTCCAGGTCCTCAACGAACGCCTCGCGGCCGTCACGCGGGTCTTTGCCGGACTCGCCGTGGCCGCTGAGGTCGAAGAGGAGCGCCGCGATGCCTTCGTCCACGAGACGGCTGGCGATCACGACGTTGCGCGGCGAGTCCTTGTCGCTGCCCAGGCCGTGCACGAACACCACGCAAGGGACGGGAAACTCCGCGGCCGGCAGCATCAAGACGCCGGCCAGGCGAACGCCCGGCCTCTGGATAGAGACTCTGCGCGTCGATGCTGTCCGGACGCCCGTCATATCTCACCTCCCGCTGGCGTAGGCAACCAGCCGATTCTTCACCCGTAAGCTACACCCGCGGCCTGGAGGCCGGGAGTGCCGAACGGCCCGGACTGCAGGGGCTGAACCGCAGGAGCTTGGCCGGGCTGGGAGCGCTCACACTCCGTACGTGGCGCAGAGCTTCAGGAAGTCCTCTTTGACGTCCCAGTAAGTGGGCAAGCCCAGCGATCGCAAGGTCTCGTTCAGGCGTGTCGAGGACCGCGATTCCAGGTCCTGCAGAAAGCTCTGCTTCACCTCGGCGACAGTCGGGCAGTAGTCGTGATAGC
>DATKKM010000111.1:0-2377 GCA_035542855.1 Dehalococcoidia bacterium
TCGCTTGCGCCAGCAAGCGGACGGCGGAGGCACGGTTGCTCGCCGAGGTCTCGCGGCGGCTGCAGGCGGCGCCCTAGGACAGGCGCACATGGAGGAAACGTGAAACGTCTGGGACTGGGCACGATGCTGATCCTGACGGCGTGCTACGGCTTCCAGCTCGATCCGTCGCTGAAGCCCCTGCCGCCGCAGTTCGTCTATGTACATGCGCCGGCACAGCGGGTGTGGGATGCGCTCGTTGCCACTTTGGCGGATCGGCGTCTCGAGATTGGAAACATCAACCGCGATTCCTGGTTCGTGACCACCCAGGGCGTCAGGATGCCATCCGACGCATCCGACTATGTGGATTGCGGCCGCGAGAGTCTCGTTCCTGGCTGGAATGGCTTCGCGGCGGAGGCCTACGACGCCATGCACGGGGGCGGCGTCTGGCTCAAGTACACCGTCCGCCTGCAGCCGGCCGGCGACTCGACGGGGGTTCTCGTCCAGACCTCTTCGGAAGCCGAGGACGTGCCCAAGGTCGGTGACTACCAGCATTGCGTGAGCAACGGCAAGCTGGAGGCGAGCATCGTGGAGGCGATCACGACGGCGGTGCGCACCTCGCAGCCCTAGACGGGGCCTGCTGAGCAGACCCTGGTGGGTTCGATTCCCACACGCTCCCGCCACCGGGCACAGACCGGGCGGTCGAACGGCCGCCCAGCGCGTGCGAATGGCGCCCTCACGCGGCCCGCTCGACGCTATAACATCTTATAGCGCATCATTCTAGCGTTGCAGTTGCGGCGCGCCTGCCCTGGCGCGTAAGGCAATATCCTACTATCCTGGTCCCGTTTCGCGGACGGTGTCTCCTGCAGCGACACCCGTTGCGAGGAGCATTCGATGGTCGAGCGCGTCCCGCCCAGCCAGGAGAGGATGCATCGCATCTTCGACCTGTCGCGGGACTTGTTCTGCATCGCCGACTCTCAAGGGTACTTCCAGGATGTGAACCCGGCCTGGGAGCATCAGCTGGGGTGGACGCGGGAGGAGTTGTGCGCCCGCCCGTTCCTGGAGTTCATCCACCCCGACGATCAAGCGCCGACGATCGCCCAGTACGATGCGCAGAAGGGCGGCAGCCAGGCGATCGTCTTCTCGAACCGATACCGCGACAAGAGCGGCGGCTACCGCTGGCTGGAGTGGAACGCCACGCCGGTGGGGCCTGACGGCCTCATCTATGCCGTGGCGCGCGACGTCACCGAGAAGCGCCGGATCGAAGCCGAGGTTCGCGACCTGAACAGCGAACTGGCGCGGCACGTCGGCGACCTGCGGCGCCTCAACGAGGAGCTGGAGGCGTTCTCCTACTCGGTCTCGCACGATCTCCGGGCCCCGCTCCGGCACATCGCGGGCTTCGCCGACCTGCTCGACAAGCACGTCGGCGCCAGCCTGGACGAGAAGGGTCGCCGCTACCTCGAGACCATCCGCGGCGCGGCGCAGCGCATGGGCAAGCTGATCGAAGACCTGCTCGCGTTCTCGCGCCTGGGCCGCGCGGAGCTGCAGCTCTCCGAGGTGCGGCTGGAGGACGTGCTGCAGCGCGCGCTGGCCGACGTGCGGCCGGAGCTGGAGGGGCGGGCGGTGGACCTGGCCGCGCAGGCGCTGCCCACCGTGCGGGGCGATCCCAGCCTGCTGCACCTCGTGATGACCAACCTGCTGTCCAACGCGCTCAAGTATACGCGCCAGCGGACACACCCCCGGATCGAGATCGGGCCCATCGGCGGCGACGGAGGCGAGGCGGGCTTCTTCGTGCGCGACAACGGCGTGGGCTTCGATATGAAATACGTGGACAAACTGTTCGGCGTGTTCCAGCGGCTGCACAGCGCCGATGAGTTCGAAGGGACGGGCATCGGCCTGGCGAACGTGCGGCGCATCGTGCACCGCCACGGCGGCCGGGCCTGGGCCGAAGGCGCGCTGGATGCCGGGGCGACGTTCTACGTGGCGCTGCCTCAGGCCACCGGAGTCGCGGCATGACCGGGTTGCGGCCGGTGCTCGTGGTGGAGGACAGCGCGAACGACCTGGAGCTGATGCTCGAGGCGCTGCGCGACAATAACCTCGCGAACCCGGTGGACGTGGCGCACGACGGCGAGCAGGCGCTGGCCTACCTGAGGCGCGAAGGCGCATTCCAGGGGCGCGTGGCGGTGGACCCCGTGGTGGTGCTCCTCGACCTCAAGATGCCGAAGGTGGACGGGCTCGACGTGCTGCGCGCGGTGAAGAGCGATCGGCGTCTGCGCGCCATCCCGATCGTGATGGTCACGTCGTCGCGGGAGGAGCAGGACCTGGTAGAGAGCTACCGGCTGGGCGTCAACGCGTACGTGGTCAAGCCAGTGGATTTCTCGGGGTTCGCGGCGGCGGTCCG
>DATKKM010000112.1:0-4265 GCA_035542855.1 Dehalococcoidia bacterium
TCAATGTGCATACGGGGCGCGGCCTCACCCTGCGCGGCGAAGGCGAGGCGGCGGACGCCAACGCGGCCCTGGACGATGCCGCCGAGCATATCGCCAAGCGTCTGCGCCGCTATCGTCGCCGGGTGAACCAGCACCCGCGCGAGCTGGCGCAGCCCGAGCGTCCGGAAACCGCGCGGCAATACGTGTTGCGACAGGAAGAGGAAGAAGAAATGGCCCCGGCGCCGAACGGGCGTGACCTGGCCGGGAACTTTGCGACCGTGGTCGCGGAGGCGCCGGCCGAGATCAGCCGCCTCTCCGTGGGCGAGGCCGTGATGCGCATGGATCTCGCGGACCAGCCCGTGATGATGTTCCGCAACAGCGCGACCGGGAAACTCAACGTCGTCTATCGCCGGCCGGATGGCCATATCGGCTGGATCGACCCGGACGCCGCGCGTTAGAGCGGTATCACCGAGGGTGAAATCGTGATTGGGGGATTGAACTAAACCGCTGACGCGGTAGTCGCAGCTCCGTTTGCATGCGTGGGATCACTGGTCTGCCAGGATTTGGGTGCTACCCCCCAACCCTGGAACGGGAGACCCCCGATGACTGAGATGAGCCCCCTGCGCCGCCGCATGATCGAGGACATGACGGTCCGCAACCTGTCGCCGGCGACCCAGCGATCCTACGTGCACGCGGTCGCCAAGTTCGGCCGCTTCTTTGGCCGTTCGCCGGAGCGGCTTGGCCTGGAGGAGGTCCACGCCTTCCAGGTGCACCTCGTTGCTGGCGGGATATCGTGGCCGGCGCTGAACCAGACCGTCTGTGCGCTTCGTTTCCTGTATGGCGTCACACTCAAGCAGGCCGACTTGCCGGAGCGGATCCCGTATGCCCGCACGCCGCGCAAATTGCCGGTGGTGCTGGGGGCCGACGAGGTGGTTCGCTTCCTGGAGGCGGTGCCGAGCCTCAAGGCCCGTGCTGCGCTGACCACGGCGTATGCGGCTGGCCTGCGCGCCTCCGAGGCTGCGGGCATCAAGGTGGCCGACATCGACAGCAGCCGCATGGTGGTTCGCGTCGAGCAGGGCAAAGGGGGCCGGGACCGCTACGTCATGCTCTCGCCGCAGCTGCTGGGCATCCTGCGGTCCTACTGGCGGCTGACGCGTCCCGAGCGCTGGCTGTTCCCGGGCCGTGATGGCGAGCATCCGATCAGTCCGACCGTGCTGCACGCTGCCTGCCGCTCGGCCTGCGCCGCCTCCGGTCTGAGTAAGCGGGTCACGGTCCATACGCTGCGACACAGCTTCGCCACCCACCTGCTGGAGAGCGGAACCGACATCCGCATCATCCAGGCCCTGCTTGGACACAGCAGCCTGAACACCACGGCCCGCTATACGCAGGTCGCCACCAGCACCATCCGCGGCACGCCGAGCCCGCTCGACCGGCTGCGGCTGGAGGTCACGCCGCCACACTGAGACAGTTCGATGCGTCCCGCGCTGGAGGTGGCGGACGTGTTCCGCCACCACGGCGAGGCGTTCCGATGCAGCCACGGCGTCCATCTCGGCCGGCTTGAACGGCGCGTCATGTCGGCGGTCGAGCAGTGCCGCACCCCTGCACTCGGCGGGCACGTCGAGCAGTGCGGCGACTGCGGGTTGATCCGCCACGCCTACAACTCCTGCCGCAACCGGCACTGTCCGAAGTGCCAGGGCCTGGCGCGCGCCGAGTGGCTCGAGGCGCGCCAGGCCGAGTTGCTGCCGGTGCCCTACTACCACGTGGTCTTCACTTTGCCGCCGCCGGCCGCGGAGATCGCGTTCCAGAACAAGCGTGTTGTCTATGCCATCCTGTTCCGCGCCGCGGCGGAGGCGCTGCGCGACATTGCGGCTGACCCGCACCACCTCGGTGCGGAGGTGGGCGCGGTCGCCGTGCTCCATACGTGGGGCCAGACGCTGCAACATCATCCGCATCTGCACTGCATCGTCCCGGGCGGCGGTCTGTCGCCGGACCAGACGCGATGGGTCCCGTGCCGACCGGGGTTCTTCCTGCCGGTGCGAGTGCTCTCCCGCCGGTTCCGGACGCTGTTCCTCGCCCGGCTGCAAACGGCGTCTGCGGCGGGTGAACTGCGCTTCTCCGGCGCGCTGGCGGCTCTGGCAGTGCCTGAGGCCTTCACCGAACGCCTCCACGCCCTGCGCGGCGTCGACTGGGTGGTCTATGCCAAGCGGCCGTTCGCCGGCCCTGAGCAGGTGCTCGCCTATCTCGGCCGCTACACGCACCGCGTCGCCATCGCCAACAGCCGGCTGACCCGGCTCGCCGACGGCCAGGTCAGCTTCACCTGGAAGGACTACCGGCGGGACGGCAAGATCAAGCTGATGACGCTGGCCGCCGACGAGTTCATGCGACGTTTCCTGCTGCATGTCGTGCCGGATGGCTTTCACCGCATCCGCCATCTCGGCTTCCTCGCCAACGGCCATCGTACTGCCAAGCTTGCGCTGTGCCGCGCCCTGCTTGCGGCTCCCGAGCCAGAGCCGCCACCGCCCGAGGGCTACCGCGAGCGCCATCGCCGCCTGACGGGAGACGACCTCGGCGTCTGTCCGGACTGTGGCGGCCCGATGCAGGAGCGTTGGCTGCTACAGCGGCGACCACCGCACGCCCCGTTCTGGTGCGACAGCTCATGACCGAGCATCAGCGGAACAATCGACATCATCAGCACTCAGCCAAAACCGACGCCTGCATCGGCAGGGCGAAACATGGGCCGGCCGCCAGATTTGACGACTTCGTCGTGCCCATCGCCGGGGCCACGCCCGTCACCAGGACGGAGCCTACGCCGCCAGTAAGATTGTGGGACCATCCACGCCGCCGGACTGCAAAGATCCGGACGCCTTGGCGCCGTTCTCACCCGACAGCGCGCGCCATACAACGCCCATAGCGCCTGTGGCCCGCGGTTCAGTTCAATCCGGCTTCAATGAGGTCGCGCATGCGTCGCGTTGATGGTTCCGTGTCGCGCGACCTCACAGAAGCCTCCAGATTCCCGGACCGGGAAATGTCTGATTCCTGGGGCGGCAACCGAATCGGAGGTTGCCGTGGCTGCATTCGCGCCGTTGCTGGACTTGGTGGGCGAGATTCCCGATCCGCGCCGGGCGCAGGGGCAGCTCTACAAGCTGCCGCATGTGCTGCTGTTCTCCATCCTGGCGATCGTGACCGGCTGCAACTCCTATCGGGGCATCGTCACCTTCATCGCCGTCCATCGCCGCAAGCTGAATGCCGCCTTCGGACTGGCCTGGCGCCGCGCGCCCGCGCACACCGCCATTCGCTACATCCTCCAGGGGCTCGATCCGGCCGCGGTGGAGGCGGCCTTTCGCCGCCATGCCGCGCTGCTCCAGGCGGCGCGCGCGACGCCCGGTCAGGGCAGCATCGCCCTCGATGGCAAGACGCTGCGCCGCAGCGTCGACAATTTCCGTGACCGTGCCGCGGCCCAGGTGTTGAGCGCCTTCGCCACCGACACGTCCCTCGTGCTCGCCCACGTCGACATCGCCGAGAAGTCCAACGAGATCCCGGCGGCGCAGACAGTGCTGGCCGAACTCGGCGTCGCCAGCGGCGCCATCGTCACGCTGGATGCGTTGCACTGTCAAAAAACACTTCGAGGTCGCCGCGGAAGCCGACATCACCCTGATCGTCCAGGTCAAGGACAACCAGCCAACCCGGCACCAGCAGATCAAGGCGATCTGCGCGACCACGGCGCCGATCGAGGCGGCCCACTGCCATGACAAGGGCCGCAACCGAGACGAACAGCGCACGGTCACCGTCTTCGACCCCGCCGACAAGCTGGCCGGAACCGACTGGCATCCGCACGTCGCCGCCGTCATTTGCGTCGAGCGCGAGGTCTTCACCCGCACCGCCCAGACCGGGTTGTTGCGCCTCTCCACCGAGACCGCCTTCTATGTCGCCAACCAGCCGATCAGCGCCACCCGCGCTGCCCAGGCCATCCGCGCGCACTGGCGGATCGAGACCACCTCCCACCACAGCCGCGATGTCACCATGGGCGAGGACGGCTCGCGCATCCGCACCAACCCCGCCGTGTTCGCCCGCCTGCGCAGCTTCGCCTTCAACATCCTCAAGGCCAACAGGACCAGCACGCTCCCCCAGGACCGCTACCGGGCCGCCCTCGCAGGCTTCCACAGCCTGCTCAAGCTCCTCGCCATCTCACAGTGTTGAACAGCCTTGACGGCTGAGTGGAGCACCATCGCCCGCGAGGTGGATCATCGCATCGAACTCATGTCGTCTGCTCCCGTCGTCGCTGCCTC
>DATKKM010000113.1:0-9917 GCA_035542855.1 Dehalococcoidia bacterium
CGGCGTCACCATCGCCATCTGGTAGGCCGCCCGCATCATCGCGGGGCAGTAAGGGCAGGTGGGCGTCACGAACACCTTCAGCGAGATGTCGTGCTCCAGCCCGGCGAGCGACGTCGCAGACTCCTCGGAGAGCAGCACCTCCCCGCGCGACAGGTCGATCAGGCACTCGATGAACATCGGGAACTCCGTCCCGCCGGGGATGCCGTAGAACTTCACCATCGCCCCTGGCTGGTTGCGCAGCACGATCCCCGGGATGCGTTCGACGCCGAACTGCGCCTTCTCGGGCGGGTTGTCCTCGAAGTAGTGGATGCGCAGGCTGATCAGCTCGCTGAGCCCCGCCAGCTCCTGCAGCATCTCGCGCGCCGGCTTGCAGAAGGCACAGGGCGTCTTGCCCGGCACCGTGATGCCCAGGTTGCGCTCCGTGAAGAAGTCCACCTTCACCGGCCCCAGCATCTCGGCGGCGAGCTTCGCTCTTATCGCTTCCTGGTCACGCAACGGGATCATCGGGTGGCAAGCTCCTCGTCTTGGTCCATACGATAGCAATCCGCTGCAAGACTGTGAAGGAAGCGAACGCCGCCAGCACCCAGAGCACCGGCGTCACGACGTTCGTGTCGAAGGCGTCGTTAGCGATCAAGCCGATGCCCAGCAGCGACACTCGCTCGAAGCGAGTGAATAGCCCCTCTTTCATCCTCACCCCGAGGATCTCGGCCCGCGCCCGCACGTAGCTCACCAGGATCGAGGCGACGACGGCCACGAAGATCAGGATCTCCTCCGTGCGCGCGTCTCGCCCGCTCTCCCAGTACAGCAGCCCGAAGAACACCGAGGCCTCCGATATGCGATCCATGGTCGCGTCGAAGGCCGAGCCGAACGGCGTCGCCTGGCCCGTCGCCCGCGCCAGCGCCCCATCGAACATGTCCAGCGCGGAAAACGCCAGCATCGCGACGCCCGCCCAGATGAACTCCCCCTGCGAGCACAGCACGCCCGCGCCCGCGTTGCCCAGCACCCCCACGAGCGTCAGCATGTTCGGCGTCACGCCCAGGCGGGCCAGCGGCTTCACCACCGGCTCCGTGACCCACTTCGGCGCGCTGCGCGGGAGGGAGATTCTCACAGCGCCCCCAGCATGTCGTCGTCGCGGGACGGCCCGTCGCCAGGGCCCGCGTGCGCCGTGTCCTCATACATCTGCAGAACCCGCCCCGACATCTCCTCCCACGAATAGCCGCGCGCCGCCCGCGACCCGGCTTTCCCCATCTCCTCGCGCATCGCCGCGTCGGACAGCACGCGCTTGAGCGCGCCGGCCATCGCCTCACTGTCGCGCGGCGGCACCAGCAGCCCCTGCACGCCGTCCGTCAGCACGTCCCGGAACCCCTGGATCTTCGTCGCCACGATCGGCGCGCCCGCGGCCATCGCCTCCAGGATGATCAGCCCCAGGCTCTCGTGCCCCGTGTTCGGCGCGCAGAACACGTCCGCCGTCCGGTAGTACCGCGGCAGGTCCTCGTACGGCACGTAGTCCGTGAACACCACGTCCTTCACGTCATTCTGCGCGATGTAGCGGATCGCCCCCGCGCGCAGCCCGCCGTCCGGCCCCACCACAATCAGCCGCGTGTCCGGCATCTCCTGCTTCAGCTTCGCGTACGCCTCCAGCAGGTACGGCAGCCCCTTGCGCGGCTCCTGCCGGCCGACGAACAGGATGTTCCGCTTGTTGTCCATGAACTTCGGCATCGGCGGCGCTTCCGTCGCGAAGAACGCGTAGTCGATCCCGCTCGGGATGATCCGGTAGCGCCCCGCGAAGTACTTCCCGATCAGCTTCAGCGCCGCCCGCGAGTGCGCGATCCGCCCATCGATCCGCGGCCACCACGGCTGGATTAGAAAGCGGGTGTACGCGTAGATCCGGCTGCCGGTGTCACGCGCCGCGTGGAACGTCGCCACGGTCGTCGACTTCGAGTAGCGGATGAACTGGAACGGCAGCAGCGGCATGAACGGCTCGTGGATGTGCACGATGTCGAACGGCTCCCGCTCAAGGTAGCTCTTCACGCGCGGTCCCAGATTGTAGGAGAGGGTGATGTTCGCCACCGATCCGCTCGCCGGCAGCCCGATGGAGCTGTGCCCGATGATGTGCAGCCACTCCGGCTGCGTCCGCATCCGCTTCGAGGCCGGGGCGATCACCCGCACCTCGTTCCCGCGCCGGATGAAGTGCTGCGCCAGGTTCGTCACGTGGCGATTGACGCCCCCCGGCACGCACCAGTCGTACGGGGAAACGAGCGCGATCCTCATCGGACCGCGAACATCCTGCGCACGAAGCTTGCCGCCGTCGGCCACCACCCCAGCGCGCGCGGAGTCGACATAACCCCCCGATACGTCTGCCGCACCACCTGTCCGTACCCGATCTCCCGCAGCGAAGGGTGCCGCGCGCTCACCCCCCACGTCTTGCGATCGATGATCGCCTGGCGCAGCTCCGCCGCCATGCGGCCCGGGAACTGCGTATACCCCGCGCCGACGCAGGCCAGGAAGTGCGCATCGCTGCCGCCGACCTCCGCCAGCCCGAACTCGCGGGCGTTGAGCGACTTCGCCTTCGCCGCCCCGATGCGTCCCGCCGGCGTCCCGTTCGTGACCTCGATCCCGTCGAAGCGCACATCCTCACGCGCGCTGGCCAGCACCCGCCGGATGTGCCGCAGCCCCATGCCGCGCGTCAGCCAGGTGAGTGGGTGCGGCACGACGCAGAGGCCGCCCTGGCGGTGCACAGCTTCAACCGTCTCCTCCACCCCGCGCAAGCAGGCCACCGGATCCTCGATGAACAGCGCCAGCAGGTGCCCTTCGATCGTCGTCACCTCCATGCCCGGCACCACCTCGAACCGGTACGATCCGCGCGCCCACCTATCGCGCGCCTTCATCGCCCCCCGCAGCGAGTCGTGGTCCGTCACCGCAATCACGTCGAGGTCTGTCTTCGTTTCCACATGCTCCAGCAGCTCACCGGCGCGAGCCATCCCATCAGAATGCGAAGTGTGCAGGTGCAGGTCAGCCTTCCCCATCACCGCACCTTCTCCGCCGGGCGCTCCGCCTGTTCCAATGTCCCAGTGCTCCCCTCTCCCGGGGCGGCGCGACCGGGCGGGGCCTCCTCCCACAGCCGCTCCAGCACCATCCACTGCGCGGGGTCCCGCCGCAGGTACTCCTCGTACCGCGCGATCCACTTCAGCGCCATCGCCCGCACGTCCGCCTGCATATCGCCCGTCCGCTCGATCTCCAGCGGCTCCTCCAGCCAGCACTCCAGCTTGTACTTCCCGCGCCGCATGCTGAACGAAGGGAAGACCGGCGCGCCCGTCCGCAGCCCAACCTCGACCGGCCCGGTCGGCATCCACGTCTCCTGCCCGAACAGCGGCAGCCTCATCCTCGGCCCTTCGATATCGCGGTCGCCCATCAGGGCCACCGCCCCACCATCGCGGATCGTGCGGATCAGCGCCTTCACGCCCGGCACGCCCACCGGCATGAACCGCACCCCGTGCGACGAGCGGATCTCGTTCAGCATCCGCGCCAGCGCCGGCGGCTGCACAGGCTCCGTCACCGCGAAGCCGCGGATGCCCAGCGGGATCACTGCCTGCAGCACCAGCTCCGGGTTGCCGTAGTGGCCGCTGAGCATGATCGCGCCCTGGCCGGACTGGATCGTCGGCACAAGTAGCTCGCGGACGCCGTGCAACGTCAGCTGCTCGTCGAGGAACTTCCGCGGGTCCATCCGCGGCAGGTGCGCCAGCTCCGCGTAGTAGTACGCCACGTTGCGGAAGACCTGCTTCGCCGCCCGCTCTATCTCGCGCCGCGAAGCATCCGGCATCACGTGGCGCAGGTTATCGTGCACATTCTCCCGGGCCCCCTTCGCCGCCCGGTACCCGATCGCCGCCACCACGTCCGCCACGAAGTAAATCACGGGCAGCGGCAGCCGCCCCAACACCCGGAAGACGACCCAGAACATCAGGTACTTCAGCAAATCGAGTTAAGTATAAGCGGTGTCGTTCGAAGCATCGCGTGGGGGCAGAGCGCGCTGCGCCCCTACATCGTTAGACCATCACGCCCGCGCCCACCAGGCACCCGCTCATCCTGAGGCTGCCGAAGGACGAGTCTCGCGACGACGCTCAGCTCCCACATGCCAGCTTGTCAGGCGCGCCTGGGGTTGTGCGGATAGCACCCGCTTCCGCGCTCCAGTTGAGTGCTCCGCGAAGTGCCGTGCGTCCCACCCGCCCGCCCGCAAGGTGGTGGCGGGGGACACCCCCGCGCCCCCGGCAAGGGCTCCGCCCTCTGCACACCCCGTTGAGATTGTGATCTTCTGCTTTCGAACGACGCGGCCAGTCTGGGATGGTGTCAGTGACATGTTGACCGGGCAGACGCAACGCAAGAAGCTCTGTCCATTTGGCGACGGTGCGGGACGCAGGCGGAACTCGCGCCTACTCCGCCACGTACTCCAGCTCTTCTGCGTAGTACTCCGCGCCCAGGTGCGTGATCTGCTCCTCGCCCATCAGCCAGCGCAGGGTGTTCTTGAGCTTGGTCTGCTGGATGAAGAGGTCGTGTTCCGGGTACACCTGCGGCGCGTGCTGCGGGCTCTTGAAGTAGAAGGAAAGCCACTCCTGGATGCCCTTCATCCCCGCGCGCTGCGCCAGGTCCAGGAACAGCGCCAGGTCCAGCGCCAACGGCGCCGCCAGGATGGAGTCACGGCACAGGAAGTCTATCTTGATTTGCATCGGGTAGCCCAACCACCCGAAGATGTCGATGTTGTCCCAGCCCTCCTTGTTGTCCTTGCGCGGAGGGTAGTAGTTGATGCGCACCTTGTGGTAGATGTCCCCGTACAGCTCCGGGTACAGCTGAGGCTGCAGAATGTACTCCAGCACCCCCAGCTTTGACTCTTCCTTCGTCTTGAAGCTCTCGGGGTCGTCCAGCACCTCGCCGTCCCGGTTGCCGAGGATGTTCGTCGAATACCACCCGGCGACCCCCAGCATGCGGGCCTTGAGCATCGGCGCGATCACCGTCTTCAGCAGAGTCTGGCCGGTCTTGAAGTCCTTCCCGCAAACCGGCACGCCCTTGTCCTGCGCCAGCTTCACCAGCGCCGGGATGTCCACGCAGAGGTTGGGCGCACCGTTGGCGAAGGGCACGCCCTCCATGATCGCCGCGTAGGCGTAGAGCATGGAAGGCGCGATCTGCGGGTCGTTCGCCTGCATCGCCGCCTCGAAGTTCTCCAGGTTCGCGTGCGCCTCCCCCGGCTCCAGGAAGATCTCCGTCGAAGCGCACCACACCATCACCAGCCGGTCGCAGCCGTTCTTCGCCTTGAAGTCGCGGATGTCCTGGCGCAGCGCCTCGGCTGCCTCCATCTTCGTGCCCGTGTGCTTCACGTTGGTCCCGTGCAGCCGCTTCACGTAAAAGTCGTCGAACACCGCCGGCATCGGCTGGATCGACTTCAGGTAATCGGCGATCGGCTCGATGTGCTCGTGCCGGTCGAGCACGCCGCACTTCAGCGCGGCCTCGTAGGCGCTGTCCAGGAACGGGTCCCACGCCCCGAACACGATCTGGCCGAGCCCCGCCAGCGGCACGAAATCGCGGATCAGCGGCATCCGCCCCTCCGTCCGCTTGCCGAGGCGGATCGTCCCCATCTGGGTGAGCGAGCCGATGGGCGAGGCCGACCCCCGCCGCGCGTGCTCCACCCCCGCGATGAACGTCGACGCCACCGCCCCCAGTCCGACGAGCAGCACGCCAAGCCTGCCCTCCGACGGTGCGATCTGGTGCGGTTCCGTTGCCACAAAATCTTTCGCTTCCAAGACAATCCCTTTCTGCCGGGCCAGCGACATCAGCGGCCCATGCCACTGCGCCGGAATCCGGCCCGTACTAGCCCAGTGCTCGATAGTGCTCTGGCGGCGGCCGAGGAGGGTGGCCAGCGCCGTCTGCCCGCCGAAGCGGGCGATGATGCGCTGTGATGGGTTTAGTTCATCAGTCTGCATATGCCCATCATAACGAAAAAACCGTTATGAATACCCGAATCAGATGTGAATTTGTGGACAACCGTGTGGAAACACGACAACGTGGTGTAGGGGCTTGGCGCCCGGCGGCGGTGGTTAACCCGGGCCGAACCAGTGTCCTTCGCGGATGGCGCTACGCCCCGAACGCTCGCCGGCCAGTGAAGGCCGTACTGCGCGCGAAGCCGCTACTCCCCCCGCGCAAACACCTTGCGCGGCCGCCACATCCCGCTCTTCGCATCGAACACGATGATTCCGACCAGCGACCCGTCCTCCGCGTAGCCCCTCGCCTGCGTGCCGTCCGCCGGCGGTTCGACGCCGGCGATGTCCACCGCCTGCCCGTGCCGCACGTCCTTCTCGTCCTCGATCTCCAGTGTGATCGCCGGCAGCGCCATCAGCCCGCAGTCTATCGGCTGCAGCAGCTCCGGCCACGACTCATCGTCGAACGCCGCCCTTAGCGCCGCCTCGTCCGCCGCCGCCTCGATGGCGAACGGCCCGACGCGCGTCCGCACCAGAGACGCCAGGTGCGCGCCGCAGCCCAGTCTTTCCCCCACGTCGTGCGCCAGAGAGCGGATGTATGTCCCGCGCCCGCACTCCACCTCGATCTCCGCGTCCGGCGGCTCGAACCGCAGCAAGTCGATCCGGTAGACCATCGCCGGCCGCGCCTTCAGCGCCACCGCTTCGCCGCGCCGGGCGCGGTGATACGCGCGCTCGCCGTCCACCTTCACCGCGCTGTGCGCCGGCGGCACCTGCTCGATCTGCCCGACGAAGCCGGCCAGGGTCTCCCGCAGCCGCTCCTCAGTCACCCTGCTCGGATCTGCCTGCCGGACCACCTCGCCCTCAGCGTCGTACGTCGAAGTCTCGATGCCCAGCCGCACCGTCGCCCGGTACGTCTTGCGCATATCCATCAGGTACTCGGTGATCCGCGTCGCCTGACCCAGCAGCACCACAAGCACCCCGGTTGCCGCCGGGTCCAGCGTTCCCGCGTGGCCAACGCGCCGCTCCGCTGTCCCGCGCCGCACCATCCGCACAACGTCAAACGAAGAAGCCCCAAGCGGCTTGTCGATGACAAGAATCCCGGACGTCATTGCGGTGCAGGGGCGCTGCTCGCCGCGCCCCGGGCAGGGCGCGGGCGTTGGGCCCGTCTCACGCCTTGTCCGGCTGCGACGGCGGCACTTTCCGCATCAACTCCAGCACGTGCGCCGCTTCCTCGATCGTCTCATCCAGAACGAAGTGCAGCTCCGGGATGTGCCGAATCCGGATGCGGTGCAGGAGCTCCCGCCGCAGGAACGGCACCGCGTGCTGCAGCGCCGCGATGGAGGCCCGCTTCTCGTCTTCATCCCCGAAGACGCTCACCTTCACCACGCCCGTCTCCAGGTCGGGCGCAATGTCCACTGCGGTAATGCTAACGATGGGAGCCAGCCGCGGGTCCCGCAGGTCACGGATCAGCTCCGCCAGCTCTTCCTGGAAGAGGCCGTTGAGACGCGCCATCCTTCTGTTCATCCTCAACTCCTCCTCTCATGTTGTCGGGCGGCCGGGCTTCAGCCCGGCGAGCGGGGCGGGGCTACCGTAACCTGTCCCCTGTCCCCTGTAACCTACCCGCGCTGCTCCATGTGGAACGCCTCGATCACATCGCCTTCCTGGAACGCGTCGAACTTCTCCACCCCAATGCCGCACTCCAGCCCGTTCTGCACCTCGCGCACGTCCTCCGTGAACCGCCGCAGGCTGGAAACCCGGCTCTCGTGCACCATCTCGCCGCCGCGCAGCACGCGCGCCAGCGAGTTCCGCCGCACCAGCCCGTCCGTCACCATGCAGCCGGCGATGCGGCCGCCGCGCACGCGGAAGAGCGCGCGCACCTCGGCGTGCCCGTCGATGATCTCCGCGAAGACGGGGGCCATCAGACCCTTCACCGCCTTCTCCACGTCCTCAATCAGCTCGTAGATGATCTGGTAGTGGCGGATGTCCACGCGCTCCCGCTCGGCCACCATCCGCGCGCCGGGGTCCGTCTTCACGTGAAAGCCGACGACGATCGCCCGCGACGCCGTCGCCAGCATCACGTCCGATTCCGTGACGTTGCCGACGCCGGTGTGGATCACGTTCAGCCGAACTTCCTGGCCGCCCAGCCGCTCCAGCGACTGCCGGATCGCCTCGACGGAGCCGTTGGTGTCGCCCTTGATGATCACGTTCAGGTCTTTCGTGCGCCCCGCCGCGATGTCGCCGGAGACCGCCTCCAGCGTCAGCGCCCGGCTGGCCTCCGTCTCCTCGCGCGCGGTCTGCTCGGCCGCCTCGCGCGCCTCGCGCTCGTCCTTGACAACGGCGAAGGGATCGCCGGGGCGCGGCACCGTGTTCAGGCCCATCAGCACGACGGGCGTGGAGGGCGGCGCCTCGGTGACGCGCTTGCCCTTGTCGTCGAACATCGCCTTCACCTTGCCGGAGCTGCCGCCGGCGACGACGACGTCGCCGATCCGCAGCGTGCCCTTCTGGACGATCACCGTCGCCAGCGGCCCGCGGTTCGGGTCCTTCTCCGACTCAACGATTACGCCCTCAGCCGGCCGGTTAGGGTTGGCCTTCAGCTGCTCGACTTCTGCGACAAGCAGGATCGTCTCCAGCAGCTTGTCCAGGCCCTGGCCCGTCTTGGCCGACACCTCGTCGGCAATGACGTCGCCCCCGAACTCTTCGATGACGATGCCCCGCTGCACCAGGTCCTGCTTCACCTTCGCCGGGTTCGCCGCCGGCAGGTCGATCTTGTTGATCGCCACGATGATCGGCACACTCGCCGCCTTCGCGTGGTCGATCGCCTCGATCGTCTGCGGCATCACGCTGTCGTCCGCCGCCACCACCAGCACCGCGATGTCCGTGATGCTGGCGCCGCGGGCCCGCAGCGCCGTGAACGCCTCGTGGCCCGGCGTGTCGATGAACGTGATCTTGTGCCCGTCCACCTCCACCTGGTACGCGCCGATGTGCTGCGTGATCGCGCCCACTTCCTGCGCCGTGACGTTCGTCTTGCGGATCGCGTCCAGCAGGCTCGTCTTCCCGTGGTCGACGTGGCCCATGACGGTGACGACCGGCGGCCGCAGCTGCAGGTCCTTCTCTTCCTCCGCGGCCTCTTCCGCGCCCTCGGCGCCCGCGGCCTCGGCCATCTTGCCGCCTTCAGCCTCCGCCTCCCAGCCCAGGGCACGAGCCACGCCCGCCGCCGAGTCGAAGTCGATCGTCTGGTTCACCGAGGCCATGATGCCCCGCTTCATCAGCTCCTTGATGATGTCGATTCCGCTGACGCCAAGCTCCTCGCCCAGGTCGCGGACGGTGATGTGGCGCGGCAGCAATATTTTGCGCGCCGTCGGGGCCGGGGGATCACTGCGTTGTGTCATGCCTTCTCCATCGTCCCAGCATACGCCTGTAGTCCCGCAACATCACCCGCCCCAATCTTCGTCTTCAGAGATCGCTCCAGCCGGCCCTTCTTCAGGGCAAGCTCCCAGCACGCCGGATCCTGGTGAACGTACGCACCGCGGCCCGCCTGCTTCCCGGTCGGATCCACTACCACGGATCCGGCGGCGGTCCGCACAACCCGCACCAGGTTGCGCTTGTTAGTCGTGCTGGCGCAGCCGACGCAGGTGCGCTGCGGCAGCGGCCGCGTGCGGTTGACAGCGCCGGTCAAGACTGTTCGTCTTCCCAGGACGTGTCCCCGTACTCCTCCAGCAGCGTCCCGAAGTCCTCGTCCTCTTCCACCACCGCGAATCGCTTCGATCGCTTCGGCGACTTCGCCTTTGCGCCTTCCTCTTCGCCGCGGTCCTTCTTGCCCGTCTTCTTCGCCTTCTTCGCAGGTTGGTTGAGGACCGGCGCCAGGTCTTCCGCGAAGCGCAGGCCGGAGCCGCTCGGCGCGCCAACGGGCTCGCCCGCCGCGGCCGGGGCAGCCGCCTTCTCGCCCTCGATCAC
>DATKKM010000114.1:0-10062 GCA_035542855.1 Dehalococcoidia bacterium
ACCCGCAACTTCGAGAGGTGCGTGTCCAGCGACTCGGTGAAGAACGCCGTGACGTCTGTCGGCGGGCCCTTCAGCTGCGCGTTGGATGCCGGATCGGACCGCGCCAGCAGCGCGTGCGCCTCCGCCGGCTGCGGCCCAAGCGCGAAGAGCAGCGCGCCGGCGAGCGCCAGCACCGGCAGGACGATCAGCGAGAAGCGCAGGCGGGTCACTGCAGGATCCCCAGCTCTCGCCCGCCCTGCTCGATCATGTCCGCGGCCGTCGAGGCCTGGTCCTGCATCACGCTTGCGTCGTAGTTCGCGCCGAGATGCTGCTCGATGTCGACCACGGCCTTGCAGAGGTTCACCGCGAGGTCGTGGTCCCCGGTGCGCAGCGGCCCGTCGATATCGTGTGTCAGGTTGTGCGCATCGCCGGAGAACGCGGCCTGCGCTCCGTCACCATCGCCGGCGGCCGCCAGCGTGCTCGCCTGCCGCAACTGGGCTATCGCGCCTGTCAGCCTGGTCTCGGTGAGCGGTTGGGTCGTGACGGCGCCGACTGGCAGGTCGCACGTCTGCACAATCACCGGCGTTGGCGAGCTCCCGTTCTCGCGCAGCAGCGGACGTGCCTGCTGCAGCGCATCGCCGACGACCTGCGCCTGGTTGGCGACGACCGAAGTCACGATCTGCCCAACCATCTGGTTCTCAAGAGCCACCACCTTCTCGCAGAGGGATTTGGCCAGGTTCGCGTCCTCCTTGCGCAGCGGCCCGTCGATGTCGTGGGTGAGGTTGTGGGCGTCCGTGGTCAGCCAGATCGTGCGCAGCTTGTCCACCTGGCCCTGGTTCGCGGCATCGGTCATCTGGCTCAGGCTGTCGATCGCCAGCAGGATGCGCGCGTCGGTGACGGCGGTGCCGGTGATCGGGGGGACGCCGCGGTCGCAGTTGATCGCTGCCTGGGTGGAGTTGCCGCCGTAGGCCAGCGCCCCTGCCAGCACGATCCCCGCGAAGGCGCCGGCGATCACCATCCGCGGCAGCGAGGCGCGGAGCCAGGCCAGCGTCCATTCCCTGCTGAAGCGGCGGCGGCCCTCCGGCACGGAGCCGAAGGCGAAGCTCATCGCGAAGATAAGCAGGAAGATCACCGTGACCGTGACAGCGACGCCAGCCGGAGTGGTGGCACCGATGTGCAGGAACACTACTCGGTAGCCTCCTGGGGTGTCCACAGGTCATCCAGCCAGGGACCCGGTTTGCACCAGCCGATGAGATAGGCGTTCAGGTACGGATCGACGTTGGCGCCGGGGTTCGTGCGCGGGTCGACCGTGAGGGGGCGCTCGCCGGATCCGTCCGGGTTGACCACGAAGATGCCGAACTGGTGCATCATCACGGCCACGGCGGAGACCGAGGGCGGAATGATCGATCCGGTATAGGCGATCAGGCTGCCGTCCGGCGAGAACTGCGGGCCGCGCCGGTAGATCGTGGTGTCCTGCGTGATCTGCGTCGTCGCGCCGGTCTCCACGTCCACCTGGTACATCTGCGAGGCCGTCGGCGAGAGGCCGGTGGCGATGATGTGCTTGCCGTCTGGTGCCCAGGCCGGGTCCAGCCACTGCAGCCCGCTCTGCGCGACGAGGTCCCGAGGGTCGCCGCCGTCCGTGTTGAGCAGTTCGATCTTGCTCGAACCGCCGTTCACGTCCTGCAGGTAGTAGGCCAGCTGCTTCCCGTCAGGCGAGACGGCCGGGCCGCCGGCGAGGAGGCTGCCCGTCCAGATCGGCGTCGTCTGCCCACTCGCCACGTCCAGCACCACGATCGACGCCGTGTCCGTCTGCTGGTCCCATTCCGTGAGCGCGATCTTGCTGCCGTCCGGGAACCACGCGAAGTCCTGTACGGTCGCCGGGATCTGGATGAAGTCCGCCGGTGCGTTGTCGCCCTTGATGGAAAGGCGCCGGAACTTTTCGTTGAAGTCCTGGATGAGGTAAGCGATGCGCGAGCCGTCGCCGGCGCAGGCGGCCCAGACGATCACCTCTTCGTTGTAGTCAACTGTCTGCTTGTAGACCTTCGCCGTCTTCAGGTTGCGAGCTACAGGGTCGCCCACGTCGTCGCGGTACATGACGTAGGCGTCGATCGCCGGGATGTCCGTCGCCGAACCGGAGGCCGCCGGGACCGTGGGCGTTACAGTCACGGTCCCGGCGACCTCATGCTTGCTCGCGCAGGCGACAGTCGCCGCCATCAGCAAGACGGCCAGCGCCCCCGCGGTGAGCGCAACCAGTGCGAGCGAGCGCCGGATCAACCTATCCTCGTCTCCCGAGCAAGAGCCCGCCACCGCCGCCCACAACAACGCCGCCGACGATGCCAACGATCAGCCCCCAGACGGGGATGTCGCCGCTGTCACCGCCCTCGCTGACCGGGGCCTGCGTCGCGGTTGGCGCGGCGGTGTTCGTCGCGCCGGAGCTTGCCGCGGGCGTCGTCGCCGATGGCCCGGAGCCGACGTAGAAGTAGAAGGCGCCCTGGGCCTCGTCCCCGTCGTCGGCGGAGACGTTGTGCCAGATCACCGTGTAGGTGCCGTCCGGCAGGTCAGGGTCCAGCGTCGCGCTCATGTGCGTGCGGTCGTTGTCATCCAGCGCCGCGTCGCTGCTGACCTCGTCGCCGGAATCGTTCACCACGACCAGCGTCGGCAGGCCGCTGGCGCGGGACATCTCCTCCTTGAAGTACACATCGATGGTGGCCGGCGAAGACGCCACCACCTCGCCGTCCCCCGGCGTTGAGTGATCGTACCCGGCGTGCGCGGAAACCCGTGGCGCGTGCAGCGCGAAGAGCGCCACGATCGCCAGGGCAACGGCGATGGCAGCCAGCGCAGGCCGGGCTGATAGCCCGGCCCCACGCTTCATGTTGATGGTCATCAGTTTTCTCCTTAGTGCGCCATCTCTGTGGCGCTAGGACTATTCTGCTCCCCAGAACTGTTGGCGTCACCGCTGGGCGTGGCGTCATGCGACTCGGCCTGCTCCCCGGCGATATACGGGTAGGCAATGTTGTCCAGCTCGTGCCAGGCGTCGTGTGCCTCCGGGGCCGCGGCCTTGGCGCCGTCCAGGTTCTCGTCCTGGAGGGCCGTCTCCAGCGTTTGCAGCTTGGTCACCAGCGTCGCTGCGTGGTCCTTCATCTCTTCCGGCCAGACCACGCTGGCCGTGGCGCGCCGCATTCGCGTGACCTTGCCCTGCCAGTTGGGGTCGACTTCGGTCGCTTCGCTGATCGTGTCGTCCAGGTCGTGCATGCCTTCGACGCGGAAGACGGTCTCGGCGGCCAGGATCTGAGCCTTCGTCGCCTGGTCTTTCACAGCGTCCAGCGCGGCCTGGTCCGCCGCCGCCTGCGCGTCATCGCCGTCGCCGCCACCACTGCACGCCGCCATCACGATCGCGCCGAAGGCGAACGCCAGCAGGGCAACAGCCGTGACGATTTTGACACTGAACTTCAATGCTTCCTCCAATACTGAATTACGTCGCAGTACCGGGCGCAGGACGCCCGGCGCGCGATAGTGCGAAATGAGGATCGCTAGGCGGCCCGCGGCGGTTGGAGGATGCGGACCGGCGCGCCCTCAAGCGCCGTCGCGTCCACGTGCGTCTCGACGTGCCGATCGGGGGAAGTCAGGGAGAGGATGTCCGGGTCCTCGCCAACCCAGAACGAGCCCACCATCGCCTCGGAGCCGGCGCAGTGCGAGAGGCCGGCGTGGCAGTGCAACTCGTGGTCCTCGGAGCTGGCAGTGGAAGCCGTTTCTTCGTGGAGGTGCCCGCTGTCCAGCGGCCAGTGGCCCATGTAGGTGATCGCCGGCATCAGCGCGAACGCCAGGACGAAGAACGACCCGATGCGCACGAACCGCTGCCGCCTGCGGCTCACTGCGCGCCTCCCGGCCGCGGGTAGCCGAGGCCGGCGGCAGCGTCTCGCAGCGCTTCGCGCACCGCCGCCGTCTGCTGCGCGAGTTCAATGTTGCTGGCGCCAGAGCCGGCGGTCAGCGAGCTTTCCAGCTTCAGCACGGAGGCGCACAGCTGCTTCGCGGTGGCTGAGCTCGACGGACGGACGACTGGATCCACGTTATGAGTGAAGGAGTGCACCGGACCGAAGAACGTGTTGTCCGCGCCGGCCCGGTCGCCGGAGTACAGGAGGTCGATCACCCGCCCCAGCGCCGCATCTTCGTCCGCGAAACCCTGTGCGGTGACGTTGTCGCCGCCGGGCATCGCGCTGAGCGGCTTGTCGCAGGAGCCGGCGCCACCCGCGCTCGTGATCCGGGCGCCGAAGAGCGCGATAGCGAGAAACGCGACAAACATCAGCCCAAGGGCGATGCCCCAGGCGTGGTCCCTCAGGCTCGTCCGCCGTCCGTCGCGCTTACGTCTTCGTGACATTTGGATGGCCACCCAAAGGCCCCGAGAGGCCGTTAGGTCTACCTAATAGCTTATCAAATGCTCAGCTAAGGCTCCGCAGCTGGCCGCTGCTCGATACCAACGTGGCGGGCCTCCCACCAGAGCAGCGCGCTCCCGATCGAAAGCAGCCCCAGCGAAACCACGGCAAGCGTGAAGTAGTTGCGAATGGGCACCCACATCCCGTCGGCGCCGATATCGAACAGCCCATTGACGAACGGGTCGCTGTCCGGCCCGGCTGTGCGGAAGGCGAAGCGTAGGGCCACGGCGGCGGCCAGCAGCGGCAGCGAGGCCAGCAACCCGGCGCCGCCCAGCACCAGCAAACGCCCGTCCCACGGCACCGCGATGAACAGCGCCACCGCCAGGCCGAGCGTGATGATCCCGAGCAGGACGGTCAGCACCAGCAGCACGCTGTGCGTCGAATCGTCGATGCGGCCGAGGCCGGAGTTGAGGACGCCCGCCGCGGAGAGCCGCTGCAGCGAGCGCGTAGCCTGCGGGTCGCCGGAGACCCACGCGGCGCCGCCGTCGTCGTAGAGCGCCTGCGCGGAGCGGCCGAGGATGACTTCGCGCAGCTGGGCGGTCGTCAGCGTCTGAGCCTCCTCCTGCGAAAGCTGCACCGCAATCGGGAAATCAGGCACCTGGAGCGTACTCTGCGCTGCCCCCTCGTCACTCACCTTGGCTTCGATGCCCGGCAGGGAGGCATCGAGGCCGGTCGAGATGAGCACGGCGCGGCGAAGTATACGCTCGCCTGTTCCCTCAGAGGTCAGCTGCGCGGCGCTCAGCGAGGCGAAGAACGCGGCGAGCGACGCGGCGAACAGAATCGCGAGCAGCCAGACGCTAGCCGTACGGACCCTGGACATGCCGCCTAGGGCAGCTCGAGGACGACCGTGCCCGCGATCATGTCGTGCAGCGCCCGCGACTCCTTGTCGAAGAACATCGGCACCAGGCCGAGGGCCAGCGGCACGACCACCACAGGCAGCAGGAACGTGCGCAGCAGCGCCTGCCAGAACGACATGTGATATCCGTCGCGGTCAGTAACGATAATGCGCACCGCCATCTGGCCCACGGTCTGCCCACGCCACCACCAGAGTGCGAAGAAGTACAGCGGCACGACGAAAGCGAACGTGCACAGGATGCCGATCGCCGTCCAGCCTTCGCCGTTCGAGTAGGTGGAATCGTTGCCCCAGTCGGTGCGGGTGAGCAGGTAGAAGCCGGCGGCGCTGGCCCAGACCAGGAACAGCGAGGCGAGGACGATGAAGTCGAGGATGCCGCCCACGATGCGCAGGCCCGGGCCCGCATAAGGCAGCGCCGGGTATTCCTGTTCGTATTGCGGCAGCGATGACACCTGGGCCTGCTGAGCGGAAGACATTAACACGAGTATATAGCGGGGCTTCGCCGATGAGCGAGAGTCACGCTTCCTCGCTCATATAAACGCAACGGCCACCCACCCAGGTTCCCCAAACGCCGAAATTTTCCGATAACGCGACAAGATCGGCGTCGTAGCCGGCCGCGATGCGCCCCTTGCGCTGGCCGACGCCCGCCGCGCCGGCGGGAACAGCCGAGGCCATCTCCAGCGCACCCGCCGCGTCCGCCACGCCCCACTCGACGGCGTTCCGCACGATGGCGTCCATCGTCGCCGCGCTGCCGGCGATCGTTCCGTCAGGCAGCCGTATCGAACCGTCTTTCATGACCGCCTCCTCGTCGCCGATGCGGAAGACCCCGGCGCCGAGCCCGGCCGGCGTGACGGCATCGGTCACCAGGCAGGCGCGCTCCCGCCCCAGCGCCCGCACCAGTAGCCGGACCGTCGCCGGGTGCAGGTGCACGCCGTCAGCGATCACCTCGACAGTGACGCCGGACGCCTCGATGGCCGCGGCGATCGGCCCGGGGTCACGGTGGTGCAGCGGGCGCATGGCGTTGAAGGCGTGCGTGACGTGCGCGGCGCCGGCCTCAAACGCGCGCCTGGCGATCTCGTACGTCGCGTCCGTGTGCCCGACCGAGACGCGAACGCCGGTCGCCGCAGCCGCCGCTACGAGCTCCAGGCCCCCGTCCAGCTCCGGGGCGATCGTCATAACGCGCACCGGCGCCGAAGCCAGCAGACGATCTAGCAGCGCGCGGTTGGGCTGGGCGAGCCAGGTCGAAGGCAGCGCACCGCGGCGTTGCGGGCTGACGAACGGCCCCTCGAAGTTCACGCCGAGTAGCTGTGCGCCGTCGCAGCGCGCCTCAGCCGCCGCCTCGGCGCAGGCGATGCCGTGCTCGGCGTCCAGCGCGCAGACCGTGGCCAGGAACGAGGTGACCCCGCGCGAAATCACCCACTCTGAGTGCGCCGAGACTTCACCGGAATCGGCCGCGAGAAGTGAATGCCCGCCGCCGCCGTGCACGTGTACATCGATGAAGCCGGGGGCCAGCGTGAGGCCGCTGAGATCGACGACCTGAGCCGATTCCGGCGCGGCGAGTCCGGCGCCGACTTCTGCGATGCGTCCGCCCTCCACGAGGACGTCCGCACGCTCGATGCGGCCCTCCGGCAGGAGCACGCCGGCGCCTCGCAGCAGCACTAGTCCGGCCACCGGCCTATCATATACTGGTCTGGATGGCAGAGCTTCCCGCAGAGCTTGAGCAGGCCGTCGTCGACCAGGCCGAGGCACGCCTGGCGATGAGCGTGCAGGGGTACGCCAGGTACCTGACCTCCGCCGCCGTCGATTCCCTGCGCGACTCCTATTCCGGCGTCCCTCCGCGCGTCAACCGCTACGACATCGCCGCGGTTGAGCAAGCGGGGCACGACTTCATCGTGGACGTCCGCTACTACTCGCGTGATGAGCCGTTCATCGTCCGCAGCCGCTGGTCGCTGAAGAACGACTTCTGGGTTGTGTTGCACGCCGCGCGCCTCTGGGGCGAGAACGACAAGCGCCCCGGCTTCTTCTCGCGGATGGCCGGCTCTATCCTCCGCCGCCTCGCCTCCCTCCGAGGCTAACCGCGCTCCGTCACTCTCTCTGCACCACGGCATGCCCTCAAGCAGCCGCGTTACGTGTAGAGGGGCCACGAATCCCAGGGCGAAGCCGCCGGGCAAGCCCGCAGGGCGGTGCCCCGGGGAAGAGTGCAGAGAAGGGGCGCCAGCCCCATCTCTGCCGGGGGTACGGGGGTGTCCCCCGAACCACTAGCCTCTCGGGTGGGCGGGTGGGCCGCACAGAGTCTCGCGTTAGAGCACAGTGGAGCCGCGGGAGCACATCAGCTGCTTGCAGTAGCGGCCGAGGGTGCGCTCCAGCTCGTGGAGGAGCGTCGTCATCAGGCGGGCCCCGGCTCTGTGCTGCGCCGGCTGTCATCGCTGTGGCGCTGAGCCTCGACCGCCAGCGAACCCCACCCTACTCGATTCCGTCGTTGCGATAGACCGTCAGAGTCGTGTCGTCGTAAGTCACGGTGAAGCCGGCCACGTTCTTGAGATACGCGTCCCACCCAAGATTGATACCGACGTCCCAACCGTCTGGCGCCCGTTTGTGCAACAGCACATATCTGATCTTGTAACGCTGGAAGACCTCCCGCGCGCGGGTGGCATCCAGGTCATCCTCAGAGGGTTGTTCGCAGGTCTTGCACGCCAGGTACTTCAGGCCCGGCTGCGTCGAGACCCACGCCAGAGTCGTGCTTTCGACGCGCGCCAAGTAGCCGCCGAGGGAGGGTTTGCCATGGACAGTCTGGTAGTAGTCCGTGATAGCCGCCCCGAACGAATCGCCGGCAGCGGTTATCCCGGTCCCGCGTCCAAAGGGCACATCGAGGACGTTGAAATCACCCGGCTCATCGTGGATGGCTTCCAGGGCGGGAGATGTCGAGACGTGCGACACGAAGACGGGGGGATTCCAGTACTCCAGGACGACCAGGAAGAACACGATGAGAGCGACCCAGGGGACCAGCGCTTGCGCCCTCCTCTTGATCGATGACATGAGGACGTGGCACCCAAGACCGGCGAGGACGCTGAAGCCGAATGCGCCGATGACGATAGTACGACTCGCGATCCTTCGGTCGCCGAGGATCGGGATATGATCGATTATCTGCGTCGGCAACGGGACGGAAAAAGATACACCCATGATAGAGAACGACCGATTGTCGCCGACATACAGGTATGGTCCAAGTGACAGAATCGCAAAGAAGATAAAGACCGCTCCCCAGAAGATGGCCTTGTCGTCCGCGCGCCGCACCGAACACAGGGCGATCACGGCCAGAAGCAGGGGTGTTATCCCAAGGTATGCGGTTCCAAGGATGGTCCCGGCGGCCAGGTGCGGACCACCCGGATCAACGGGAAACTGTCCGGGCCCCCACATGGGACTGGGTTTCACAAACGTCAGCAGGTCATTCGACCAAAACTCCCCGCCTGATTCCAGCGGCACATGCTGTCCGTAGACATCGTGGAGAGCTCCGATGATCAGGGGCAGGCTCAGCAGCAGCCACAGGCTTGATACCACTGCGCACTTGCGCCAGGCCAGGGACAGCGCCGTCCAGTCCGCCTTCTTCATGCAAACGAACGATTGATAGGCGAGGAAGATCGCCAAGAACCATCCTCCGTCGATGCCGAACTCCAGGTAGTTGTAGGTCAGAAGGGCCCAGGCGATACTGCAGCCAACCGCGTCAAGCGGACGTCCGCTTTCCCAGAATCGCAGCAAGAACAGCGCGAACAGCGGGAGCGGCCACGTGGTTGAGACATTCCACTGGCTCCCCGACAGATACATCATCGTCAGCGGAGAGAAGGCGAAGATGTAGGCTGAGATGGTGGCCGCCGCGCGGTTCCCGGTTAGCCGCTGCACGAGGGCGTACATTCCGAGAGCAGACAGCACGAGGAATACCAGCGTCAGCACGTTCCAGGACAGCGCGAGGTCGCCCGTCGCGAGCTGCAGCGGGATCGACAGCACACCGTTGACTGGCACCAGGGCGTGGAGGTACAGGTCTGAGCCCTGGGGAAAGAGCAGCCATCCCGTGTGAAATGGATTTCGCAGAGACAGGGAGGCTTTCTTGACCCACCAGAGGTCCCACAGGAAGGCCCATGTATCCCCGGACTGTTTGGGCGACTCCATTGTCCCGTCGGACAAGTGCAGTATCAGGGGCCATGTCTGAACGATGGCCAGCAGAGAGAAGACGATGAAAGGCATGACCCACCGGCCGATGCGCTCCTGAGGCCACCTGGCGATTCTCCTGGCGAACCTCCCGGCGGGGGCCTGGGATGCGCCTTCCAGGCTCGTCTCAATTGAAGGACCCCGATGCGCCAGCAGGTTCGAGGCAATGCATGCAGGCGTAGACTTGGCAGCGTCCGGCAAGTTTGGCTCCGAGGATCCCCCCGTCGCCCGCTGACTTCGGACGCCGGGGTCTCAATACGGTTAGTCCAAGCGTTCGATGATCGTCGCCGTGCCCAGCCCGCCGCCGCAGCACATCAGCTGCATGCCGTAGCGGCCGCCCGTGCGCTCCAGCTCGTGGAGGAGGGTCGTCATCAGACGGGCCCCGGTGGCGCCGAGCGGATGGCCGAGGGCGATGGCGCCGCCGTTCACATTCACCCTGGACATGTCCGGCTTGCACTCCTTCTCCCAGGCCAGCACCACGGATGCGAACGCCTCGTTGATCTCGATCAGGTCAATGTCCTTCATCTGCAGGCCGGCGTGCTTCAGCACCTTCGGCGTCGCTGTGATCGGGCCGGTCAGCATCAGCACAGGGTCGGAGCC
>DATKKM010000115.1:0-6075 GCA_035542855.1 Dehalococcoidia bacterium
TCTTCGTCGCGCTCTTGACGGCGCGGTTGCGAAGGTGGCGCCTGAGAGACTGACGGTGGGCCTTTTCAGCGGAACGAGTACCCAATTGTCCTCCTTATGGGAACGCCGAGAATTGATGGGCTTCGGCCATATCATCTTACGGTCGAGCGGGAACGGTTGTCCAGTTACGCGCGGCGGCGGCGCGCCGCTTCATGCTTGATCGCTCGCCACGCCTGTTCCGCCACCATCGCCGCTGGACGCGTGGCGTCGATCACGATGACCCGGCCCGGCTCACGCCGGGCGATCTCCAGGAAGCCTTCGCGGACGCGCTGGTGGAAGGCCAGCTGTTCACCGCCGATGGCGTCGCGCGCCTTGCCCGCACCGTCGCCCTCTTCCAGCAAGCGGGCGCGCGCGAGGCCGTCCTCCGGCGGCAGGTCGAGCAACAGCGTACGGTCCGGCTTGAGGCCGCCGGTCGCGGTCTCGTTCAGCCGCTCCACCGGCTCGCGGCCCAGGCCACGCCCGAAGCCCTGGTAGGCCACCGAGGAATCGTTATAGCGGTCGCAGATGACGACTGCGCCTTCGGCGAGCGCCGGCCGGACCACGGTCTCGACGTGCTGGGCGCGCGCGGCTTCGAACCAGAGCAGTTCGGCGAGTGGCGTCAGCGGCGGCGACTGGGGGTCGCGCAGGTAACGCCAGAACTGCTGGCCTAGGGGCGTGCCTCCCGGCTCTTCAGTTAGGACGACGCGCCGGCCGTCAGCCTGCAAGCGTCGGGCGAGTTCGGCGGCCAGCGTCGACTTGCCGGACCCTTCGCCGCCCTCCAGCGTGATGAAGAAGCCGGAACGCCCCTCCGCCGCTCGTCCTTCGAGAGCCTCAGGATGAGCGGTGGCTACCATGCCGCTAGCCGGCTTCGCCGGGCAGGATGCGCACGTAGCGGTTCGGCTCGCTGCCCAGGCTGCGGGAGCTGAGGTTGTAGCGCTGCGCCAGCATGTGCTGGAGGCGGCGGATGTAGGCGTTCTGCGGGCTGAGGTCAACGGCGTCGAAGGCGTTGAGCACCTGGCCGATGCCGTCCTCCGCCTCCTTGAGCGCGGCCACTACAGGGTCGCCGGCGCGCTCAGAGCGCATGGTCAGCAGCACCTGCTCCAGCTGAAGAATGGTGTTGCTCTTGACCACGTAGATCGGGACGCCGCGCGATTCCGCGTCGTGCAGCGTCTGCGGCTTGCGGCGGTAGTACGGGCGCAGCGTGATCACCACGTCTGCGTCGTCCAGGTGATCGACGATCACGCCGGGAAAGCGCGTCTCTCGCAGCGCCTGCTCCAGCCGCTGGCGTGACACGCCGAAGGGGTAGATGCGCCGCTCCCGTGGCGCGGCGCCGCGCTCCGGAGCGGGCCCGCCGGCGACGTAGGCCAGGTCCTGGCGTGTCTCGCCGCGACGGACCGGGCGCTGGACCTCGCCGCCGCGCAGCACCTTCACCTCGCCTTCGGCGGTCAGCTCGCGCATCTCCGGCGGCACTTCGTAACCGCGCAGGATAGCGTCGACGGTCTCGGCGACGTTCTGGTGGATGGCCACCTGGCTGTACGTCTGGATCTCGATGAGGACGTCGAAGGTGGGCGGCGCGCGGCGTTCGAGGATGGCCTTCTGGGTGCCGCGGCGGCGGGCCTCCTCATCGCTCAGCGTGACCGACTGGATGCCGCCGACGAGGTCAGAGAGCGTCGGGTTCATGATCAGGTTCTCGAGCTCGTTGCCGTGCGCCGTGGCGATGAGCTGCACTCCGCGCTCGGCGATCGTGCGGGCGGCAGAGGCCTCGAGATCGGTGCCGATCTCGTCGATGATGATGACCTCCGGCATGTGGTTCTCCACTGCTTCAATCATGACGGCGTGCTGCAGCTCCGGCGAGGGAACCTGCATGCGCCGCGCGCTGCCGATGCCGGGGTGCGGGATGTCGCCGTCGCCGGCGATTTCGTTGGAGGTGTCGACGACGATGACGCGCTTGTTCAGCTCGTCGGCCATGAAGCGGGCCACCTCGCGCAGCATCGTCGTCTTGCCGACTCCCGGCCGGCCGAGGAGGAGGACGCTCTGCTCGTTGCGCACGAGGTCTTCGATGATGCGGATCGTGCCGAAGACAGCGCGGCCGACGCGGCAGGTGAGGCCCACGATGCGTCGCTTGCGGTTGCGAATGCAGGAGATGCGGTGGAGCGTGCGCTCGATGCCGGCGCGATTATCGCTGGTGAACTCGCCGATGCGCTGGACGACGTAGTCGATGTCTTCGTCGCTGACTTCGTTCTCGCTGAGGATCGCCTCTTCGTGCGGGTAGCGGGCCTCCGGCAGCCGGCCGAGGTCTAGGACGATCTCCAGGAGGGCGTAGTTGTTCGGGCGGGCGCGGATCGCCTCGCCTATGCGTGAAGGCAGCACATCCAGGAGAGTGTCTAGATCGTCAGTGATGTTCAGCATTCTTCCTTTACCCCACCGGCACCGGCTTGCTTCGCTTCTCCGCCGCCAGTTCACCTGCGGGCTTTGCCAGGCGCTTGGCGCAGGAGATGTACGTGCAGACGGGCTGAAAACCGTGGCGCTCCAGCGCCGATGCCATCTCTGGATTGTAGTCCGGAACCAGGCAGAACACATCGCGCTCATGCAGCAGGTGCAGGCCCGTGGCGATAAGGTCGTCGTAAGGGCCTCGCTCGGCGAGCGCGGACAGGCGGCCGATCTGGCCCGTCATCACGCGCACCCAGCCCGTGATGACGCCGCCTTCGTCCAGCAGGAGATCCGTGCAGCGGCCGCCCCACTTCTCCTGGGATGCCTGCCATTCGCGGAAGGTGGAGCCTTCTATCGCGCGCACGTTGGCAGGGGCGACGCGGTTGTACAGCTGGTAAAGGCCGTGCGCGTCGCTCTTGGCGCGCGAGCGGACAGGCACGTCGCCGCCGGCGTGCGCCCAGTCATCGGCGCTGCGACGGTACAGCGTCTCGGTTGCGTAACGGAAGAAGCCGGCGCTGCGGGCGGCCTCCCGGAGGGCGCTGTCGGACGAGAGGCGCAGGAAGACACGCTCGGCGCCCTGCCTGAGGACGCCGCTGCTCATGCGGGAGAAGAGCGACATCGCTATCGACTCGTCGTCGGAGGCGTTGATCACCACCTCCACCTCCCAGGCGGAGCGCTTGGCGCGCGGGCGGGCGGAGATGATGCCGCGAATGGTGGCGCCGTGCACGCTGACCCAGGTGTGCTTGTTGGTAGCGAAGGAGAACCATTGCTCCAGCGCGTTTTCCAGCGGCCGCGTGCGGTCTTCGAGGCCGAGGCGGTCGAGGGGCTTGGCCTCATTTGGGTAGACTTTTCCGTCAAACGAAACAAGTGCGACGATATCTGTGGGTAGGGGACGCCGTGCCGAACTCATTTGGCGGAGGAAGGCCTCCCTGCACTGGCGACAATGTCGAGAAAGTAACGGTGAAAGCGTGTGTCGGAGGTGAGCTCGGGGTGGAAGGACGTGGCCATGATGACGCCCTGGCGCACGGCGACCGGCGTTTCCGGCGAGGTGTCGTCCTTACGGCACCTGGCCAGCACCTCGACGCCCGGGCCCACGCTGGCCACGACAGGCGCGCGGATGAACACGGCGTGATATGGCTCGCTGCCGATGGCGGGGACGTCGATATCGGCTTCGAAGCTGTCCACCTGCCGGCCGTAAGCGTTGCGGTCGACTTCGATGTCGATCGCCTGCAGGGTAGGGAATGGCAGGTCGCTGGCGTGGCGGGCGAGCATGATCATGCCGGCGCAGGTGCCCCAGACTGGCGCGCCGGAGCGGACGAACGCGGATAGCGGCTCCTGGAGCCGGAAGTCTTCGATCAGCCGTCCGAATGTTGTGCTTTCGCCGCCGGGGATGATCAGGCCGCCCAGCGATTTCAGCTGCTCCGCGGTGCGGACCTCGCGCGCTTCAGCGCCGAGGCTGCGCAGCATATTCACGTGTTCGAGGAAGTCCCCCTGGAGAGCGAGGACGCCGACAGTGGTCACAAGTCTATTTTATGTCAGCGGGGGGAAGTTTGGTTAGGGGCGGGCGGCGTGTAGATGTGGTAAGCGCGTAGAATCTGACTATGACGCAGCAGAGGACGCCCTCCGCCTACCGCGAGGCGCTGGCCTGGACGGAGCTGACGCAGCTGATGGCCAGCCCGCTCTACTACGGCGCCGGCGTCCCCCGCGGCGACGGGCGGAACGTGCTGATCCTGCCCGGCCTCTTCGGCAACGACGTCTACCTGCTTCCGCTGCACTCCTGGCTCTCCCGCATCGGCTACCGGCCGGTGGGGTCGTCGCTGACGCTGAACATCGGATGCCCGGAGCGGCTGCGGCTCCGCATAAACGAAGAGTTGGCCCGGGCCACAAGACGCAGCTCCGGCCCCGTCGCGATCATCGGCCACAGCCGCGGCGGCATCCTGGCCCGGGGCATGGCTTCCGACCTCGGCGAGCGCTGCTCGCACCTGGTGCTGCTGGGCTCGCCGGTCGGCGGGCTGCAGACGCTGGCGCAGGCGCAGCCGCCGCAGCGCGTGGCGCCGGCCTCGCGCCGGGCGGCGAACGCGAACTCCCGCTGGCGGCGGCTGCTGGACCCGGACTGCACCGCGCCGGACTGCGGCTGCCCGTTCCCGGCGGACTTCCTGCGGCCGCTGCACGGGCAAACGAAGGTCACGTCCATCTACAGCCGGGATGACGCCATCGTGTCGGCCGTGGCCTGCCCGGTGCCCGGCGCCCGCAATATCGAAGTGCGCGGCACGCATGTCGGGCTGGTCTACAACAGCGTCGTGTACCGGAACATCGCCGAAGTGCTGGCCCCAGAAAAGCGGTGAGCCCGGTCGCGACCAACAACCGGGCTCGTTTTTCAGCTTAGCGTGAGGGGGTACAAACGCTTCGCTTATCTGTAGACATCATGCCGCCGGGGACACGGGCCCGCGTTAAAGGACGGTGAGACGCCGGTAGCAGTGCCGTGAGAAAAGCCAGATTCCCGGCCTGGAAGCTGACGTAGTAGTCGAACGGGCGCGTGTCCGGGACGGAGGACGTGCGCAGGACGGCCCACTGGTGGAGGGCATCGGCCCGCGACACCTCCTCCAGCATCCAGCCCAGGTTGGTGAGGAAGAAGGACGCCGCGCGGGCAATCGCCGGAAGCTGGTAGTCGTCCAGGAAGACGACCCCTCCCGGGCGCACGAGACGCCCCAGGTATACAAGGTCCGTTCGCGCCTCTACCAGCCGCGCAGGGCCAGCCGCTGCTCTTCGCTCATGCTGCGCACGTCCAGGCCGGGCATGGCGTCGCCGAGGCCGCGGGAGACTTCGGCGATGATGTGCGGGTCGTTGTAGTGGGTCACAGCCTGCACGATGGCGTGAGCGACGCGGGCAGGGTTGGACGACTTGAAGATCCCGGAGCCGACGAACACGCCGTCTGCGCCGAGCTTCATCATCAGCGCGGCGTCCGCGGGCGTGGCGACACCGCCGGCCGCGAAGTTCACGACTGGCAGACGGCCCAGCTCCTTGGTCTCCCTCAGCAGCTCGTAGGGGGCGGCCAGGTTCTTGGCTTCCGCCATCAGCTCTTCGTCCGGCATGTTCTGCACGCGGCGGATCCCCTGCCAGACGCTGCGCATGTGGCGCACGGCCTCGACGATGTTGCCGGTGCCGGCCTCGCCCTTCGTGCGGATCATCGCGGCGCCCTCACCGATGCGGCGCAGCGCCTCGCCCAGGTCGCGACAGCCACAGACGAAAGGGACGTTGAACTGCCACTTATCGATGTGGTTGGACTCGTCGGCGGGGGTGAGCACCTCGGACTCGTCGATGTAGTCGACGCCCAGCGCCTGCAGCACCTCCGCCTCAACGAAATGGCCGATGCGGGCCTTGGCCATGACCGGGATGCTGACCGACTCCATGATGCGGACGATTACCTCGGGGTCGGACATGCGGGCGACGCCGCCGGCCACGCGGATATCGGCGGGGACGCGCTCCAGGGCCATGACGGCGCAGGCGCCGGCTTCCTGGGCGATTTCGGCGTGCTCCGGGGTAACGACGTCCATGATGACGCCGCCCTTGAGCATCTGCGCCAGGCCGCGCTTGACGGTATCAGTGCCGGTTTTTGCCTCGATGGCC
>DATKKM010000116.1:0-12465 GCA_035542855.1 Dehalococcoidia bacterium
CACACTTCGGGGCGGGCGGGTGGGCCGCACGAGTTTCCGCGTTAGAGCAAGGTGGAGCCGGCAAGGACGCTTCCCGCGGGCAGGCGTTCGTCCTTCGTGAGCCTCAGGATGAGCGCGGCATCGGGCGTGATCCGGGGAAGAGTGCAGAGAAGGGGGCGCAGCTCCCATCTCTGCCGGGGGTTTGGGGGTGACCCCCCAATACCACCCCCCAGACCGGGCGGGCGGGTGGGCCGTACGAGTTTCCGCGTTAGAGCAAGGTGGAGCCGGCAAGGGCGCTTCCCGCCGGGCGTTCGTCCTTCGTGAGCCTCAGGATGAGCGCGGCATCGGGCGTGATCCGGGCAAGAGTGCAGAGAAGGGGCGCAGCTCCCATCTCTTCCGGGGGTTTGGGGGTGTCCCCCAATGCCACCACACTTCGGGGCGGGCGGGTGGGCCGCACGAGTTTCCGCGTTAGAGCAAGGTGGAGCCGGCAAGGGCGCTTCCCGCCGGCGTTCGTCCTTCGTGAGCCTCAGGATGAGCGGGGTGCCCACCACCCATTCTGACCCTCCGCCTATGACCCCTGACCCTCCTCCCGGACGTATACTTGAGGGTAAGTGAGCATAGATGACTAACGCTCGCGGTAAGCGAAGGGCTGCTCGGGTCAGGGTCCTCCTGTCCGCCTTCGCGCTGGTCTCGCTGCTGGCCTCGTTCGGCTGCGCGGGCGGGCCGGATACGGCGCCCGGGGCCGTCCACGTGCTGACAACGGACGGCGAGGTGAACCCGGTGATGTACCGCTACATAGACCGGGGCATCGACAACGCGGAGAAGCACAACGCGGCGGCCGTAGTGATCCGGCTGGATACGCCGGGCGGCCTCCTCAGCTCGATGGACGACATCATCGAGCGCATCCTCGATTCGAAGGTGCCGGTGATCGTGTACGTCTGGCCGTCCGGCGGCGAGGCAGCTTCGGCGGGGACGTACATCACGTACGCTTCACACGTGGCGGCTATGGCGCCGGGGACGGTGATCGGCTCGGCGACGCCGATCAGCTCCTCCGGCGACAACCTGGACTCCGACCTGCGCAACAAGCTGATCGGCAACTCGGTCTCCAAGATACGCGGGCTGGCGGAGCTGCGCGGGCGCAACGCGGACTGGGGCGAGCAGGCGGTGCGCGAGGGCATCTCGGCGCACAGCGGCGAGGCCGTGGACCTGCACATCGTGGAGTACGTGGCCGAGGACCTGCCTTCGCTCCTGCAGCAGATCAACGGGCGCGAGGTGACCCTGCAGAACGGCTCCAGCGTGACTCTGGCCACGGCGGACGCGCAGGTGGCGTACAACAACATGACGCTGGCCGAGCACCTGCTCAACCTGATCGCGAACGCCAACATCGCTTTCCTGCTGCTGTCGCTGGGCTCGCTGGCCATCTTCATCGAGATCCTGCACCCGGGCTCGATCTTCCCCGGGGTGTTCGGGATCGTGGCGCTGATCCTGGCGTTCTTCTCGCTCAGCGTGCTGCCGTTCAACTGGGCGGGCGTGGCGCTGATCGCCTTCGCTTTCGTACTGTTCGGGCTGGAGATGTTCATCACCAGTCACGGCATCCTGGGGATCGGCGGCGCCATATCACTGGTGCTGGGCGGCCTCTTCCTGACCAACGGCAGCGAGCCGAACGCCAGCGTCTCGCCCTGGGTGATCGCTGTCGTCGCCGTGCCAATGCTGGTGCTGGTGCTGACAGTGTTCGTGAACATCATGCGGATCAGGAGGATGCCCGCCAAGATGGGGCTGGAGACGGTGGTGGGGCGGACAGTGGTGGCGCGATCTGCGCTGACACCGCAGGGATTCGTGTTTATGGACGGTGAGAACTGGCAGGCGGAGGCGGAGGACGGCAACGTCCAGCCGGGCGAGAAAGTCATCGTGACGCAGATTCGCGGCCTTCGCTTGAAGGTGCGCCGCAAGCCGGAAGGAGCTTAGCCCATGACGCAGCGACCGACAGACGAGGCGGGTGCCCCGGAGCGCATCCCCGGGCCCAACTGGCTGGCCAGAGTCCTCACCGGGCTCGCCTATGTGTGGGCGATCCCGCTCTGGTTCCTGGCGATCAAGGTGGTGCAGGAGTACGAACGCGGCGTGATCTTCCGGCTGGGCCGCCTGGTGGGCGCGCGGGGGCCGGGGCTGTTCTTCATCCTTCCCTTCGTGGAGCGGATGGTGAAGGTTGACCTGCGCGTGGTGACGATGGACGTGCCGCGCCAGGACGTGATCACGCAGGACAACGTGACGGTGAAGGTGGATGCGGTGGTGTACTTCCGCGTCCTGGACCCGGAGATGGCCGTGGTCAGGGTCACGGACTACATCCGCGCGACCTCGCTGGTTGCGCAGACGACGCTGCGCAGCGTGCTGGGCCAGTCCGACCTCGACGAGCTGCTGAGCAAGCGGGAGGACGTGAACCAGCGCCTGCAGCGCATCATCGACGAGGCCACGGAGCCGTGGGGCGTGAAGGTGACGATCGTGGAGGTGCGCGACGTCTCTCTGCCGGCGGACATGATCAACGCGATGAGCCGCCAGGCGCAGGCAGAGCGTGAGCGCCGCGCCAAGGTGATCCATGCCGAGGGCGAGTACGAGGCCTCGCGCCGCCTGGCGGAAGCGGGCGCGGTGATGGCCGCGGAGCCGACGACGCTGCAACTGCGCTACTTGCAGACGCTGACGGAGATCGCCTCGGAGCGGAACAGCACGGTGGTCTTCCCGATCCCGGTGGACATGATCACGATGTTCCTGCAGCACGCGGGCGTGACGCTGGGCGCGGGCGGCGGCAACGGCGGCGGCGCGAAACGGGAGATCCCGCCGGCGCAGGGAGCATAGCGCTCCGCCCGTCCTTCGGGAGCCTCGGGACGAGCGCCGGCCCTGTTAGGCCCGCAGGCTGACCTCACCGGCTTCGAAGGTCCGGCGGGAGCCGTCTGGGTAGAGGAGCACCAGGTTGCCGTCCGGGTCCACGTCCTCGGCGAAGCCGTGGTGCACCTCGCCGCGGAAGGTGAGGCGGACGTCCCGGCCCAGCGTCTCCAGGCGCGACTTCCAGGCCGCGCGGACCGCCTCAGCGTCGTCCTGCTCGTACAGCTTCTCCATGTGATTCAGGAAGGCTGCGAAGATCGGTTCGCGGGGCGTTTCCCGGCCGAGCACTTCCTTGACGCTGGTGGCGATGCCGCCGATCTCCGACTCGGGGTCGATGTCGAAGTTCACGTTGATGCCGGGCCCGATGAGCGCGTACCTGGGCTCATCGCCGGCGAATTCGGTGTCGATGAGGACGCCGCACGCCTTCTTCCCGGACAGGAGCACATCGTTGGGCCACTTGATCCGCGGGCTGAGGCCCGTCGCCTCGAAGGCGAGGGCTACAGCCAGCGGCGTGAGCATGCTGAGACGTCGCAGCCGCTCGACGGAGGGGCGGAGAAGTATGGTGACGTAGATGTTCTTGCCGACGGGCGAATGCCAGGCCCGCCCGAAACGGCCCCGGCCTGCCGTCTGTTCCTCGGCGACGACGATCGTGCCGTCTGGCGCTCCCGCTTCGGCCTCGGCGCGCGCGACGTCCATCGTCGATGTGGTGCTGGTCAGGTAGATGAGGCGGCGTCCGACGTACTCAGTATCGAGCGCCGATTCGAGGGCGGGGAGGTCGAGCCACATGGGCTCAGGTTACAGGGTACAGGGGACAGGGGACAGAGTTGGCCGCCACCCCCCAGGGGCCGGGCGACAGCCGGTCGCCCCTGCAACATGCGGTTTGGAGGGCAAAATGAAAGGCCAGCCCTTGCGGACTGGCCTTCCAAGGTCAGGCAATAGACCTGGCCTAAACCAGCACCTCGTTGAGGTGGTGGCATGAACGGACAGGCCTATGGCCTATATGGTGGTCCATTCACATCACCTCCTTTCCTGCGATGCATGTTAACAGACGGCGCAACTCCCGGTAAGGGGGGTGGGCGGCGGGATTTGTTCAGCCTGGCGGCCCAACCCACCCGGCGGACAGAGGCGAAGCTCTGTCCCTACGCTCCGGTGCGGTATCCCAACTCCCGTAGCACGGCGCGGGAAACCTCGCGGTCGTCGCAGGGGTAGTCGCCGTCGCGGAGGTGGACTTCCCGCTCGTGGCCCTTGCCGGCGAGGAGGACGGCGTCCTCATCGACGGCCATGGCCAGCGCCTGGGCGATCGCCTCCCGGCGGTCGGGGACGACGCTGAAGTCGTGGCCCTCGCGCTTGCCGGCGGCGCGCATCGCGTCGGCGATGTCCTTCAGGATGGCGTCACGGTCTTCGGAATAGGGGTTGTCGTCGGTGATGAAGGTGTAATCGGCCAGCTCAGCCGCGGCGCGGGCCATACCGGGCCGGCGCTCCCTGTCGTGCTCGCCGATGCAGCCGAAGACAGCGATGATGCGGCCGGTGGCGATCTCCCGCAGCAGGTGGAGGACGCGCCGCAGCGAATCGGGCGCGTGGGCGAAGTCGACGAGGACGGTGAAAGGCTGCCCTTCGTGGATGAACTGCATGCGGCCGGGCGCGCCGGGCCAGGCTTCGAGTGCGGGCACGATCTCGTCGATGGAGAGGCCGGCGGCGATGCCGATGGCGGTGGCGCCCAGCGCGTTGTAGACGTTGAAGAGGCCGGGCTTGGGGAAGAGGACTTCGCGTGAGCCGGCCGGCGTGGTCAGGTAGAAGCCGATCGACGTTGCGTGGTGGGTGACGCTCTCCGCCGCGACGTCCGCCTTGTGCAGGCCGTAGCTGAGCACCTTCGCCCGCGAGAGCGAGCGGAAGCGGCTGTTCGCGGGGTCGTCGGCGTTGAGCGCCGCCGTCTTGGCGATACCCTTGCCGATCGACTCATCAAGCATCTGGAAGAGGCGGCTCTTCGCGGAGACGTAGTCTTCCTGGCTGCCGTGGAAGTCCAGGTGATCGGCGCCGATGTTGGTGAGCGCGGCGATGTCGTACTCGCACTCGTCGACGCGGTGGAGGACGAGGCCGTGGGATGTCGCTTCGATGACGGCCCACTCGCACCCCCCGGCGACCATTTCGGCGAGCATCTCCTGGACCTGGGGCGCTTCGGGAGTGGTGAAGCGGCCTGTGTCCGGCAAGAGCTGGTCGCCGATGCGGCACTCGGCGGTGCTGATCAGGCCGGCCTTGTGGCCGCTGGAGTTGAGGACGTGCGCGACAAGGTGGCAGAGGCTTGTCTTGCCGTCGGTGCCGGTGACGCCGATGACGCCGAGTTTGCGCGCCGGAAAGCCGTGGAAAGCGGCAGCCAGACGGGCCAGGCCGGCGCGCGTGTCTTCCAGCACGAGGACGTCGGCGCCGCCCTCTTCCACGATGGCGCGCCAGTGGCCTTCGTGGTCGGCCTGCACGGCGACCGCCTCGACGCCCTGCTCCAGCGCACGGCCCAGGTAGACGTGGCCATCCACCTTAAACCCCGGCACTGCCACGAAGAGCGAGCCGGGGCGCGCCGAGCGGGAGTCGTACTCGATCGAGGTGATGTCGACGTTGCCGTCGCCGATCAGGCGGCCGGAGGTGTGTGCGGCAAGGTCACGGAAAAGCATGGCTTCAGGTTACAGGGGACGGGTTAGAGGTGACAGTGGGCCTCAGACAACGGTGAAGAGACGGACGGGCTCTGCGATGCCTCTCAGGGCTTGCTCGCCGCGGCGGTGCAGTAGCGGACCTCATACTCCATGCCGCGATTATAAAGGCGGCTTCAGCAGGCCTGTAGGCCGAGTTCTGTATCCCCGCCGAAGGCGGAGACGGTGACCATCTATCTAGGACACCGGTTGCCCGGGGTCTCATGCGGCCAACCCGAGGGATTGGGCCGGGCGCCCTTAACACCCTCCTATTTGACCTTGCTCCGCGCGGGGTTTAGCCGGCCTGCGCATCGCTTTGCAGCCGGTGGGCTCTTACCCCACCATTTCACCCTTGCCCCGATATCTCGGGGCGGTATGTTTCTGTGCCACTTTCCGTCGTCCGTCAGGACGCCTGGGTGTTACCCAGCGCGCTGCCCGTGAGGAGCTCGGACCTTCCTCTCCGATTGCTCGAAGCGGTCACCCGGCCTGCTGAAGCACTTATATTGTAGCATTTGCCGCCCGCGTCAGAGACCCACCTGCGCTTGACCGTAACGTAATTCGCGTATCCGGCATCCGAGTTTATGTCATGCAGACGAAATGGATCTGCCCGCTCTGCAAGGGCACGGGGGACTGCCCGGAGTGCAAGGGGACAAAGAAGCTTTCGTGCGTCTTCTGTGATGGCCTGGGCTGCCGCGACTGCGACCTCACCGGCCAGGTGGACTGCCTTCCCTGTGACCGCAGCGGCCTCTGCTGGCGTTGCCACGGAGAGGGCATCCTGACAGAGCCGGCAAGCTACGCCTAGCCGACGTCCTTGCCGCTGTCCAGCGCCAGGTTGGCCAGCTGGTCCGCGCGCTTGTTCTGCTCGCGCGGGACGTGGCGCACGGAGAAGACTTCGAACTGGCGGCGCAACTCCGTGATGCGGTTGAAGAACGGGCGCAGGCGCTCGTTGCGGACCCTGTAGCGGAACTCCAGCTGGCGGATAATCAGCTCCGAGTCCATGCGCAGCTCGACTTCGCCGCCGCCGAGGCCGAGGGCGGCCTCCAGGCCGGCGATGGCTGCCTGGTACTCCGCCTCGTTGTTGGTGGCGCGTCCCACGCGGCGCGAGACCTTATAGACCTCGTGGCCGGCAACGTCGAAGACCGCCGCGCCGATAGCTGCCGGGCCGGGATTGCCGCGCGAGGCGCCGTCGGCGTAGACCACCCACTTGCCGGGCACGCGCTAGGACCGCAGGATGAGCTGAATCTCGTCGTCGTGGACGGTGATGCGCTCGATGCTTTCGCGCATAAGGTCCTGCTTCTCGGCGAAGGGGAGGGTGTCCCACTCCTCGCGCAGGCGCCGCAGGACCTTCTCCACGGCCTTGCGGCGCTCCTGCTCGCCCGCCTGCTGCTGAGCGGCGCGGTTGGCCTCCAGCAGGCGGTCCTCCAACTGCATCTGCTCGGTGGCGATGGCGACGGCGGCGGTCTGCAACTTTTCCGGGTTGAGCGTGCCGCCGGCAGCCGCGTCCATGTACTGCTCCAGCCGCTTGTCCAGGCGGCGCACGCGGTCCTTGAGGCGGGTGATGGCGGCCTCCGGGTCGTGGGAGTGGCCGTTGCCGTTGAGCGGGACGGAGGCCTTGTAGAGCGCCTCGAAGACGCCACGCTCCAGCTCCTCGGCGCGCTTGGTGTGGTAGTCGCAGAGGCTGCGGTTGGTGCGGGACTCGCACTGGTAGTAGCGGTACTGGGCGGAGCGCTCCGTGCCATCACCGCGCTTCCAGCGCTGCTTGCGGGTGACGCCAATCATCTTGTTGCCGCAGTAGCCGCAGAAAGTGAAGCCGGTGAGCAGGAAGGGGGAGACCTGGCGGGCGGCGCTGGACGGTTTGCGCTGGTCCAGGCGGTCCTGCACGCGCTGGAAGTCTTCCTGGGAGATGAGCGGCGCGTGGCTGGCCGGCACCCGCACGCCGAAGCGCGAGTACGTGCCGACGTAAGCGCGGTTGCGGAGGATGTCGCGGACAGTGACCATGCTCCAGAGGCCGCCGCGGCGGGTGGTGAGGTTCTCTTCGTTGAGGCGGCGGGCGATGCGCCGGATGCCCAGGCCGTCCTTCAGGTAGAGGCGGAAGATGTAGCGGACGATGGACCCCTCCTCCGGGACGACGACGAGCCGGCGCTTGGGGCCGACGCGGTAGCCGTACGGCGGGCGGCCCAGCGCCTCGCCCTTGACGGCTTTCTTGCGCATGGCGGCCTTGACGCGGTCGCCAACGCTGCCGTTGGAGCGCGCGGCGGCCCACGTTTCGAGGAGCGCGGCGGAGAGCTCGTTCCCGTCGTCGATGCCGACGATGGGGATATTCAGGCTGGAGAGCTGGAAGTAGCGGCGCGCCGCCTCGACGGGGCCTGCGCCCAGCGTCAGCAGGTCCGGCACGACTAGGAGCAGGAACCCCTGGCCCTCCTGCTGGCGGGCGAAATCGATCATCTGGCGGAAGCCGGAGAGGTCGACGTTGTCCCTGGTGTCGATGAAGGTGGCGGCGGCTTCGAAGCCGTTGGCCTTGCAGAAGGCGATGAACGCCTCGCTCTGGTCAGCAAGGCTGCGGCCCTTGGTCTCCCGGAAGTACCCGATCGCGCGCATGTTTGGCCCTAGAAGAGGAGTATCCGCTCGCAGCTGACGCACTGGATGATGCCATTGCCGGTGCGTGCGCGCTGGATGACCGACATCGGCAGGCTGATGCGGCAGCCCTGGCACATCCCACGCTCCACCTTCGCCACGGCGATGCCGCCGCGGCGCTCCCGGAGGAGGTTGTACAGGCTGAGGACGTTGCGCTCAACGCCGGCGGCTTCCTCGTTGCGGATCGCCTGCAGACGCGCGACTTCGGGCTCGATCTCGGCCTTCTCGCGACGGAGGTTGTCCTGGCCGCTGAGCCACTCCGTCTCTATGGCGTTCAAGGCCTCGGTGACGGTGGCGAGCTCGCCCTCGGCTTCGTCAACCTGGACGAGCATGCCCAGCAGCTTTTCTTCGCGGCGCTTGGTCTCCTCCCGCAGGGACTTGAGGTCGGCGTCCAGGTCCTGCAGCTCTTTGGGGTTCTTGACGCTGCCGCTGTAGAGCTTCTTCTCGATCTCAGCGGCCTTGTTGCGGACCTCGTCGACGGTGAGCTCGATGTCCTTCTGCTCGGAGCGGAGCGCGCGGGCGGCGGCGCTCTTCTCCTCGACGGTAGCGCGGGCCTGGATCAGCTCTTCGGACTCGCCGAGGGCCTCATCGATCTCGGCGATCCGGGCGAGGGCCTTGTCGAGCTGGAGGTCCGTATCCTGCAACGAAAGTAGATCAGCAACAGCAGCCATTGGCAAAAGGATGAGCGGGGTCGATCCTAGGGGCGGGATGGACAACGCTGCGACCGGGATTATAGACTTGGGGTACCGCCGTTGCAAGCCGCGCGCGTGATTTTTTGCCGCTAAGAGAAGCGGCCTGCCGACCCCGATTAACAAGAGACCATCGCCATGTTGTTTAACGTCCTCCGCGAGCTGCGCCAGACCATTGGCGCGGTCAACGTATACGACCTGAACGAGGCGCAGGTGAAGGCCGGTGACCTCACCCTGCGCGACGTGGAGGGGTCTGTCCGCTTCCTGCGCACAGACCGCGGTCTGCTGGCCAAAGTTCATGCGACCGCAACAATCGATGAAGAGTGCAGCCGCTGCCTGGCGCCGGTGGCGACGCCGGTGACGGTCGACTTCGAGGAGGAGTACGTGCCCCTGGTCGATGCGAACACGGGGGCGCCGGTGCACGTCGAGGAATCAGAGGACGAGGAGACGTTCCGGGTGAGCGCGCGCTTCGAGCTGGATTTGCGGGAGGCGCTGCGGCAATATATCCTGATGTACGAACCAGCGAAGCCCCTGTGCAGGGCGGATTGCGCGGGCCTCTGCCCGGTCTGCGGCGCCGACATGAACGCCGGGCCGCACGAATGCGAGCAACCGACGGACGAGCGCTGGAGCGCGCTCAGCGGGCTGAAAATCGATAAGACGGAAGGAAACTAGCGATGGCGCCACTGCCAAAGAAAAAGACATCCACGGCCAAGAAGAAGACGCGGCGCCATCACATCCGCCTGCAGCTGCCGGGCCTCGTCGCCTGCCCGCAGTGCCGCAGCCCCAAGATCTCACACCGCGCTTGCCCCACCTGCGGGACGTACCGCGGGCGGGACATCCTGGCCGTCGGCCGGGAGCGGCGTCCTCCTTCGGTGCCCGGCGCGTAGTCCGCGCTACCGGGTGCTATACTCGACCTCGCCATGAGACGTGGACTGCTTATCCTGCCGCCGCTCAGCCTGCTGCTGGCCGCCGCGGCCGCCATCACCTACTTCATCTACTGGGACGCCACCCACTGCACTTTCTGCCGCACCCGCCTCGATGAATTCGGCCGCTGCCCCAACCCGGAGTGCCGCTTCGGGAGGTTGACCAGGGAAGCCGAACCCATAGCGGCTCGCGGCTGACAGCCGCATGGACTCCCCGCTGTCCCCCGCCAGCGCCATCTCAGAACGGCTCAACGCCCTCCCCGCTGACGCCACGCTGGCCTTCGTCTTCCCCGGCCAGGGGAGCCAGAAGACCGGCATGGGCAAGGAGGTGCGGGCCGCTTCTGCCGCCGCACGCGACGTCTTCGCTATTGCGGACGAGGCGGCCGGGTTCGCCCTTTGCGAACTGTGCGCCAACGGCCCAGACGATGAGCTGACCCGGACCGACAACGCGCAGCCCGCCATCCTCGCTACCTCGCTGGCCGTCCTGGCGGCGGCCCTGGAGAGCGCGGCCATCGCCTCGCGGCCGGCGTTCGTGGCCGGGCATTCCCTGGGCGAGTACACGGCGCTCGTGGCGGCGGGCTCGCTGGACATCGCGAGCGCGGTGCGGCTGGTCCGGGAGCGCGGGCGGTTGATGGGCGCCGCGACGCAGGGCACTCTGGCCGCCGTCGTCGGGCTTGACGAGGCGACAGTGGCTGCGATCTGCGCGGAGGCCGGGGCCGAAGTGGCGAACTACAACGCGCCAACGCAGACCGTCGTCGGCGGCACGCGAGAGGCGGTGGAGCGGGCCTGCACGCTGGCCAAAGAGCGAGGCGGCCGTGGACTGCCGGTCAACGTCTCCGGCGCCTTCCACACGTCGCTGATGGAGGCGGCCGCACATCACTTCGCAGCGATCCTGGACAGCGAGCACATCGGCCACCCCGGCATCGCCGTCGTCGGCAACGTATCGGCGGAGCCGCTCACGATGACAGAACAGGTGCGCGCAGACCTGGCGATGCAGATCCGCTCTCCGGTGCGCTGGTACCAGTCGATGAACCACCTGGAGGCGAACGGGGTCCGTCGCGTGATCGAGATCGGCCCGGGCAAGGTGCTGACCTCGCAGTTGAAGCGCAGCAACCCGAACCTGGAGTGCGTCGCGCTGGACGAAGCGGCGGCGCTCGGCTCCTTCGAGAGCCTGAGGATGAGCGGGAATGTTTGACCTGAAGGGCAAGGTAGCGCTGGTCACCGGCGGCTCGCGCGGGATTGGCAGCGAGATCTGCACCCGGCTCGCGGAGCACGGGGCCGCGGTCGCCGTGAACTACAACAAGAGCCAGGCCGAGGGGGAGGCCGTCCGCGACAAGATCATCGCCGCGGGCGGCAAGGCCGTCGCGATCCAGGCCGACGTGCGCATCCCGGAAGACACGGAGCGCCTCGTGGATGAGACGGTGGCGCACCTCGGCCGGCTGGACGTGCTGGTGAACAACGCCGGCTTCAACCGGGACACGCTGATCCTGCGCATGTCGCTGGCGGACTGGGACGAAGTGATGGAGATGAACCTGCGCGCGGTGTTCCTCTGCACCAAGGCGGCGCTGCGGCCGATGATGAAGCAGCGCTTCGGGCGCGTGATCAACATCGGCAGCGTATCCGGGATCGCGGGGAACGCGGGCCAGGCGAACTACGCCGCGGCCAAGTCCGGCCTCGTCGGCTTCACGCGGGCGGTGGCGCGGGAGATGGGCTCCCGCAACGTGACGGCGAACCTCATCATGCCCGGCCTCGTCATCACGGAGCTCACCAAGGACATCCGCAAGGAGATCATCGAAGGCGTGAAGCAGCGGCTGATGATCGACCGGCTGGGCACGCCGACGGACGTGGCGGCCTGCGTGGTCTTCTTCGCCTCGGACGAAGGCGGGTACGTGACGGGGCAGGTGCTGTCAGTGGACGGCGGGCTGGGGATCTGACGATGTCCGGACGCCGGCACAAGGGACGGATCGTCGCGCTGCAGGCGCTGTTCGAGCTGGACGCCGTGGGCCACAAGCCGGAGCAGGTGGTGGACAACATCCTGGAAGGGTTCGCTGCCGGGCCGGAGGTGCGCAAGTTCGCGCTGGAGCTGGTGCACGGGGTGATGGACAACCGCGAGCAGATCGACAAAGTCATCGCGGACACGGCGCCCGCCTTTCCAATCGACCAGCTGGCCGTAGTCGACCGCAACATCCTGCGGCTTGCGATCTACGAAATCCTACTCGATAATAAGGTGCCGATGCGTGCCGCCATAAACGAAGCGATTGAGCTTGCCAAGGAGTATGGCGGCGAGAATTCCCCCAAGTTTATTAACGGCGTCCTCGGGTCCGTGAGTGTGCTCGCGGCCCGCTGACCCATCAAGGAGGTAAACCCCGTGCCAGCCGTATTCGAGCGAGTGCGAAAGATCATCGCAGAGCAGCTCGGCGTTGACGAAGCGGAGATCAAGCCGGAGACGTCTTTCGTGGAAGACCTCAACGCCGACTCCCTTGACCTCGTCGAGCTGATAATGTCGCTGGAGGAAGAGTTCTCCAAGGAAGGCAAGACGATCGAGATATCGGACGAGGACGCGGAGAAGATCGTCACCGTGCAGGACGCGGTGACGTACATCACGGAGCACGGCGCGGAAGACGACTGACGCGGCGTGCACCAGGGCTGCTTATCGGGATCCCCCGCCCTGGCGGGGGATTTTCGCAT
>DATKKM010000117.1:0-2969 GCA_035542855.1 Dehalococcoidia bacterium
GTTGGCCATGATGCGGTCCAGCGCCTCCCCGACCACGACCTCCGACGGCGTGTAACCCGGCGTGTCCGCATACGTCGAGTCGGAGAACAGGAGGAGCACGCCGTCGCGGCCCAGTTCGGCGATGCGCGTCAGGTCGGGCGGCCCGCCCATCACCGGCGTGTGGTCGAACTTGAAGTCGCCCGTGTGCAGCACCATGCCCATCGGCGTGGTCACCGCGATCGCCGTCGCGTCCGGGATGCTGTGCGTAATGTGTACCCATTCCGCGGTGAGCTTGCCCAGCTTCACCGTATCGCCGGCGCTCACGATGCGGATGTCGGCCTGCTTGAGCAGGTGGTGTTCCTCCAGCTTGAGCGCGATAAGGCCGCGCGTCAGGCGGGTGCAGTAGACCGTCGGCATCTTACCGTTGGGCAGCTTGAGCGCCGGCAGCAGGTAGGGCAGCGCGCCCACGTGGTCTTCGTGGCCGTGCGTGATCAGGATTCCGCGCAGCTTGTTCAGCCGCTCCTGCACGTAGGAGACGTCCGGGATGATGAGATCGACGCCGAGCATGTCCTCGTCCGGGAACATCAGACCGGCATCTACCAGCACGAGGTCCTCGTTGGTCTCCAGGACCATGCAGTTCTTGCCGATCTCGCCCAGCCCGCCGAGCGGAACGGCCTTCAGCCAGCCGGAGCCCTTCGCACCGTCAGGCATCGGCTAGAAGAGCCGGCCTTGCTCTGAGGGCGGCGCGGCCGGTCCGGCTCCGGCGCCTACCGCCTCCGCCTGCGATTCGCGCGCCCTGGCCAGCGCCGCGGGAATCTTCGCGAAGTCGTCCTGGATGGTCTTGCGCAGGTTCCCCGCGTGCAGCGCCGCCGCCGGGTGGTAGAGGTGGAAGTAATGACGCGCCCCCAGCCGGCGCAGCGACCCGTGCACCTTGCCGATCGAATCGCGCGGGAAGAACCAGGCTAGCGAGAACCGCCCCAGCGTCACGATCAGCCGCGGGTTGATCAGCTCGATCTGGCGGAGGAGGTACTTGCGGCACGCTTCGACCTCGTTGGGCAGCGGGTCGCGGTTGTTGGGCGGGCGGCACTTGAGGACGTTGGTGATGTAGACGGTGGAGCGCTGCTGGCCGATGGAGGCGAGCATCTCGTCCAGGAACTTTCCGGCGGCGCCGACGAACGGCCGCCCCTGCTGGTCTTCGTTGAAGCCGGGCCCTTCGCCGACGAACATGATTTCGGCGTCCAGCGGCCCTTCGCCGGGCACGGCCCGCGTGCGCGTGTTGCAGAGGTCGCAGTCCCGGCACTCGCGGATCGTGGCGTACAGGCTGTCTATATCGCTCACTGACGTGAATAATATCGCCGCCGTCCGTAAGGGGTCAACGAGACGGACCGACAAACCAACAAACTGACAGACCGCTGCCCCGGCAAGCAGAGCCGCCGGCGTTGGGCGTGAGGGCCTTACAGGCGGACGGGGCGGGACCACGCCCGCGACGGCCAGCGCGGCAGCCGCTATCCCCCGATGAGCGCCTTGCCGCCCCGCGGCTGCACGATCCACGCCAGCAGGATCCCCGCCGCGTACAGCACCACCATCGGCGCCATCACCAGCGACATCGTCACGGGGTCCACCGTCGGCGTCACGATCGCCGCTATCACCGCGATGAGCACGATGGCGTAACGCCACCAGCGCAGCAACTGGCCCGCGCGCACCACGCGGAAGCGCGCCAGGTACATGACGACGATGGGGATCTCGAAGCAGACACCCGTCCAGAAGAGCAGCCGCGTCACGAAGTCGATGTAGCTGCTGATGCGGATGTTGGGCTTGGCCAGATCCGTGTTGAAGTTGAGCAGGAAGTCCATCGCCGGCGGCAGCGCCACGTAGTAAGCGAAGGCCACGCCGCAGAGGAAGAGCGCCGTCGCGCCCAGGACCGTCCCCCACAGCCAGATGCGCTCCGGGCCGCGCAACGCCGGCGAGACGAAGCGCAGTATCTGGAAAACGATCACCGGCATGCCCAGCACAAGCCCGCCCAGCAGCGCCACCTTGAAGTACACCACGAAGTTCTCGAACGGCTCGATGAACTGCGGCTGGAAGTCCGGCGCGCGGTCCTTCGCCGGCTGCTCCAGGAAGTCGATGATGTCGGCGGCGAAGACGGCGGTGATCGCCAGCCCGATCACAACGGCGAAAGACGAGACGACGATCCGGTACCGGAGCTCCGCCAGGTGCTCCATCAGGGTCAGGTACTTTTCGCCGGGCTCCCTTCCGGGCGGGGGTTGAGGAGGCTTCTGCGGCGGCGCCGAACGTGCCATCTACGTCCGCCGCGCGCCTAGTGCGATGCGCCGTTCGAGCCGTTGCGCTCCGGCGGCAGGTCTCCGCCCGGCTCGATGATCGGCTTCGTGTCGCCCAGCAGGTCGCGCATCTTCGGCAGCTTCGGCTGCGCCTCACCGGCGGCGCGGCGCATGTCGTCGGAGACGGCCGTCACGTCCTTCATGAGGCCGGTCGCTCCGGAGGCCACGCTGCTGCGCACCTCGGCCAGCTCCTTGCGCATCTCCTCGTACTCTTTGGTCAGCTCCTGGAACTCGGCGCGGAGGTCGCGCGTCGCCTCGTTCGCGTAGCCGCGCAGGTACTTGATCGCCCGCGCGATCTGCACCGCCAACTCCGGGAACCGCTCCGGCCCCAGCACAACAACGGCGATGACCACGACGAGGCCGATCTCCAGCGGCCCAATGCCAAAGAAGTTCATACCTGCACAATTATACGCCGGGCAGCGTTAGCGTCTCGCGCCGGGCAGAGTCCCGTGGCGCCCTGCGGCCGGCCCGCCCGCCCGGAGGAAGGGAGGGAGTGAGGGATCGCCCCACATGCGAAAATCCCCCGCCAGGGCGGGGGATCCCGATAAGCAGCCCTGGTGCACGCCGCGTCAGTCGTCTTCCGCGCCGTGCTCCGTGATGTACGTCACCGCGTCCTGCACGGTGACGATCTTCTCCGCGTCCTCGTCCGAT
>DATKKM010000118.1:0-5406 GCA_035542855.1 Dehalococcoidia bacterium
GCGCACCGTAGGGGCCCATCAGATCCACGGCGGTCTCGTACAGGCGTTGGGCGAACTCCGTGTTGAAGAGCTTCACCATGGCCGCCTGCGCGCGGTAGTCCACGCCGCGCTCGTGCAGTTGGATCGCGTTCCAGAGCAGTAGCTCCGCGATCTCGTACTCGGTCCGCAGACGGCCCAGCGTGCGGCGGACGCCGCCGTCGTCCCAGAGCCCGTCCTGTCGCCTGGCCCAGCGCACGGCGCCTGCAAAGGTGCGCCAGTGGACGTAGGCGCGGTAGACGGTGATGCGCTCCAGGCCGAGGGCGGAGGTCAGGACGCGCCAGCCTTCGCCCTCCGCGCCGACGCGGTCGGCGGCGGAGACGCGGACGTTTTCGAACAGCACCTCGTTGAACCAGTGCTTGTCCAGCAGGTTGACGATGGGGCGCACCTCCACGCCGGGCGAGTCCATCGGCACCATGAAGACGGTGATCCCGGCGTGCTTCACGTTGCCGCCTTCCGTCCGCGCGGCCAGCCAGCAGTACTCGCTTGACTCGGCGCCGCTGGTCCAGATCTTCCGGCCGTTGATGATGTAGTCGTCGCCGTCGCGCTCGGCCTTGGTCTGCAGGGAGGCGAAGTCGGAGCCGGAGCCGGGCTCGGAGTAGCCGAGGCAGGCGGTGATCGCGCCCTTGGCCATGCCCGGCAGGTAGCGGCGCTTCTGGTCCTCGTTGGCGGCGGCGATGATCATGGGCGCGATGATGTCGCGGGTGAGGGCGTCGCTGGCGTTGCCGCCGTGCAGGCCGATCTCTTTCTCGACGATGAACTGCTCGGCGATGGGGCGGCCTTTGCCTCCGTACTCCTCCGGCCAGCTGATGGCCAGCCAGCCCGTCGCGCCCATCTTCAGCTCGAACTGGCGGTCTGGCATGTAGCCGGGCGGCATCGGCGCAGGGTCGGAGCCGTGCGTGGTGCCCAGCTCTTTCGTAAGCCAGGCGCATACCTCGCTGCGCAGCGCTTCTTCGTGGGGGGAGAGCCGGAAGTTCATCGCGGGTCGATTATACGCAGGCGTTTCTTTACGCAACCGTCACGCCGGAGTGCATGTTCGCGTTGACGCGCCAAGGTGAACGGCGGGATAATCGAATAGGCGATACACATTTCTACAATTGAACGTATGAATAGGCACGGTAGCGAGACGAAGGCAGGTAATTGGACGACTTCGACCTCGTAGTCATCGGCAGTGGGACCGGCGGCTACACCGCCGCGATCAGGGCTATACAACTCGGAATGACCGCCGCGCTGGTAGAGCGCAGCAAAGTCGGCGGTACGTGCCTGCACAGGGGATGCATTCCCACCAAGGCCTGGCTCTACTCCGCCGAAACCCTCCGCAACATCAAGCACGCGCCCACGTTCGGGGTGAGCGCCGGCGAACCGAAGCTCGACTACCCAACACTGAAGCAGCGGCAGGCGTTTGTCGTCGACTCGCTGCACAAGGGGCTGCTGGGGACGATCGGCAAGCACAAGATCGAGATCGTCGAGGGGCAGGCGAAGATCGCCTCACCCACCGAGGTGATGGTCGGCGAGCGCAAGCTCACGGCGAAGCAGATCGTGATCGCCACAGGCTCGCAGCCGAAGCAGATCCCCGGCCTGGAGACGGACGGCGAGCGCATCCTGAACAGCGATCACCTGCTCGCGCTGGAGGCACCGCCGAAGTCGATCGCGATCATCGGGGCGGGGGCAGTTGGCAGCGAGTTCGCATCGTTCTTCACAGACATCGGCACGCAGGTCACGCTGATCGAGATGCTGCCAACGTGCGTGCCACTGGAGGACGCCGACGCAGGCAAGGTGCTGGGCAAGGCGCTGGCAGAGCGCGGCGTCAACGTCATGACCTCTGCGAAGGTGCTGGCCGACAGGACGAAGAGCTACGACGGCGTCGTCGAGCTGACGGTCGAGCACGGCGGTGAGACGAAGCAGGTGAAGGCGGAGAAGGTGCTGGTCGCCGCCGGCCGCGAGGCCGTTACGGGCGATCTCGGCATCGAGAACACGAAGGTGCAGGTGGAGGGCGGCTGGGTGAAGGTGGACGGCTCGTACCGGACGGACGAGCCGAACATCTACGCCGTCGGCGACGCCATCGGCGGGCTGCTGCTGGCGCACGTCGCTGGAGCGGAAGGACACATCGCCGCCGAGGCCTTGGCCGGGAAAGACGTGGAGGCGCTGGACTACCAGCGCGTGCCGCGGATCACCTACAGCCACCCGCAGGTTGCCAGCGTGGGGATGACTGTGGAGCAGGCGAAAGAGGCCGGCCACAACCCGAAGGCGCAGCGCTTCAGCCTGAAGACGAACGCGATGGCGCTGATCCAGGACGAGACGGAGGGTTTCGCGAAAGTCGTGTATGACCAGGACTCAGGCGATCTGCTGGGCGTGCACCTGGTAGGGGCGCACGTCTCGGAGCTGGTATCGGAGGCGGCGCTGGCGCGGTTCCTGCAGGCATCAGCGTGGGAGCTGGGCACCAGCGTGCACCCGCATCCATCGCTGAGCGAGGCGCTGGGAGACGCGGCGCAACTTTCGGCCGGCATAAGCATCTACTGGTAGTGGAGGGGAGGCGATAGCCATGGTCTCCGTCAAAGAGGTTCCGGGAGCGATGGGCCTGGAAAGGGAACAGCTGCTGGACCTGTACTACAAGATGTTCCTGGCCCGCACGGTGGGCCAGAGGGAACGAATGCTCAACCGCATGGGCAAGGGGCCGTTCGCGGTGACAGGTGAGGGCCACGAAGCGTCGCAAGTGGGTACGGCCTACGCGCTGACGCCGGGCAAGGACTGGGCGCTGCCGTACTACCGGGACATCGGCGTGGCGCTGACGCTGGGGATGACGCCGCGCGACCTGCTGCTGGCGCAGCTTTCGCGGGCGGAGGCGATCGAGAGCGGCGGGCGGAACATGCCTTCGCACTTCAGCAATCCGAAGCTGCGCATCGTGTCCGGCTCGGCGCCGGTGGCCACCCAGTACCCGCACGCCGTTGGGGTCGCGCTGGCGGCGCGCCTGCGCGGGCTGGACGAAGTGGCGATGACGTTCGTCGGCGACGGCGGGACCAGCGTGGGCGATGTGCACGAGGCGATGAACTTCGCCGGCGTGCATAAGTGCCCGGTGATCTTCGTCTGCGAGAACAACCAGTTCGCGATATCCGTGCGCTGGAAGAACCAGGCTGCGGTGGAGAACGTCTCGGTGCGCGCGGCGGGCTACGGCTTCCCGGGCGTGACCGTGGACGGGAACGACGTGCTCGCGGTCTACGCCGCGGCGAAGGAAGCCGTGGAGCGCGCGCGGCGCGGCGACGGCGCAACGTTCATCGAAGCGAAGACGTACCGGCTCGTCCCGCACACCAGCGACGACGACGACCGGCGCTACCGCACGGCGGAAGAAGTGGCCGAGTGGGCGAAGAAGGACCCGCTGATCCGCTACAAGGCCTGGCTCGAAGAGCACGGCGTCGCCGGCGCGAAGGAGATCGAGGCGCTGCAGGCAAAGGCGCTGGCCGAAGTGGATGAAGCGACCCGCTACGCGGAGAACGCGCCGCTGCCGGACCCGGAATCGGCGCTGCTGCACGTGTACGCGGAGGACTAGCTCCGGGAAGAGATGGCCAAGGACAAGATGACAGTTTCAGAAGCTATCGATACGGTAGGGCTCTCCGAAGAGCAGCTGCTGGACATCTACTACAAGATGAAGCTCGGCCGGGCGATGGGCGAGCGGCAGCGGTTGCTGCAGCGGATGGGCAAAGGCTCGATCACGTACAGCTGCGAGGGCCATGAAGGCGTGCAGGTGGGCGTGGCCGCGGCGATGACGGCGGGCAAGGACTGGCTGTTCCCGTACTACCGGGACACCGCGTTCGTGCTGGCACTGGGAATGACGCCGCGCGATGTGCTGATGAGCTTCTTCGCGCGAGGCGCGGACATCAACAGCGGCGGCAAGAACATGCCCTCGCACTTCAGCAGCGTGCCGCTGCGCATCGTCTCGGAGGGTGCCCCGGTGTCGACGCAGGTGCCGCACGCCGTGGGCGCCGCGCTGGCGGCGAAGCTGCGCGGCCTGGATGAGGTAGCGGTGACCACGTTCGGTGACGGCGGCTCCAGCCCGGGCGACGTGCACGAGGCGATGAACTTCGCCGCGGTGCACAAGTGCCCGGTGATCTTCGTCTGTGAGTTCAACTACTTCGCGATCTCGGTCGCCTCCCGCAACCAGATGGCGGTGGAGAACGTGGCCTCGCGCGCGGCGGGCTACGGCTTCCCGGGCATCACGGTCGATGGGAACGATGTGCTGGCGGTGTACCGGGCAGCAAAAGAGGCCGTGGAGCGGGCCCGCGGCGGCGAAGGCGCGACGTTCATCGAGGCGAAGACGTACCGCCTGGTCCCCCACAGCAGCGACGATGACGACAAGCGCTATCGCACGGCGGAGGACGTCGAGTACTGGACGAAGAAGGAGCCGATCACGCGCTTCGCCGGGACGCTGCGCAAGCTGGGCGCGCTGGACGACGCGAAGGACCAGGACATCGCCGCGCGCGTGAAGTCGGAAGTGGACGACGCGACGGACTGGGCGGAGGCCCAGCCGGACCCGGCGCCGGAAGAGGCGCTGCGGCACGTGTACGTGGAAGGTTAGGTGAGAGATGGCTGAGAAGACGATGATCGAAGCGGTGCACGACGCGATCCGTGATGAGATGACCCGCGATCCGAGCATCATCATCATGGGCGAGGACGTCGGCGAGGGCGGCGTCTTCCGGGCGACGGAGGGGCTGCAAGCGCAGTTCGGGCCGGACCGGGTGATGGACACGCCGCTGGCCGAGGCCGCGATCGTTGGCGTGGCGCTGGGCGCCTCGCTGAACGGCATCCGGCCGATCGCCGAGATCCAGTTCGCGGACTTCATCCACCCGGCGTTCGACCAGATCGTGAGCGAGGTGGCGCGGCTGCACTACCGCTCCAACGGGACGTGGACTTGCCCGGTGACGATCCGCACGCCGTACGGCGCGGGGATTCACGGCGGGCCGTACCACTCACAGAGCGTGGAGGCGTTCTACGCGCACGTGCCGGGCCTGAAGGTGGTCTGCGTGGCGACGCCGTACGACGCCAAAGGGCTGCTGAAGGCCGCAATCCGTGACCCCAACCCGGTGATGGTGCTGGAGCACAAGAAGGCGTACCGCCTCTATCGCCAGGAGGTGCCGGACGAAGACTACACGCTGCCAATCGGAGTGGCGGATGTGAAGCGTGAGGGGAGCGACATCACGCTGGTGACCTACGGGATGATGGTGCACCATGCGCTGAAGGCGGCGGAGACGGTGCAGGCTGAAGACGGCTTGAGCGTGGAGGTGATTGACCTGCGCAGCGTGAAGCCGTGGGACAAGGAGCGGGTGCTGGAGTCGGTGAAGAAGACGGGCAAGGCGCTGATCGTCTACGAGGACAACA
>DATKKM010000119.1:0-4569 GCA_035542855.1 Dehalococcoidia bacterium
GCCGGCTTCATGCTGGGCGCCCTGGGGCTGATCCTGTTCTCAATCTGGAAGCTCAACCAGTCGCTGATCTCCGTGCTGGTCCCTAACCGGGACACGACGGAGAGCCTGGTGAACACGATCTACACGCAGCGCTTCCTCAAGCGCGGCCCGAAGATCGTCGCCATCGGCGGCGGGACGGGCCTGGCCACGCTGCTGCGCGGCCTCAAGGAGTACACCGGCAACCTTACCGCCATCGTCACGGTGGCGGACGACGGCGGCTCTTCCGGCGTCCTGCGGCGGGAGCTGGGTGTACTGCCCCCGGGCGACGTCCGCAACTGCATCGCGGCGCTGGCTGACGCCGAGCCCCTGGTGACGCGGCTCTTCCAGTACCGCTTCTCCGACGGGTCAGGGCTGGCCGGGCACTCCTTCGGAAACCTGTTCATCGTGGCCATGTCCGGTGTCGTTGGCAACTTTGAGGACGCGATCCGGCAGACCAGCCGTGTGCTGGCGGTGCGCGGCCAGATCATCCCCTCCACGCTGGCCAACGTCACGCTCTGCGCGAAGACGGAGGACGACCGCACCATCACCGGCGAATCGCTGATCGGGATGGCCAACGGTCAGAGCGACGACCGCATCCGGGAGGTTTACCTGGTGCCGCACAACCCGCCGGCGCACCCGGAGGCCGTGCGCGCGATCCTGGAGGCTGACCTGGTCATCCTTGGCCCCGGCAGCCTCTACACCAGCGTCCTGCCCAACCTGCTGGTGGACGGAATCAAGCGCAGCATCATGGCCACGTCCGCGCCGAAGGTCTACATCTGCAACGTGGCCACTCAGCACGGCGAGACCGACGGCTTCGACGTGGCGGACCACCTGCGCACGATCGAAGACCACATAGGGAAGGGCATCATTGGCTACGTGCTGGCAAACGATAACCTGCCCGCGAGCATACCCAAGGCTCCCCATTCGCAGGCTGTCCGGCTGGACGCCAAAGTCAACAATGGGATACGATTGGTCACGGCCGACGTCATCAGCGCGGAAAACCGCTATCACCACGACTCCACGCGACTGGCCCAGGCTGTGATGCGAATCTACTACGACCGCGACCAGGCCGCCCCGGCCCATGTCGAAGACGTCGAAGAGGAACTCGCGGTCACCGCAGTCGATCTCTAGAGCGAGCAAAGCAACCATGAACATCAACGATGCCCTGTCCCTGGCCTCAATCCTCGTATCGATCGCGCTGATCGTGATCGTCCTGCTCCAGGTCAAGGGCGAAGGCGTCGGCGGCTTGCAGAGCGGCTCGTTCGTGCGCACGCGCCGCGGCATGGAGAAGACCCTCTTCCAGGGGACGATCCTGCTGTCCATCATCTGGCTCGGCGTTTCAGCGCTCGCTGTTTACGAACGCTAAGCCCGCCCGGCGGGCATGGCTCAGCGCATAACCCACCAAGGACGCCGCGGCCCCGGCTGGCCTCTCCTGGCAGTCCTCCTGACCGGCGTTGTCGTTCTCGGCGGCGTGGTGCTCTGGATCGCCAACCCGCTCTCCAACAACGATGATCAGCCTACGCGCTACGCGGAAGCCGCCGTCGGCGCCCCGTCACGAGTGAACCCGCTCTTTGCCTATGAGAGCGATATCGACCGCGATCTGTCGTCCCTGGTCTTCACCGGGCTCGTGCGCCTGGATGCGGACGGCACGGCCCTGCCGGACCTGGCCGAGAGCTGGGACGTGAGCCCGGACAACCTCACCGTCACCTTCCACCTGCGTTCCGGCGTCACCTGGCACACAGGCGCGCCGTTCACCTCCGCGGACGTTCTCTTCACGTACGGCCTCCTGCACGACGCCTCCCTCCAGGGAGACCCGGAGCAGGCCGCGCTCTGGCAATCGATCACTTGCTCCGCGCCGGACGATCTAACAGTCGCCTGCCAGTTGCCGGAGCCGTATTCGCCGTTCCTCGCTTACGCAACGATGGGCATCTTGCCGAAGGCGATACTTTCGGCCGCGACACCGGCGTCGATCCTGGACGACCCGTTCAACAAAGCGCCCGTCGGGACCGGCCCCTACCGCCTGGCGTCGCTGGATGCCACTTCGGCCGTGTTAGAGGCGAACGACAAGTTCTACCTGGGAGCGCCGCACATAGACGAGATCGAAATCAAGTTCTTCCCCGACATGTCCAGCGCTGCGGCGGAAGTGATCCGCGGCCAGGCGGACGGACTGCTCACGGACCTCACCATCGATCCGGATGACTACGACTCGCTACGGGCTGTGGACGGGCTGAAACAGTACGTCTCTAACCAGACGGCATCCACCCTGCTCTACCTGAACAACGGTTCGCCGCCGCTGAACGATCCAGCAGTCCGCCAGGCGATCGAGCGCGCGATTGACGTCGACGCGATCATCACCAGTCTCATGGGAGGCCGCGGCCAGCGCGCCGAGACGCCGATAGCGCCGGGCACCTGGGCGTTCGACGCCGACGCCCGCCAGGCCGCCCACGACGTCGGCCAGGCGCGGCAGCTTCTGGACTCCGCCGGCTGGACGCTGCCGGGCGGCGGCAGCGTGCGCGCGAAGGCTGGTACGGAGCTCCGGTTCTCCCTGCTGACGGACCAGGACCCGCTGCGGGGAGCCGTGGCGGACGCCATCGCCGGGCAGCTGGCCGACGTTGGCATCGACGCGACCGTGGTGCGCCAGCCTTCGGCTGACCTGGTGCGCGATTATCTGCTGCCCCGGCAGTACCAGGCGGCGATCTTCGGCTGGGACCCCGGCGCCGATCCGGACCCGTACCCTGCCTGGCACAGCTCGCAAGCGATCAACGGCGGACGGAACATCGCCGACTACACGAGCGACGACGCGGACAACCTGGTGGAGCAGGCGCGCCGGACGTTCGCCATCGCCGACCGCAAGCAGCTGTACGCGCAGTTCCAGGCGCAGTTCCTGGACGACATTCCGAGCATTCCGCTCTACGTTCCACTGGACACGTACTTCGTGAGCGAGCGCGTGGCGAACGTGGGCACGGGCGTGCTGTTCACACCCTCGGCGCGGTTCCGCAACGTCTGGGACTGGACGGTCGAGCCCCAGGCGCAGGTCGGCGGACAGTAGCGGCGGGCACGGTTATAATCGATCCCGGAAGAGGCGGATGAACTTCGAAGAGCTGGCGCTGATACTGTTCGCGGTGGCAGCGGGCACCCTGTTCATCTGGAACGAGACCGGCCGCGACAACGCCCTGCTCTCCGCCGCCGCGATCATGATCGGCATCTTTGCCGTCGGCGGCGCCTTCGCCGTCGTCGTCAGCTAATCTCGCGGAAGGAACACCACCGGCACCTGCACCACCTGCTTGGCGTGCCCCTGGTCGTCCGTGCTCAGGTAGACCCAGAGGCAGAAGGGCGTGGGCACGGTGACGTCGTTCAGCACCACGTCTGCGGCGAACGGATACGTGTTGGCCGTTACGTCGAGTCCGGGGGGCGCGACCCGGTATTCCCGCGGCTCGGCCGGGAGATTGATCCCCTGCACGACGTTCTGATGGTCGTCGACAACGCCCAGTGCGACCGTGCCGGTCTCCCCGATGGTCGAGCTCCAGCCGCGGACATGCACGGGGATCTTCACCTGCTGGCCGGGCGCCGGCTCGAGTATCTGGAGGAGGCTGGCCGGCGCCGGGTCCGGGTTCGGCGCGCAGACATCCAGGGGCGTCGCGGTGGCCGACGGGGAGGGGCTGGCCGAGCGCCGTGCGCGCGGCGTGGTGCTGCCAGTTGAGGTGATGACGTTGATCGACAACTCGGGCGTGGCGGACGCGGCATCGTCGCCGCCCCCGCAAGAAGCGAAGAGGAGGCAGGCGCCGATAAGCGCCAGGACCGCGAGCGTAGCGTGGGTTCTCACTGCCATCATGTTATCCGAGACGTATAACGAAGCGCGCGGGCGGCCGGTTGCGCGTGGACGCGCATTCTCCCCCGGCTTACGCTAGGCGCTGATGACCATCGTCTTCATCGGGACGCCGGAATTCGCTGTGCCGTCGCTACGCCGGCTCGTCGCGGACGGCCACGATGTGGTGGCGGTGGTCACGCAGCCAGACCGGGCCACCGGCCGTCACCGGAGCCGCCTGACGCCGCCTCCGGTCAAGGAAGCGGCGCTGGAACTAGGCCTGACGGTGCTGCAGCCCCCGACTCTGCGCGACCCGGAGGCGGTCGCGCAACTGCGGGCGCTGGGGCCGGAGGTGCTGGTGGTGGCGGCTTACGGGCAGATCTTGCGGCCGGAGGTGCTGGCCATCCCGCCGCGGGGCGCGCTCAACGTGCACGCCTCCCTGCTCCCGAAGTACCGGGGCGCCTCGCCGATCGCAGCCGCCATCCTCGCCGGCGACGGCGAGACCGGCGTTTCGATAATGCTGATGGATGCCGGAATGGACACCGGCCCCGTTCTCGCGATGCGTTCCGAGGCGATCTCGCCGCACGACACCACGGGCTCGCTCACCGCGCGTCTGGCGGAGCTGGGCTCGGACCTGCTGGGCGAGACGCTGCCCCGCTGGCTGGCAGGCGAGATCGAGTCACAGCCGCAGGACGAATCGCGGGCGACGGTGACGCGGCTGACACGCAAGGAAGACGGCGCGATCG
>DATKKM010000120.1:0-5030 GCA_035542855.1 Dehalococcoidia bacterium
CGGACGCCCAGCTCGATCTCAAGCTGCTCGCCCAAGCGCTCGGCGAGAAGAAGCTGCGCATGGCCACTCAGCGCGAGGCAGAGCAGCTCACTGGAATGCAGGCCGGCGGCATTTCGGTGCTCGGCCTCAAGCGCCCCGCCGACCTGGTCGCCCTCACCGGCGCGAAGTACGTCAGCGCCACAAAACACATGTAGGAGCGATTTTCAGGTCGCCCGCTGGCCGGGGCGGGGAGTAGTCCCTGTGGGCCTACGCGCGCAGCGCCTCCAGCGCCGCCCGCAGGTCTGGCGGCAGCGGAGACTCGAACTCCACCTGCCTCCCGCCCAGCGGCATCCCGAACGCCAGCTTCCAGGCGTGCAAGAACTGCCGGTCGATGAGCGGCGAAGGGCGCCCGTAGACCCGGTCGCCCAGGATCGGGTGGCCGATGGCCGCCAGGTGCACGCGGATCTGGTGCGTCCGCCCGGTGACGGGCTCCACCTCCAGCAGGGCGTGTCCCGGCAACTCCTCGCGCACCTTGTAGCGAGTGGTGGCCTCGCGGCCGCCCTCCACAATCGCCATCTTCTTGCGGTTCCTTGGGTTGCGGCCGATCGGCGCCTCGATCTGGCCCTCGCGCGGCTTCGGCACGCCGACGACCAGCGCCAGGTACGTCTTGTGCACCCGCCGCTCCGCCAGCTGCGCCTGCAGTGCGCGCATCGCGCGGTCGTTCTTGGCGACGACGAGCAGGCCGGATGTGTCCTTGTCCAGCCGGTGGACGATGCCCGGCCGTAGTGTCCCGGCGATGCCCTGCAGGTCCGGGCACATCGCCAGCAGGGCGTTGACCAGCGTCCCGCTGGGGTGGCCGGGCGCCGGGTGCACCGTGAGCCCGGGCGGCTTGTCGACGACGATGATGTCGTTGTCCTGATAGACGATCGTGAGTGGGATACGCTGCGGCTCCAGGCTAATCTCTTGCGGCGGCGGCACTTCCACCACGATCTCCGCGCCGGCGCTGACCTTCTCGGAGGCCCTGGGGACGCGCCCGGCGACCGTGATGAGGCCGCCGTCCAGCAGGCGTTTGACATAACTCCGGGATAACTCCGGCAGGCTGCGCGCGACGAAGGCGTCGATCCGCTCGCCGCCGCGCTCAGCCGTCAGCCGGTGCGTCTTCATGCGGTCCGGCCGGCCGGCGGGGCGTCATCTGCTTTTCGGCGAAGAGCAGGTAGCCGATGATGATCGCCGTGACGCCGATGCTGATCGAGGAGTCGGCGACGTTGAAGGTGGGGAAGCCGAAGAAGTCGACGAAGTCCGTGACCCGGCCCACGCGCACGCGGTCGATCAGGTTGCCGGCGGCGCCGCCGAGCATCATGCCGATGGCGACCGAGGCCACCCAGTGCTGGAACGGCGGGTTGCGGTAGTAGATGTAGATCGCGGCCAGCCCGATCAGCGACATGAAGATCAGGAAGACGGTTTGGTCCTGGAGGCTGCTGAAGGCAGCGCCGCTATTGGTCACGTTGTGGACCTGCACAGGCCAGTCCCTGGGCCAGGCCTCGCCCACGTCCAGCGTCGCCCGCACGATCGCCTTCGTCAGCTGGTCCAGGGCGATGACCGCGGCGGCGACGCCCCAGAAGGCGATGCTCCGACGGCCCGCGCGGCGGACCGGCGGTGGAGCGAGGGCGTCCTGTTCCAGCGTCTGCATACCACTCTGATGATACGGGATGGGGGGCGTCTGCCGCCCGCTGCAGCCACGCGGCGCACAATGCTATCCTCATATCTGGAGGAGCTGCCCATGGTCTTCGATATCATGAAGCGCCGCGAGAAAGACCGCGAGAAGTACGGCGACCGGTTGCCTCCCGGCCAGAAGGCCGTCGAGGACTGGCCCGTGCTCACCTACGGGGGCGTCCCCCGCGTGGATACGAAGTCCTGGAAGCTCCGCGTCTTCGGCCTGGTGGAGGAAGAGGTGGAGTTCACCTGGGAGGAGTTCACGGCGCTGCCGCGCACAAAGGTGCACACGGACATCCACTGCGTGACCACCTGGAGCAAGTTCGACACGAACTTCGAGGGGCTGGCGGTCAAGGAGCTGATGACGCACGTGAAGCTGAAGCCGGAGGCCCAGGCCGTGATGGCGCACTGCTACGGCGGCTACACCACGAACCTCACCCTGGACGACTTCCTGCGCGACGAGAACCTGCTGGCCTACATCTACGAGGGCGCGCCGCTTCCCGCCGAGCACGGCGGCCCCTGCCGTCTCTTCGTCCCCCACCTCTACTTCTGGAAAAGCGCCAAGTGGCTGGACGGCCTGGAGTTCATCGCCAAAGACACCCCCGGCTTCTGGGAACGCTATGGGTACCACCTCCGCGGCGACCCCTGGAAGGAGGAGCGCTACTCGTGACCACCGCATCCGGCGTCCCCCTGGAGCTCACGGACCCTGTCAACACAGCGATCCTCGCCGTCTCCGAGGACAAGCTCGAAGGCTTCCAGCGCGACCCCTTCGGGGAGATCGCCCGCCGCTCCGGCGTGCCTCTCGATACAGTGCTCGAACGCATCCGCGCCCTTCTCGAAGCCGGTTCGATCCGGCGTGTGCGCCAGACCCTCCTCTCGACGAACCTTGCTGACGGCGCACTCGTCGCCTGGCAGGTGCCAGCGGGCAGATTGAACGAGGCGTTCGAGTTCATGTTCCAGCGCGACCCGTTCAGCGGCCACGTGGTTATCCGCACTACGGACGAGGCCAACCCCGGCTCCAGGTACCGCCTTTGGACGACGCTGAAAGTCCCACAGGGCTATGACATCCGCAAGCACTGCGACTTTTTGCGGTCGAAGGTTGGCGCTACGGCCTACCGCATCATGCCGGCCAGGGCGCTCTTCGTCCTCGGCGTTGGCCACACCCGGCGCAAGGGGATGGAGCCCGGCGCCCGCTCCGATGAGCCGGCGGACGTGATGTACCCGGAGGTCGTCGACCTCAGCGAGCTGGAGTGGCGCGTGCTCACCGCTCTCAAGCGCGAGCTGGCGCCGGAGGAGATCGTCGCGGACATCTGGCGGCGCCGCGCGGAGGAAGCGGGCGTCAGCCTCGATGAGTTCTGCCGTGTCGCCGGGTCACTGCAGGAGCGCAAGCTGCTCGGCCGCTTCTCGACATTCCTTGAGCACGTCAAGCCGACGGCGGCGGGCGAGCGGGTAACCCGCTACAACGCGCTCTTCCACTGGGCGGTGCCGCCTGACCGCGTCGTCGACGCCGGCCGTGAGGTGGGCCGCCACGAGATCCTGACCCACGCCTACTGGCGGGAGGGCGGCGCCGAGTTCCGGGACGTGAACGTGATGGCGGTGGCCCACGGCACCGAGAAGGACGTGGTGCTGGCCCACAAGCGCGCCATCGACGAGCACCTGGCCGAGGCCGGCATCCCGGTGGCCTACACAAACGTCTTCTGGGGCGGCCGCTCCGAGATCAAGCCCAGCGAGATCTCCCCGTTCGCCTACGCCGACTGGTGCAAGAGCATGGGCATCGACCCGGAAACGATGCGGGCCTCTTGACAAATATGGCACGTGTGCCATAATTACGGCAGAGGTGCCATAATGAGCGAGAGAATGCAGAAAACCACAATCGTCGTGCCGGAAGGGCTCTACGAGCGCATCAAGCGCCTGGCCGAAGAGCGGGGGGAGTCCATGGGCCAGCTGATCCGGGAGTCCCTGGAGGACACCGCCAGCCGCTACCAGCCCCGCGTCCGCAGCCTCGGGATCGGCGACTCCGGCCGCTCCGACATCTCGGAGCGGATCGACGAGCTTTACAAGCCCGAACTTTGAGCCTCATATTCGACACGAACGTCATCTACGCATCGCTGGACCGCCGGGATGAGCATCACGAGGCCTGCCGCGCGCTCATCGAAAGCGCGATGGAGCCGCGCATCATCCCGGCGCCGGTGATCGTTGAGGTGGACTACTTTGCTCGCAAGTTAGGGATACTTGTGGAGCTGACCTTCCTCGATGACCTGGTTAGCGGCGCCTACCACGTGGAGGAGCTGCGGCGGGAGGATTACGCCCGCATCCGCGAGATCTGCCGCAAGTACTCCGATTCGGACATCGGATTCGTTGACGCGTCGGTGGCCGCTATCGCCGAGCGGCTGAACGAACCGAAGATCGCGACGCTGGACCACCGCCACTTCTCGCTGATCCGCCCCCGCCATGCCGACAGGTTCGAGCTTTTGCCCGCCCGCCGCCGGCCGAAGCGCTACAGCGGCAAGCCGCGATAGCGCATCTTGTAGTCGTTGGCCAGGCCGACCAGTGCGTCCGGGTCGTCGACCTTGAAGCGGAACGTCTTCACGGGGAGCGGGCGTCCCGCCCGCACCGGCTTTCGCGCTACGATCGCCACCTGCCGGCCCTTGAGGTGCGACCGGCCGTCCCAGCTGAACGAGTCCCGCAGGTTGTCACGGAAGGTGATCCGCTCCTTCACCGCAATCGACTTGATCTTCGGATAGGGGAGGAAGACGTCGTAGACCTGCGTGTCCCGGATGCGGATCCCCTCCGGCGTGACGTCCACCGTGTGGATCAGCGGCTGGTCTTCCAGCATCCAGAGGTAGCTCGCGCCCCAGATCAGGAACGACCCAACGCCGACGGTGATCAGCACATCCTCCAGCGAGTGGTGGTCGACCAGGTAGAGCGCCTGCGCGATAGCGAGCACAGCCGCCAGCCCCACTAGCACGATAGCCCGCTTAAGCACCGATAGCGGCTTCGTCCTGACCGGCTCCGTGACGTTGAAGGTTGTCATATCTACTGTCAAGACGGCGGCCGCGCCCGGTTAGTTTCGCCGATTTGACGCCTTTCGCGGCCCGCCGCACACTCATAACGTGACCACTTACCGCCAGCCGGAGGCCGTCGCCGCTTCCGCGCCGCCCGCCGAGCGGATGCGCGCCTACCTGCGTGCCGTCGGCCAGGGGCCCCGCGCCGGCCGCGACCTCACCCGCGAGGAGGCCCGCGACGCCGCCGGCATCATCCTTGACCAGGCGGCGACGCGCGCCCAGATGGGCGGCTTCCTGCTCCTTCAGCGCTTCAAGGGTGAGTCCGTCGACGAG
>DATKKM010000121.1:0-9126 GCA_035542855.1 Dehalococcoidia bacterium
GAGTTCGGTCTCAGGCCAAACGACAGGCCATTCGATATACAGATTGTGAGCTCAATCGATGAGCGCTCTTTGCTAATGATCGGCACTGGAATGGGTGGGAGTGCCGTTGGAGCCGTAATCATCGAGAGGGTGCTCATGGCCTTGTTCTGATCACTGCCAGTCGTTGCCGCTGCTTCGCGGCCAGCCATATACTCGAACCCACATGACGTCCGCACCTGACACCGTATCCGCCATCGAAGAGGCCGCACTGCGCGACCTCAAGGCCACCGCAGACCTCGAGGCACTCGAGGCCTGGCGCGTCGGCTATCTCGGCCGCAAGGGGCGCCTCACCACGCTCCTGCGCTCGCTGCCGGACCTGCCGATGGAGCAGCGCAAGACCATCGGCCGCGAGGGCAACGAGGCCAAGGCTCGCCTGGAAGCCGCCCACGACGCGCATAAGACGGAACTGGAGCAGAAGCGCCTGGCGCAGGTTATCGAGAGCGAGCGCCTTGACGTCACGCTGCCCGGCCCGCCGCTGCCGCGCGGCCGCCTGCACCCGATCACGCAGACCATGCGCGACCTCCTCGCGGCGTTCAAAAGCATGGGCTTCCAGGTCGTCGAAGGGCCGGAGGTGGAGTGGGACCGCTACAACTTCGAGGCGTTGCGCATCCCCCAGGACCACCCTGCGCGCGACATGTGGGACACCCTCTGGATCGACTACGAGAAGGACGGCCGCCGCCCCATGCTCCTGCGCACACACACTTCGCCGAACCAGATCCGCGTCATGGAGAAGCGCCAGCCGCCGATCCGCATCATCGTGCCCGGCAAGTGCTACCGCTTCGAGGCCACCGACGCCACGCACGAGTGGCAGCTTTCCCAGATCGAGGGTCTGGCCATCGATGAGGGCATCGGCATGACCGACCTCAAGGGCACGCTCGCCGAGGTCGCCCGCCGCATCTTCGGGGCCGAGCGCCGAGTGTCCTTCCGCTGTTCGTATTACCCCTTCGTGGAGCCGGGGATGGACGTCAACATCGACTGCTTCATCTGCCGTGGCGAAGGCTGCCGCACCTGCCACTACGGCGGCTGGATCGAGGTGCTGGGCTCGGGCATGGTGCACCCGGAGATCATCGCCGCTCAGGGCTACGACGCCGACCGCTACACCGGCTTCGCCTTCGGCGTCGGCATCGAGCGCATCGCGCTGCTGCGCTACGGCGTCGACGACATCCGCCATTTCTACGCCAACGATACGCGCTTCCTGCGCCAGTTCTGAGCCGAGATGCGCGTACCTCTGAGCTGGCTCGCCGACTACGTAGACCTGACCGCCGGCACGCGCGAGATCGCCCGCCGCCTGACCATCGCCGGCATCGAAGTCGATGACATCATCACCCCCGGCGAATGGGACGGCATCGTCGTCGCCCATGTCGAGAAGGTGGAGCCGCATCCCAACGCAGACCGCCTGCGCCTGGCCACTGTCGATATCGGCAACGGCGAGCACCCGCGTGTCGTCTGCGGCGCGCCGAACATCGCGGAGGGGCAGAACGTGGCCTACGCCGCACTCGGCGCGAAGCTGATCGACGGGCACACCGGCCAGCCTACCGTTCTCAAGGCGGCGAAGATCCGCGGCGTCGAATCGCAGGGGATGATCTGCTCGGAGAAGGAGCTCGGCCTCTCCGAAGAGCACACCGGCATCCTCGTCCTGCCGAAGGACGCGAAGGCCGGCACGCCGCTTGCCGAGGTGGTCGGCGACACGATCTTCGATCTGGACCTGACACCGAACAGGCCGGACTGGTTCTCCGTACTCGGCATCGCCCGCGAGGTCGCCGCGCTGACAGGGCAGAAGTGGCGTGACCCGCCGCTCGACTACGAGGCGAAGGGCGCCGCGGCCCGCAGCTTCGTCAAGATCGATATCGAAGACCCGGACCTCTGCGCGCGCTACGCTGGCGCGGTCATCGAAAACGTCAAGATCGCGGACTCCCCGGCGTGGATGCAGGACCGGCTGATCGCCGCCGGCATGCGCCCGATCAACAACGTCGTCGACATAACAAACTACGTCATGCTGGAGATGGGCCAGCCGCTCCACGCCTTCGACTACGAGAAGGTGCGCGGCCGGCAGATCATCGTCCGCCGCGCCAGGAAGGGCGAGAAGCTCACCCTCCTCACCGAGGACAAACCGCGCGAACTGTCGCCGGACATGCTCGTGATCGCAGACGGGGAGGGCGCCACGGCGGTAGCCGGCGTCATGGGTGGCGGAGAGAGCGAGGTCACGCGGGCCACGCGCACCGTGCTCCTTGAGTCCGCGAACTTCAAGGGAACTAGCGTCCGCCGCACCAGCCAGGCGCTGAAGCTGCGCACCGACGCCTCCAGCCGCTTCGAGAAGGGGCTCAGCCGCCTCCTGCCGCCGCTGGCCGCCGCGCGCGCCGTCAGGCTAATGGTGGAGCTGTGCGGGGGCACGGCAGCGCAGGGCCTCGTCGACGTCTTTCCGGGGAAAGCGGAGGAAGGCCCGGTCACCGTCACCATGGACCGCCTTTCACGCGTCCTCGGCCTCGCGGTGCCACCGGAGCAGGTTACTTCGATCCTCACCTCCCTCGGCTTCGGCTGCGATTGGCCGGCGCCGGACCGCTGCGTCGTCAGCGTCCCGTACTGGCGCACGGACGTCGCCCTGGATGTCGACGTGATCGAGGAGGTCGCCCGCGTTATCGGCTACGACCAGTTGCCGACCACCCAGCTGCGCGGCCAGGTCCCCACCGACTTCCCGCAGCCGCTGACCGCCCTCCGGGAGCGCGTGAAGGACATCATGGCCTCGATCGCCCAGGAGGTGATCACCTACTCGATGTCTGACCTCGAGACACTCGGCGCTGTGCTGCCGCCGGAGGAACTGGCGATCAACCGCCCGCTCAGGCTCGCTAACCCGCTCAGCCGCCAGTGGGAATACGCCCGCACCACGCTCCGCCACTCTCTGCTGCAGACGCTGTCTGCGAACATCCGTGGCAGCCAGGACCTCATCTCTCTGTTCGAGACCGCTCGCGTCTACATCCCGCGCGAGGACGATCTGCCGCACGAGGTCGAGACGCTGTGCAGCGTCGTCTCCGGGCGCCTGCCGGACCGCTGGGGGATGCCAACAGGCCGCGACGCAGGCTTCTTCGAGGCGAAGGCTCACCTCGACCGTCTCTTCGCCGAGCTCCGCGTCCCGGCCGAATACCGCGACACGCACGACTTCGCCTACCTGCCCGGCCGCACCGCCGAGGTCTTCGCCGGCGAGAGCGCCATCGGCCTCATCGGCGAGGTGCACCCACGCGTCACGGCCGTCTTCGACGTCAGCCGCCCGGTCGCAATGTTCGAGATCAACCTGGAGGCGCTCCTGCCGCACGTCCCGCCGATCCCGCGCTACGAGCCGGTCTCGCAGTATCCGCCGGTGGAGCAGGACCTCGCGGTGATCGTCGATGCCGATATGCCGGCCGGCCGCGTCCTGGAGCTGATCCGCGCCTTCCCGGTCGTCGCCGAGGCGCGCGTCTTCGATGTCTACACCGGCGACCCGATCCCCGCAGGGAAGAAGTCGCTTGCCTTCGCCATCGCCTTCCAGTCGAAGGACAGCACGCTAACGGACGAAGACGCCACCAAGCAGCGCAACCGCATCATCGAGCGCCTGCGCCGCGAACTGGGCGCCGAGCCGCGCGCATAACCGCTCGTCCTGAGTCTGCCGGAGGATCACCGCAGCTAATCGAAGCCGCAGTCTGAGCCGGCCTACGCCCGCCGCCGCATCGCCCGCTGCATGCTGCGCTCCGCCTCTCGCTTGGCGATCGCCTCGCGCTTGTCGTACTTGCGCTTGCCGCGGGCCAGCGCGATCTCCAGCTTCGCTTTGCCGTTCTTCAGGTAGAGGCGGATGGGGATGATCGTCGCGCCGGAGGTCGTGGCCTCCTGCGCCAGGTCGCGGATCTCGCGCTTGTGCAGCAGCAGTTTGCGGCTGCGCGTCGGCTCGTGGTTCACGCGCGCGGGCGGGTAGTGGGCGATGTGCGCGCCCACCAGCCACATCTCGTCGCCTTCAGGGCGCACGTAGGCCTCACGGATGCTGACGTGGCCCTCCCGGATCGACTTGATCTCGGTTCCGGTCAGGGCGAGGCCGGCCTCCAGCGTCCTCAGGATGTGGTAATCGAAACCGGCTTTCCGGTTAGAGGCGACTGTCTTCTCGCCGGCGGGCATGGCAGGGAAGCGCTTTACATAACCCGTTACGGACTTGTCGCCACTGGTGTCGGCGTAGCCGCCGGAGTCGGGGGCGGCACGAAGGCCGTCCCGTTGATCTCGGAGTGCAGCAGGTCAATGGCTGTGAACAGCTGCGGGCCTTCCTTGCCGGGCTGATCGGCGTCCGTCTGGTCCATCTTGATGTCCGGGGTCAGGCCCACGCCTTCGATGAGGGTGCCGTTTGGCGTCAGCCAGCGCGCGATAGAGATGTAGATCGCGCCGCCGTTGGACAGCTGGCGCAGGTGGTTGACGGAACCCTTGCCGAACGTCTGCGTGCCGATCAGCTCCGCGCGGCCGTGGTCGTGGAGCGCCCCGGACAGCACCTCGGAGCCGCTGGCGGAGTTCTTGTCCACCAGGATGGCGATCTTCAGGTTCAGGCCCTCGCCGCCGGAGTGAGCGTCGTAAACGGTCTTGTTGCCGTCACGGTCGACCTGCGTGAGGATCGTGCCGTCGTCGATGAACATGTCCGCGATCGAGACCGTGGCGTCCAGGCCGCCGCCGGGGTTGCCGCGCAGGTCCAGGATCAGTCCCTTCTTGCCTTCCTGGTTGATCTGGTTCAGCGCGTTGCGGACGTCGTTCACCGTCTGGTCCGTGAACTGCTGGATCTGCAGGTACGCCAGGTCCGGCACAACGGCGCCTGTCGAGTCATGCACGTCGCCGACGAAGACCGTCGGGATCGCCACCGTGGCCCGCGTGATCGTGATGTCTTCCTGGGAGCGGTCCGTGTGACGCACCGTCAGCGTGACCGGCGTGCCGGCCGCGCCGCGGATCTTCTGCACGGCTGTGGCCACAGACCAGCCTTCCGTGGACTCGCCGTCGACGGCCAGGATTACGTCGCCGGGCTGGATGCCGGCCTTCTCCGCCGGCGAATCGCGGAACGGCGAGATGATGACGATCTCGTGCGTCGTGGCGTCCTGATTAACGTTGGCGCCGATGCCTTCGAAGCTGCCGGTGATCAGGTCGACTCCGTTCTTCAGGACGTCCGGGGGGATGTACACGCTGTGCGGGTCGTTGAGGGACTGGATCATCCCGTCGATCGCCCCCAGCTGCAGCGAGTCCGGCGTCACCGCGCTCGGATTGACGAAGTCCTGCTGGATGATGCCCTGGATCTCGTTCAGGATCGCGTAGTTGCCAGCGTCGGCAGACTGTCCGCTGCTGTTGCCGCCCGAGTTGTCGTTAATCGCATAGCCGGCCACGCCGGACAGCGCGACTAGCAGCACAAAGACGAGACCCGCCAGGCCCCACTTGAGTCTGTTCCACATGGTTTACGTCACCTCTCGCCGCGTGGGCATTAACATAAGGAGCCGCATGAGAAAGCGGCCGGGGGAATCAGCATCGTTGAGGAAAGTCCAGAAGGGGCTCGCAGGGATCGGGCCGCCGGCCCCGTATGACACCTTTCCAGTCTAGCATTGGCTCTCTGGAGCGGGCAATTTGCCGTCTTAACCACCGATCGCATCCACCTCTGGTGATACGGACGCCGGGTTGCGCCGGTTCGTTGTTCGCGCGCAAGCCCTATCTAGCGCAGACATAACATATATAGTGCGAACACACGAAGCGGGCAGGGAAATGCCCCCTTCGGCTATCATCAGCCCGTGGCCTTCAGCATCCGGCTTGAGCACAACACGCTGCGCTTCGCCGCCGCGCACTTCGCGACCTTCGCCGGTGACCTGGAGCCCCTCCATGGGCACAACTACCAGGTCACCGTGGAGCTCACCGGCGCCCTTACGCCCGACTCGTGGGTGCTGGACTTCAGCGTCGCCAAGCGCCTGGTCCGCGAGCTCTGCCAGGAGCTGGACCACAAGTTCATCCTGGCGGCCGCCAACCCGCACCTCACCGTCACGCACGCCGCCGGCGAATACGAGATTCGCTTCGGGAGCCGCCGATACGTGTTCCCGGAGGGCGACGTGGCCCCGCTCGACATCGACAACACCATGGCGGAGCGCCTGGCGGAGTGGATCGCCTCCCGCCTGGGCGCCAGATTGGCCAATATAGGGGCGAATAACGTTATGTCGATTGGTGTTGGGGTCGAGGAGATGCCGGGCCAGGCCGGCTGGTTCCGGCTGGACCTCCCCTGACCCGGGGAGAGCGTCGCGCGTCAGGTTGACACCCATGCGAAAACTCATACTATGTACTCTTGCTCGCCGTTGCGGCCGGCGGGTTCAGGGGGGACAGGTTTATGCAGATCGACTGGCACCGCGCCATCAACGACATACTCGCCAAGAAGCTTTCCTGCCCGCGCTGTGGAAGCCTCACCGATGACGTCCTCGTCGGCTATCTCCGCCTGCCGGAGGCCTCCGAGTGGGCGCCCCTCTGCGAAGGTTGCACGAAGAAGGAGAACTGCGACGCCCGCAAGTTCGTCCTCCTCTGTGAGAACTGCGCCACCGAGCTCCGCCTGCGCGGCCGCCGCGTCGACGAAGAAGGCTTCATGACCTCCCTCCTCGACGAGTGCCGCCGCAACATGGAGGAGACGCTCGACTACCTGGCCGACTACTGGCGCGAAGACCTCGACATCGACCCCGACGAAATGGACAAGCGCCTCGATGAAGTCGACCCGGACCTCTTCGAAGAAGAGAACGCCTGGCGCCGCTACCTTGAGGAGCAGTACGTCAAGATCCACGCTTGGTTCCGGGAGCGCCACCTGGCCATCCCGAACCCCGGCTGGCGCTCCGAGTACGTCGAGGACATCGTCGCCCTCGGCTACCCGACTCTGCTCGGCGACTAGGGGAACGCCACGCACGATAACCGCTCGACATATACGGCTCGCACGCCCGGGGAAGGGGTACGTTATGACGACTGAATCGATCGATGGCCAGAAGATGCAGGCGTTCGCCGGCACCATGCTCGGCATCCTCAACGGTGGGGTCGTCAGCCTGATCGTCAGCGTCGCGCATCGCACGGGCCTCTTTGACAGGATGGCCGCGCTCCCCCCTTCCACCTCGGCGGAGATCGCGGATGCGGCCTCCCTCAACGAACGCTACGTCCGCGAGGCGCTGGGTTGCCTGACCATGGCCGGCATCATCGAATACAACCCGGCCGGCAAGACCTACCATCTGCCGCCGGAGCACGCCGCCTTCGTCACCCGCGCCGCCGGCCCCAACAACATGGCCACCATGACCCAATTCACCGCGCTCTTCGGGCAGGTGGAGGACCAGGTGGTCGAATCGTTCAGGAACGGCGGCGGCGTCCCCTATTCAGCGTTCCGCACCTTCCAGACGTTGATGGCAGAGGAGAGCGCGCAGGTCGTCGACGCCACGCTGATCTCGACGACGCTGCCCCTGACCGGCATGACAGACCGGCTGCAGTCCGGGATCGACGTACTGGATGTGGGCTGCGGCAAGGGCCACGCCATCAACGTCATGGCCCGCGAGTACCCCAACGGCCGCTTCACCGGCTACGACTTCGCGGAGGAGGGCGTGGCCGCGGGCAAGGCTGAGGCGCACGACTGGGGGCTGAAGAACGCGAAGTTCGTGCGCAAGGACGTGGCCACGATGGACGAGGCCGCCGCCTACGATCTGATCACCGCATTCGATTCCATCCACGACCAGGCCTACCCGACCAAGGTGCTGGCCAACATCGCCCGCGCGCTCCGGCCCGGCGGCGTCTTCCTGATGGTCGATATCGCCGCCTCCAGCAACCTGGAGGAGAACGCGCAGCATCCCCTGGGCGCCGTGCTCTACGGCATCTCCACCATGCACTGCATGACAGTGTCGCTCGCGCTCGGCGGCGAAGGGCTGGGCACCTGCTGGGGCACACAGCTGGCGCTCCAGAAGCTGGCGGACGCCGGCTTCACCAGCGTCGACATCAAGAGGGTCCCGGGCGACATCATGAACGCCTACTACGTTGCTCGGAAGGACTGATCGGAGGACGCATGACGTTGCACTACAGCCCGTGGTTCTCGCTGGAGCCGTACCCGGAGATCCCGCTGACGGACCTCCTGGCGCCCGCTGCGGAGCGCAACCGCGACCGGCCCGCGCTCATCAACTACGATGGCACGTCCTACACCTTCGGCCGCGCCTGGGAGGCGTGCAGGCGCCTGGGGCGCTTCCTGCAGGACAACGGCATCAAGAAGGGCGACCGCATCGCCATTTTCTCCGCCAACTGCCCGGAGTACTTCGTCGCCTTCTACGGCACGCTCTTCGCCGGCGGCGTCGTCACCACGCTAAACCCGCTCTACAAGGAACGAGAGCTTCTGCACCAGCTGGAGGACTGCGAGGCGGCCGCGGTCTTCGCCATGGGCCCCCTCGTCCCAATGGTGCATCAGGTCCGCGAGCACTTGCCCAATTTGAAGCACGTCTTCCCCATCGAAGACATCTGGACGATATGCGCCGAGGCTCCCCCTGACCCGAAGCCGGTCAAGTTCAACCCGCGCAAGGATCTGGTCGCGCTGCCCTACTCCTCGGGCACCACCGGCCTGCCCAAGGGCGTCATGCTCAGCCACTACAACGTCGTGTCCAACGTGCGCCAGATACTCAGCACCGGCATGAGCAGCGGCTACTCCGTCTACCTGGACTTCCTGCCCTTCTATCACATCTACGGGATGGTAGTGCTGATGGCCTGCGGTTACGCCGCCGGCATCCCCCAGGTGATCATGCCGCGCTTCGATCCGGCGCTCTGCCTGGAGCTAGTCCAAAAGCACAAGATCACCAACCTCTTCGCCGTGCCGCCGGCGCTGCTGGCCTTGTCCCACTTCCCGGACACCGGCAAGTACGACACCTCCAGCCTCTCCATGATCATGAGCGGCGCGGCCCCGCTGCCGCAGGAAGTGGCCCGCGCGGCCGCGAAGGCGCTGGACACGACGGTGCTGCAAGGCTACGGGATGACTGAGACCAGCCCTGTCACCAACGTGAACCCCATCACGCGCGTCAAGGACGCCACCGTTGGCCCTCCCGTCGCCGACACGATCGAGAAGGT
>DATKKM010000122.1:0-9591 GCA_035542855.1 Dehalococcoidia bacterium
GGCGTGGGAACCAGTCCGTGGGAACGGTGGTGATGGTGCTGGGGCTGGGACAGAAGGTGAACGAGTCGCGGGCGGCGACCTGCTTGGCGTTTGCCCAGCGTTGGGCCATGCCCTCGCGGCCCAGCTTGTGGGCGGCGGTCAGCAGCGGGCTGTAGGCGTCGACGGGCGACCCATCCTGCTCGATCGCCTCGTTGAGGACTCGTTGTGCTAGTGTTACCACCTTCTGCGTCCTTTCCAGCGGCCGCGGGCGGGATGTGCCCCCGGTGCTGGCTCCAGTAGACGCGAGACGGGTAGCCGGCGGGTTTCAGACGTATTTAGGGCGTATGAAGATCGTGTGAACGCGTGGCGCCTTACAGCAGCAAGCGGCCTCGTCGTACGGGGACGCGGCCGCTTGTGGATACGAAAGGTGGTGCCGAGGGCCAGAGTCGAACTGGCGACACCGCGGTTTTCAGCCGCGTGCTCTACCACTGAGCTACCTCGGCAGGCGAATATTCATTCTACGGGCGCGTCGTTCAGGCACGCAAGGACGGCGCGCACGCTACAATTCAGGCGATGCGCGTCGGCACGATCAAGGAGACGAAGACAGAGGAGTTCCGCGTCGGGCTGACGCCGGCAGGCGCGCACTCGCTGGTCGCAGCCGGGCACGAGGTGCTCGTCGAGCGCGGCGCGGGCCTCGGCTCGGGCCACCCGGACGAGGCGTACGAGCGGGCCGGCGCCCGGCTGCTCGGGAGCGCGGCGGAGGTCGCCGCCGGCGTCGACCTGCTGCTGAAGGTGAAGGAGATGCTGCCGGCGGAGTTCCCGCTGCTCCGGCCGGGGCTGATCCTCTTCACGTACCTGCACCTGGCGCCTGAGCCGGAGCTGACACAGGCGCTGCTTCTTACCAGGACGCAGGCGATCGCCTACGAGACGGTGCAAAGAGACGACGGCTCGCTGCCGCTGCTGATCCCGATGAGCCAGGTGGCGGGCCGGATGGCCGGTGAGATGGCGGCGCGCTTTCTGAAGAAGCCGGGGCCCGGGCGCGGCAAGCTGCTGGGCGGGATCACCGGCGTGCAGCCCGCGCGGGCCGTGGTTGTCGGCAGCGGGACGGTGGGTACAGCGGCGACGCGCGTGCTGCTGGGCCTCGGGGCTCGCGTGACGGTGCTGGCGCGCGACCTGCAAAAGCTGCGGGCGCTGGAGGCGCAGCTGCCGGCCCCCATCACGACTCGGGTGTCCAGCGCGGCGACGCTGGCCGAGGAGCTGGCCGGGGCGGATGTACTGATCGGCGCAGTTCTTGTAACCGGCGGCCTCGCGCCGAAGCTGGTCTCGCGGGAGATGGTGCGTGCGATGGGCGAGGGCGCGGTGATCGTTGACGTGGGCATCGACCAGGGCGGCATCTGTGAGACGTCGCACGCTACGAACCACGACGAGCCGGTGTTCGTAGAAGAGGGCGTTGTCCACTACTGCGTGCCGAACATGCCGGGCGCGGTGCCGCGCACTTCCACGGAAGCGCTGACCAGCGCCACGCTGCCCTACGTGCTGAAGCTGGCGGACCGCGGCCTCGACGCGCTGCGCGAAGATGCGGCGCTGGCCCGCGGCGCCAGCACGATCAACGGCAAGCTCACAGCGAAGCCGGTGGCGGAGGCGCAGGGACTCGAGTACGTGCCGCTGGAGCAGGCGCTGTAATCGTCGCGGCGCTGTAGGGCGAGAAGTAGAGCGTAGCGGGAGCGTTTGCTAGACTTCACAGACGCCATGCCCACGCTCTTCGTGGCCTCTTCGGGGCCCCTTGGCGGCAAGACGACGATCGCCGCCGGAATCGCCCGCAAGCTCGCCGACCAGCGCGTGCACTGCACGCTTGAGCGCACCGGCGACGACGCCAATGCGGCGGCTGATGCGGCGCTTTTCGCACGCATCTCGTCCGGCGGGCAGGTGCAGATCAGCGAGCTGGCGGCGGGCGCCTCGCTGGCCGGCGCCGGAGGCCGGGTGGTCTACGTGGCGACGCCGGCAGAAGACCCCGCGAGCATCACGCAGGCGCCGGCGCTGGCCGGTGTGATCGTGAACCACGCCGCGCCGCGCAAAGCCGGCGCGATCCGAGCAGCGTACGAGGCGGCGGGCGTGAAGTTGCTGGGCGTGGTGCCGGAGGACCGCCTGCTGGCCTCGCCAACGATTGGGGAGGTGGCGGAAGCGCTGTCGGCGGAGGGCGAGAACATCGCCGAGAACCGCGAACGGCCGCTCGACCGGCCGGTGATCGCCTCGATTGCGGCGGACCCGGGGCAGACCTACTTCGTGCGGACCGACGCGACGGCTGTGATCGTGCGCAGCGACAAGCCGGACCTGCAGCTGGCGGCGCTGAACGCCGGCCCCACCTGCCTCATCGTGACGGGCGGGTTGCCGGTGCTCTCCTACGTGCGGGAGCGCGTGGCGGACGAGGAGATCCCGCTGCTGCGCACGAAGCTGGACACGAAGGAAACAGTCGCGGCGATTGAAGAGCTGTTCGGCGCGAAGCCGTTCAGCGGCGGCGCGGAGAAGCTGCGCCGCATCGGCGAGCTACTGGCGGACGTCAACGTGGACGCGCTGGTGGAGCGCCTGGGATCGAAGGCTTAGCGGGTAGCCAGCGGGTCGGCGTCATCGCCGACGCCCATCTCAGTGCGCGGACGGAAGGATGTCTGCTGCATGTTCGCGCCAACCGGGCCGGCAGGCGCTTCGGCCGGCCGGGCGCGCTCCGGGACCGACGCGCCGCGGCGCTCGGTGCCGCAGTAGGGGCAAGCGACCCAGTTGAAGCTGAGCAGGTGTTGACACTTGCTGCAGATGTCTTTTAGCTGAGTGGCGCAGAACGGGCAGAGCTGCCAGTCCTTCTCGACGAAGCGGCGGCAGGAAGGACACATCCCCTCGTCGCCGATCTCGCGCAGCAGCGCCTCCTCTTCCAGGGAGCGGGCGTAGGCTTCTTCCAGCGACTCGCGCGGGCGGAGCATGAGGTAGAGCGCGAGGCCCGGGATATTGAAGCCGGGGAAGAAAAGCGTGACCACGAAGATCGCCAGTACCTGCAGGCCGAGGTCGCGGGTCCGCTCGCGGATGTCGCGGTAGACCCAGACGATGATGCTGAGCCAGAGGAGAAGGGCCCAGACCCCGGCAAGCAGCGCGCCAAGTATGCCGAGATCCGTCATTGGCGGGGTTTCCGTGTCTTGTTGGTCAAGCTGACAAGCATTATAGCATCGGGTTGCGGTTGAGCATGCTCACAACCGTATAACGCTTGGAGGGCGCCTGTGGCTGCGGCCGGCCCGCGCCGATACACTGCTAGAGATGCCGAGAAGAGCGCGCGAGAAGCGGATCGAGCCACCGGAGCGCGTCACCGTGACGCTGGGCGAGATGGCTCACGAAGGCGGTACGGTTGCCCACCATGATGGCCGCACGCTGTTCATCGAGTACGGGATCCCGGGCGAGACAGTGGTGGCGGAGCTGGAGCGGGAGCGCGCCGGCGTCTTCCATGGCCGCGTAGTGGAGGTGCTGGAGGCGTCCCCGGACCGGGTGGAGCCGGCCTGCGTCTACTTCGGCGAGTGCGGCGGCTGCCAGTGGCAGCACATCTCGTACGAGCGCCAGCTTCAGCTGAAGCGGGAGATCGTGCGCACACAGCTGCGCCGGATCGGCGGGTTCGCGGAGCCGCCAGTTTCGCCGGCGCTAGGCGCGGAGAACCCGTGGGGATACCGCAATCACATCCGGTTCACCGCGAAGTCTCAGGGTGAGATCGGCTTCGTGCGGAGAGGGACGCACCGCTTTCTGCGCATCGACGAGTGCAAGATCGCCGATCCGTGGATCAACCAGGCGCTGCCGCGGCTGCAGGGGCATGGCAGCGGGCTACACCAGGTGGCGATCCGGCGCGGCGTGCGGACAGGCGAGGTGATGATCCAGCCGGATGTCAGCGGCATCGATCCGACGATGCCCTCTCCGGCGAAGTTCTACCACGAAGAACTACTGGGGCACCGCTTCCGCATCTCCGGCGCTTCCTTCTTCCAGACGAACACCCCGCAGGCGGAGCGGTTGATCTCGCTGGTGCGCGAGAAGCTGGACCCGCAGCCGGGCGACACGCTGGCGGACGCCTACGCCGGCGTGGGGACGTTCGCGGTGGTCCTGGCGCCGCTGGTGGCGCGCGTAATCGCGATCGAGGAGTCGGCTTCGGCGGTGGAAGACGCGGCCGTGAACACCGCGGACTCGCCGAACATCGAGTATCACCAGGGGAAGGTCGAGGACGTGCTGCCGGCTGTCGAGGAGCGGATCGATTGCCTGATCCTGGACCCGCCGCGGCTGGGGGCGCACCCCGGCGCGATCGCGGCAGTGCTGGCGGCGCGTCCGGAGCGGATCGCATACGTCTCCTGCGACCCCGCGACGCTGGCGCGCGACCTGCGGTTGCTGGCAGCGGGCGGTTACGAGCTGCTGGACGTGACGCCGGTGGACATGTTCCCACAGACCTACCACATCGAGTGCGTGGCGAGCCTGCGGTCAACGTGACGCGACTGATCCTTGCCTCCGCCTCGCCCCGGCGCCGGGAGCTGCTGTCGCGGCTGGGCCTCGCGTTCGAGGTGCGGCCGGTCGATATCGACGAGAGTCCCGGGCGCTCGAGGAACGCGGAGATCGTGGCGCGACGGCTGGCACGGGCGAAGGCGGAGGCGGCGCGTCTGCTGGAAGAGCACGCGGCGGTCATCGCGGCGGACACCATCGTGGCGTTCGAGGGCGAACTGCTGGGCAAACCGGCCGGCGCCGAGGACGCGCGGCGGATGCTGCGGCTGCTGCGGGGCAAGACGCACGAGGTGGTCTCCGGCGTCGCGGCCCTGCCGGAGAAGCGGCGCGGGCCGATTGCGCGCAACCCCGTCACCAGCGTGACGATGCGAGGGTACTCCGACGAGGAGATCGAGGCGTCGATCCAGCGCGGCGACCCGTTCGACAAAGCCGGCGGCTACGCGATCCAGGACAGCGGTTTGCGCCCTGTGGAGAGATACGAGGGCTGCTACTGCAACGTGGTGGGCCTCTCGCTGTGGGCGACGATTGACGTCCTGCGCAAGGCGGGCATCCATATCGACGTTGAACGCGTCGACTTCCTGCCGCAGTGCGCGGCCTGCCCGCTGGCGCGCCCCTAGTCGAATCCCGACTCTGTCTGCGTATAAACCGTTTCTTCACCCGCGTTAACCATGGGTGAGCCTGACCCCGTTCCCGTACGAACCTACTATCTGTGTACGGCTTGACATAAACCCGGTCTTAACTTTTGCGACGGGAAGAGCCCAGGGGAGGCAACCGATGAACCAGATACGGAAGGGGGAGCGGGGACAGACACTCGTTCTCTTCACGCTGATGCTGACAGGGCTCCTGCTGTTCGGGATGTTGGTCATCGATGGCGGGTTCTTCATGGTCAAGCGTCGCCAGGCGCAGAACGTGGTCGACGCGGCGGCGCTAGCAGGGGCGCAGGAGCTTCCGGACAATCCCCCGGCCGCGGCGGACGTGGCCAGACAGTACGCTTCGCTCAACGGCTTCGACCCCAACGATTTGACGATCACCTTCGAGTGCACCGAGAGCGTTGCTACGGTCTGCAACCCGGGCGCCAATAAGTACGACACGATCCTGGTAACCGCCAGGGCCACTTCGCCGACGTTCTTCGGCCCGCTGCTGGGTATCGTCGGGCATGGGAACTCCTGCTGGTCCAAGGGTTGCAGCACGGAAGTCCACGCCGGGGCCTGCCGGGGCGCATGCGGGGCGGGAAGCTCGGCAGTGGACGCGGTGCTGGCGATCGACCACACGGGAAGCATGAAAGAGGTCGAGCTGCAGAACGCCAAGGACGGCGCCAAGCAGCTGATGACAGTGTTCGACGCGTCTGTTCACCGCATCGGAGTGTCGGTGACGCCGCCGGTACACTCAACGAGCCTCTGCGACACGGTAGAGAAGTGGACGGACAGCGATTTGACGTGGCTGCCGGTTGGGCTGTCCAGCGACTACCAGGGCAGCCCCCATATGCTGAACGGGAACAGCGCCCTTGTGAAGGAGATGAACTGCCTGGACCTGGCCGGCAACGGCGATGTGCCCGGGCCGCACACTGACCTCGCGGGACCTGTGACTGCGGCGATGAACGAACTGCTGGCGAACGGGCGCGCCAACGCGACTCGCGGGATCGTCCTGCTGACGGACGGCGCGGCGAACGTCTACGGAGACCCGGCCGCGGCCGCAGCCATGGGCGCACGCGGGCCCTGCGACTACGCGTACAAGGTAGCGACGCTGGCCAAGAGCCACGGCCTGGAGATCTACACGATCGGGTACGGGGTGGACGAGAACTGCACGCAGGAGGCCTCCAACAGCCCCTGGCGCAACAAGCCGGCCAGCGAGCTCCTGCGCCAGATGGCCACAGACGACGACCACTTCTACAACCAGCCGAAGACGGCGGACCTGGACCCGGTGTTCCAGGCGATCGGCTCGCAGCTGGCCGGCGGCTCCAGGCTGGTCAAGTAGCCAACACGATCCGCTGCTGTGCGGCCGGCGTCTTTCCCTTGAAGACGCCCGCCTTTCCCTTCTATCGGTATACTGGCACCTGAGATTTCTTGCTCGGAGGTGCGCGATGGCTGACGAGAAGGACATGAAGACGATCATGGATCGCAACATCAAGGCGATCCGGCTTCGCCCCGGCATCGGCCAGGGAATCGCCACGACGACCGTCCGCGTGCGCGACGGCGTTACCTGCGACGTCGCGGACGGGCAGTGGAAACTGGTAGCAGACGAGAGCCCGGGCGATGGCGGCGCAGGGCTGGGACCCGACCCCGGCGTGTTCGGCCGCGCGGCGCTCGGGACGTGCCTGGCCATGGGCTACGCCATGTGGTCAAAGTACCTCGGCGTGCCCTTCGACAGCGTCGAAGTCGTCGTCGAGGCCGGCTACGACGCGCGCGGCATGTTCGGCATCGACGAGTCCGTCTCGCCCGGCTGGACGAGCCTGCGCTACACGGTCAACGTCGCCAGCCCGGCGGACGAGGCGAAGGTGCGCGAGGTGATCGACTACGCTGACCGGCTGAGCCCGCTGCTGGACGACTTCCGCCGGCCGCTGGCGGTGGAGCGGGTAGTGCGCATCGCACAGAACGTGCCGGAGTAGACCGTGGAACCGAAACTGCACCGGCGCGTCCAGCGCTATGGCTGGGACCTTGCGGTGGAGGACTACGACACGTACTTCGTGCCTCTGCTGCGCCACTGCTCCGAGCGTTGCATCGAGATGTTGGACCTTCGGCCCGGTGAGCGCGTGCTGGACATAGCGACCGGCACCGGTGTCGCCGCGTTCATGGCGGCGGAGCGAGTCGGCGGCAGCGGTGAAGTGGTAGCTACGGACATCTCTCAGAAGATGGTGGACTCGACGCGCGCCGAGGCCGAAGCGCGGGGCGTGACGAACATGACGTTCGAGCGGGTAGACGCCGAGGACCTCGGCTATCCTGACGGCTCGTTCGACGTTGTGATGTGCGTGCTGGGGCTGATGTACCCGGCGGACCCACAGCGCGCGATCGAGCAGATGCACCGGGTGCTCCGTCCCGGCGGCCGTGCCGCCGTTGCCGTCTGGGGACACCGCGAGCGCTGCGGCTGGGCCTCGATCTTTCCCATCGTCGATGCACGCGTGGAGTCAGATGTCTGCCCGATGTTCTTCCAGCTGGGGCTGCCGGGCGCGCTGAGACTCGCTTTCGAACAGGCGGGTTTTGCGGAGGCGGAGGAGCAACGAATCAATCGTCCTCTGCCGTTCAGCGGCGAACGGGAAGTGCTGGCGGCTGTCTTCGCCGGCGGGCCGGTTGCCTTGCCGTACTCCAAGTTCTCGCCGGAGACGCGCGAGGAAGCGCACCGCGAGTTCCTGGACAGCATCGCAGAATACCGGCGCGGGGACGGATACGACATCCCGGGCGAGTTCGTGTTCATGCTGGGTCGTAAGGCCGGTTAGCCCGATGTCCGACTTCCTCGAGCAGTACTACGGCGAGTACGAGCATATCGAGGAAGCTTTCCAGGCGGCGCTCGACGAGAGCCTGAACCCGCGCGGGCCAGACTATCTGTACGAACTGGTGCTGCAGATGGGCTTGCCTGCCGGAGCACGCGCGATCGACCTGGGCTGCGGAGATGGCGCGGAGTGCGTGCAGCTGGCGACGCGGTTTGGCTTCGCCGTCCTCGGCATCGATCCTGTCGCGTACCACATTGATCTGGGAACGAAGGCGGCGGCGGAGCACCCAAGACTCGACCTCGACTTTGTGCTCGGAACAGCGGACTCGGCGCCCGTCGACGTCGGAAGCGTCGACCTGATCTGGATGCGCGAGGTGCTGTATCACATACCATCGCTTGAGGAAGCCTTTATGGAGTGTCACCGAGTGCTCCGGGCGGGCGGGCGTATGCTGATCTACCACAACTTCGGAAGCGAACAGGGGGAATCCGGCAACCACCCGCCAGAGGCAGTGGACTCAGCGTTGGCCGGTGCGGGTTTCGTCACCGACGAGAAGATCGAACTCGGTCCGGAGTTCGGAGAATATGCGCAGGAACGGCGCGGCGAACCGGGCCGCCGCCTACTGCACGCGGCGCGCCTGCTACGCGACCCGCGGCGTTACATCACGCAGTTCGGGCAGCGCGCTTACGACATCATGCTTGACGACTGCATGTGGCACGTCAACCGCATGATCGGCCGGCTCAACGGGCGAATCTACCTGCTCCACAAGCCCTAGCTCTTGCCGGGCGTCTTGGCGCGCTCCTGCTCGATCAGCTCGCGGCGGAGGATCTTGCCGGACGGCGTCTTGGGGATCGCCTCCACGAACTCGATCTCGCGCACCTTCTTGTATGGCGCCACGCGCTCCTCGACGAAGCGCATCAGCTCCTCGGGCGAGACGTGCTGGTCCGGGTGGAGGAGGATGAAGGCCTTCGGGATCTCGCCGGACTCCGCGTCGCGCTTGGGGATGACGGCGGAGTCGCGCACGGCGGGATGCTCCATGAGCAGCGCCTCGAGTTCGGCCGGAGCGATCTGGTAACCCTTGTACTTGATCATCTCCTTCTTGCGGTCGAGGATGGTGACATAACCCTCTTCGTCCACGGAGACGATGTCGCCGGTGCGGATCCAGCCGTCGCCGGTAAGTGTCTCGGCGGTGTCCTCCGGCCGGTTCCAGTAACCGCCCATCACCTGCGGCCCAAACGCCAGTAGCTCGCCGACCTCGCCGGCGCCAAGCTCGCGGCCGTCATCGAGGGAGACGACCTTCTCGATCGTGTCGGCGACGGGAGGGCCAACGGTGGCGTCCTTGACGCGCGTGATGGGGTTGACGTTGGTGACGGGGCTGGTCTCGGTCATGCCGTAGCCCTGGAGGACGGTGGTGTCGAGTGTCTTCGCGGCCGCGCGGGCGACTTCCTGGGGCAGCGGGGCCGCGCCGCTCATGATCATGGAGAGGCTGGAGGTGTCGTACGTGCCGGTGTCCGGGAAGTGGGAGAGGGCCAGCAGCGCCGGCGGCACGGCGAAGGGGTTGGTGATCTTGTGCTTCTGGACCAGGTCCAGGCAGAGCGCCGGATCGAAGCGCGGCATGATCACCTGGGGGATGCCGGCGGCGTAACCGCAGGCCATCAGCACTACCATCCCGTAGATGTGAT
>DATKKM010000123.1:0-17909 GCA_035542855.1 Dehalococcoidia bacterium
GTGGAGGTGAGCAAGTAGGCGGTGATCACCCAGGAGAGATGGTTGAGGCCGCCCAGCTGGCCGACGATCGTGGGCAGGGCGGTGGCGACCACGGTCTGGTCCAGGGAGGCGAGGAGCATGCCGAGCATGAGCCCCGAGTAGATGATGAGGATTTCGCGGTGGGTGAACTGGCGGGGTGTGGCGATCGGGTTGGCGGCGGGCGCCGTAGCTATGACGGCACCTCCAGTGGGGCGCGCAGCGATTCGTTGGCGCGGGCCAGGCCCTCGAGGGCGTCGGCGAGGCCGATCAAAGTGTTGTCCGGAATCTGCTCCAGGACGCGGCGCAGGTAAGAACGGCTGGATTCGGCGATCTCCAGGGTGAGGCTGCGGCCTTCAGCGGAGAGGCCCAGGCGCACGACGCGGCGGTCGCGGGCGTCTTCCTTGCGCTGGATCAGGCCCTGGCGGACGAGGCGGTCCGTGATGCCGGTGATCGTGGAGGGCGTGACACCGAGGCGCTCGGCGAGCTCGCCCGCTGACTGTTCGCCGGCTTCGACAAGCGTGAAGAGAACGCGGGCCTGCGGCATCGTGAGGCCGCTATCGGCCCAGACCTGGAAACGGATGGGGTCCAGGATGCGGATGGCCTGGCCGTATGCGCTGATGACGCGCTCGAAAAGCTCGGGATCCACGTGTGCAGATTAGCACACCGCGAATATTTCGTGCAACGCGAAATGTCAGTGTCCGGCCGGAATGTAAACGAGGTTCGTGGCGATCAACAGACAGCCCGGGCCGGCGGAGGCGGGCAGTCCGATGAGGTGACGCACGATGGCGATGGCGTCCGACAGCTCGACCTGGCTGTTGCAGTTGACGTCGCCCCAGGTGCCGTCGAAAGAGGAGCCCTGGACGGCGCCGCCGATCGATGGGCAGGCGCCGCCGACGGGCGCCGGCGGGAGGCCGGCCTTCGCCTGCGCGATGAAGACGGCGTCATCGATCGTCACGCCGTTGGAACAGTCCATGTCACCCCAGTAGAAGTAGTTCAGCGGCGAGAACGTTGGCGAGGGAGTCGGCGTCGGCGTCGAGCTGCCGCCTGCGACTGTGGGAGACGGCGTTGGGGTGGGTGTGCCGGTGGGCGCGCGCGTCGGTGTCGGCGAGGGCGTCGGCGCGCCTGAACAGGGCTGGCCGGCGGCGATGGTGGCGCCGCCGAGGAAGCCGCTGAGCGGCGCGTTGTTTATGGTTGGCGCGTAGGGGCTCACGGGGTCGATGACGATGTTGCTGAACCCCTGGGCGGTTGCCCTGAAGGTGATCCGGGCGAGTACTCCAGAGCCGTTGGCGCCCGCCGTCAGAGCGCTGGCGAAGTAAATGGCGCCGTTCCCCACGTCAGCAGAAGCGCTGAAGTCCGGCAGCATGAAGTTGGTATCGAACGCGTCCAGCTGCAGGACAGTCGAGTCGTAGCGGACGTAGGCGTCGTAGGTCTGGAGCCCGCTGGCGCCGGCGATGTACAGGTCCACGTTGAACTGCTCGCCCACGCCCACCTGGCGGCAGGTTTCGATCGGGCCGAGGCTGGCGCTGGTGTTCGCGGCGTCCGGCTGGGGATCGATGCCCAGGGTTTCGCCGGCGGCGCTGCTGCTCAGCGCCCCGAGGCAGAGCGCGATGACCGCGACGATGCCCGCTGCACACGCGGCGAGCGGGTACAGCCGATATCGGCGCGCGATGCTGTTCCCCGCCAATGCTGACCCCCGCTGTTCCTTCATCGGTACTTTACGCCCGGCCAATCCACGCGTGGGTTAAGGGACGGGGAGAAGGGCGCTACACGGAAGAGATTGTGACGGTGTCCCACACGTCGTAGCAGCCTGAGTTGCTGGGGGTGGGGTCGTCAGAGGAATGAGTCTGGAGCCAACGCTCGGATTCGAACCGAGGACCTGCTGTTTACGAAACAGCTGCTCTACCGCTGAGCTACGTTGGCCCCGAGAGCTTTCATTGTACGAAACCGCCGGAGAGGGCGGCAATTACAGCGCGGGTCCCGGCCCTGCGGACGCTACAGCGTGACGTGCTCTACGTGGGCCACCTGGGTGCGCAGGAGCTGGCTGGCCACGCGGCGGACGACTTCTGCGTTGCCGGTGGTGTAGAAGCGGAACGCCGGGTTCGTGTTCGCGGCCAGGGCGTCGCCGGCGGTGAGGAGCTGGCGGACGCGGCGGGCGACCGGGCGCGACGGGTCGTAGAGGGTGACGCCTGGGCCCAGCATGCTCTTGATGCGGCTGCGCAGGAACGGGTAGTGCGTGCAACCGAGGCCGACGACGTCCGCCTTGCTGTTCTTGACCGGCGCCAGGTGGCGTTCGAGGAGGGCGGTGGTGGACCGGGTGCGGACCTGCCCCGACTCGATGGCGTTCTCCAGGCCCTCACACCCGACGTTGACGACGTGCTTGTCCGGCGCGAACTCCTGGATGAGGCCGGCCAGGTACGGGCTCTTCGAGGTGGCCGGCGTGGACAGGACGGCGATCGTGCCTGTCTTAGTGCGCCGGGAGAGCGTCTTGACGACGGGGACGACGCCGACGAACGGCACCTGGGGGAACGTCTCGCGGAGGTGGGCGAGGGAGTGGACCGTTGCGGTGTTGCAGGCGACGACGATCAGCTTGGCGTCCTGGCCGATGAGGAAGCTGGCGATGCGTGACGTCAGGTCGTTAAGCTGGGCTGTCGTCTTCTCGCCGTAGGGCACGTTGCCGCTGTCGGCCAGGAAGTCCATGCTCTCCTGCGGCAAGAGCTTGCGGATGGCGCGCCAGATGGAGAGGCCGCCCACGCCGGAATCGAACACGCCAATCGGCCGGTTGTCCATCGTCGCCTCCCTCTGCGCTACGCCTTCGATGCTAAGAACGGCCGCGTGGCCTGTCAATGAGTACAACGCGCGTGGGCTGGAAGGGATACCGCAGGGCCTGAAACGCTTTACCCTAAGAAGGCGTCTCGTGATAATCAGCGAGGTATGAAGCGCGGCCTACTGCTCCTCGCCGTTCCGATCGCGCTTGTTGCGCTGGCCCTGGCGTGCGGCGGGGACGACGAGGAGTCTGTGGCCACGACTCCCGCGTTGAACACCAACGCGGCCACCAACAACTGCCCAGCACCGTCAGGAGATGCGCCAGCGCCAAGTATGAAGACATATGCAGCCGCCCCGGACGCCAGCACCATCGACCCTTCGAAGACGTACATCGCCACCGTCAACACGGTGCGCGGCGAGTTCAAGATCAAACTGCGGCCGGACCTGGCCCCGAAGCACGTGGCCTCGTTCGTATTCCTGGCGAACGAGCATTTCTTCGACGGGGTGACGTTCCACCGCGTGCTGCCGGGCTTCGTCGCGCAGACGGGCGACCCGACGGGCACCGGCTCCGGCGGGCCCGGCTACACGATTCCGGCGGAGTTCCAGACACAGGTGAAGTTCACGCGCGGGATCGTGGGCATGGCGCGGGCGACCGACCCGAACAGCGCGGGCAGCCAGTGGTTCGTCATGTACGGCACCGCCACGAGCCTCGACGGGCAGTACACGGTCTTCGGCGAGGTGCTGGACGATGGGATGAGCGTGGTGGACTGCATCACGCCGCGCGACCCCGGCAAGAACCCGAACGCGCCTCCAGGCGACAAGATCATCTCGGTGACCGTCGAAGAACAGTAGGCGGGCAGGTCTGAAGACCTGCGGCGACGTTCGCATTGCCAACATCGCGCTGCCACTTCAGCCTGTGCGCGGGGCCGCCGCGCGCGCATAATCGCGGGTGATGGTACTCGCCGCCCCGAACATGACGGGCCTCTCCGGCCGCCGCTGGCAGTTGCGCGGGCGCTTCCCCGACGATTCGCTGCACGATATGCCGGCGCAGCCGCTGGTGCGGCACCTGCTCTGGCACCGCGGCCTGCGTGACGCCCGCGAGGCGGCGGCGTTCCTGGAGGCCCGCGATCCGGGGCACGATCTGCGGCTGCTGCCCGATGCCGGGCCGGCCGTGGCACGGCTGCGCCGGGCGATCGACGCGGGCGAGCTGATCACGGTCTACGGTGACTTCGATGTGGACGGCGTGACGGCCTCGGCGATCCTCATCGAGGCGATCGGGGAGCTGGGCGGCAAGGTGACGCCGTACATCCCGGACCGCTTCGGCGAGGGGTACGGCGTGAACAGCCGCGCGATCGAGTCCCTGGCGGCCGACGGCGTCGCGCTGATCGTCACGGCAGACTGCGGGACGAGCTCGGTCGAGGAGATCGCCCTCGCGCGCAGCCTGGGCGCCGACACGATCATCGTCGATCACCACACCGTACCCCCGGAGTTGCCGCCGGCGGTCGCCATCGTCAACCCGAAGCGCCGCGACGCCACCTATCCGGAGAACGAGCTTTCGTCCGGCGGGCTGGCGCTGCGGGTGATGCAGCTGCTGTACGAATCGGAGGGGCGGGAGCTGGACGCGGGGCGCTACCTGGACCTGGCGGCGTTGAGCACGGTCTGCGACATGGCCCCGCTGCGCGGGGAGAACCGCTGGCTGGTGCGCGAAGGGCTGCGCTCGCTGGCCAGGGCGCAGCGGCCGGGGCTGCGGGCGCTGTTCGAGGCGTCCAGCTGCGACCCGGCTCACGTCACGGCGGACACGATCGGTTACGTGCTGGGGCCGCGGCTGAACGCGGCGGGACGCCTGGCGCACGCCCGGCTTTCGCTAGACCTGCTGCTGGAGCGGAGCGAGGAGCGCGCCCGTGAGCTGGCCATCCGGCTCTGCGACCTGAACGCGCAGCGGCAGGCAGCCACGGCGGCGGCGATGGAGCTAGCGAAGGGGCTGATCGCCGCGCTGCCGGCGGGCCAGCCGCTGATCTTCATCGGGCACGAGGACTTCCCGGCCGGGATCGTTGGGCTGGTGGCCGGGCGCTTGATGGAGGACCGCCACCGGCCGGCCGTGGTCTACGAACGCGGCGAGACGACCAGCCGCGCGAGCTGCCGCAGCATCCCGGAGTTCGACATCACTGGTGCGCTGCGGGTTGCCCAGGCGGAGCGCCCGCTGATGGTGCGCTTCGGCGGGCACCGGGCGGCGGCGGGCTTCACGGCGGACAACGGCAACCTGGACGCGCTGCGCGACTCCCTGCTGCGGCAGGCGGGCGAAGCACTGGCAGGTGTCGACCTGACGCCCGTGATCGAAGTCGATGCGGCGATCCCGCTGCGGAGGGTGAACGGCGAGCTGGTGCGGGCGCTGACGAGCATGGCGCCGTTCGGGGTGGGCAACCCGGAGCCGGTCTTCCTCTCGCGCGGCCTGGAGATCAGGGACGTGAAGGTGATGGGCGACGACGGCAAGCACCTGCGCCTGCAGCTGAGGGACGGGCGGGTGACGTGGCCGGCGGTGGCGTTCGGCTTCGGCGAGTCGGAGGTCGAGTGCGGGCACCGGCTGGACGTTGTGTATACTTTCTCCGCCGATCGCGGCGGCGACGGCGCGCTGGAGCTGCGCGTGCTGGACTTCGCGCTCAGCGCGGACGCGGCTTAGGGCCTCCGGCGGGCGATTGTGGGCCGCGTCACAGAACTTGCGCGCGGCGTGCCAGATTCTTGCGATGGCGCAAGGAGGAAACGATGACGAAGTTCTACAACAAGCCGTCCCGGCCCACCAGGATGAGCAACAGCTTCTTCGGCTGGTTGGGGGCACACGGCATCGGCCCGAAGAAGACGGTTCAGCTGGAGGTGAAGGGGCGCAAGTCCGGCCTCCCGCGCACGGTGGCGGTGAACATCGCCGTGTTCGAGGGGAAGCGCTACCTGGTGGCGCCACGGGGGAACACGGAGTGGTCCCGCAACGCCATCGCCGCCGGCGGCGATGTGGTGATCCGGCGCGGCAAGGCGGAGAACGTGCGGCTGGTGGAGATCCCGGTGGCAGAACGCGCGCCGATCATCCAGGCCTACCTGAAGGACAACGCGATGGTCACGAAGCGGGAGTTCGGGATCGACCCGAAGGCGCCGATCGAAGAGTTCCAGCGCATCGCGGAGAAGCACCCGACGTTCCGGATTGAGCCGCGCTAGGCTGAGCGACGCGACGTAACGAAAGAGGGCGGCCCCGGGGCCGCCCTCTCTGCGCGCTGCTTCGGTACTAGAGGTTGCCGGTCTGGCGGGCGATCTGCTCCAGCCGCGCGATGCGCTTCTCCGTAGGCGGGTGGGTGCTGAAGAGCGAGGCAAAGTCCACCTTGCCCAGCGGGTTCACGATGAACATGTGCGAAATGGCGGGGCTGACCTGCATCGGGCGGACACGGGTGGTGGCCTGCAGCTTGTCGAGGGCGCTGGCCAGGGCCATCGGGTCGTGCACGATGTGGGCGCCCGTGGTGTCGGCGCCGTACTCGCGCTGGCGGGAGACGGCCAGGCGGATGATTGTGGCGGCGATGGGCGCCAGGATGATCATGGCGATTATGGCGACGATGCCGAGCAGGCCGTTGTCGCGGTTGCGGCCGCCAAGACCGAAGAAGAGCGACCAGCGCCCGATCATCGCCAGGAACATGATCGCGCTGGCGACGGTGCCGACGACGGCGTTGACCAGGATGTCATGGTTCTGGATGTGGCCGATCTCGTGCCCGAAGACGGCGCGCAGCTCGCGGTCGTCCAGGATGCGCATGATGCCGGTGGTCGCGGCCACGGCGGCGTGCTTGGAGTTGCGGCCGGTGGCGAAGGCGTTGGGGGAGTCGTTCTGGATGATGTAGACCTTGGGCTTGGGCATGCCGGACATCGCGCAGACTTCTTCGACGATGTGGTGGAGACGCGGCTCCTGGTCCGGCGTCACCTGGCGGGCGCCGCTGGCGGCCAGGGCCAGCTTATCGGAGAACCAGTAGGAGCCGATGTTCATCGCCAGCGCGAAGATCAGCGCGATGATGAGCCCCGACTGGCCGCCCACCGCGCCGCCGATGAGCAGCAGGATGCCCGAGAGGAGCACCAGCAGGAATAACGCTTTCAGATTGTTGAACACTAACTTCACCTCGAAGAGTCGGAACTAACGCTCTTCGCTTCTGATATTGATTTTACGGCAAATCTGGCTGGCTTGCCGTTTACATGCCGTCCTCTCCACGGATGACCGCCTGCAGCCGGCGCAGGCTCTCCGCGATGCGGGGGCCGTACCAGCAGAGCATCTTGCCATCCACTAGATGTATACGCACATCGCCCAGCTTTTCGATCACTTCAGGCACGTGCTTCTCCGCGAAACGGTAGGGCTCGTCCGGCAGCAGCACGATCTCCGGCCGGCGCGCGGCGACTTCGGCCAGGTCAACCAGGGGGTAGCGATCGGGCACGTCGCCGTAGACGTTGGCGGCGCCGCAGACGCGGAGGACATCGTGGATGTAGGTCTGCGGGCCGATGGTCATCCACGGGTTGCGCCAGATGGGGCAGAAGGTGCGAACAGCCGCACGTGACCGGGCGGCGGCGTCGGCGCGGGTCAGCTCATGCTCAGCCTCGTCGACGATGGGGCGGGCCTCCGCCTCAGCGCCGGCAATGGCGGCGATCGTGCGCAACTCGGTGATGGCCTCGGCCACGGTGCGGGCGTAGGTCAGGAAGACGCGCAGGCCGGCCGCCTCCAGCCGCTCGACATCCTCGCGGGTGTTCTCCTCCACGTTGGCGAGCACCAGGTCGGCTTCGAGCGCCTTCACGGCAGCGATGTCGACGTTCTTCGTCCCGCCGATCTTCGGCTTGCCGGCGACGCCATCCGCGGGCTCGACGCAGTAGCGGGTGACGCCGGCGACCCGCTGTCCGAGGCCGAAGGCGAAGAGCGCCTCTGTCAGGCTGGGAACGAGCGAGACGATGCGCTGCGGCGGCGAGCTGACCTGGAACGGGCGGCCGAGGGCGTCTGTGAAAGCGGGGCGGGTGGTCACGGCGTACGACCTTGAGAGAAAGAGTAGCGCATGGTGGTTAAGGGGCGATTAAGCGATCGCTCAGGTTGTCTTAATGCTACTCTCATGATTGAACCTGACGATGGCCTCGTTGGCCCGCTGTATTATTAACCGAGCGAACGAATCTGCTGTTCCAATGCGCAACGTATCCCCTGACGAATCACTTTATCGAGAGCTGGACGACGAAGAGCTGATGCAGCGTCTCGTGCTGCGAGACCTGACGGCTTTTCGGACTCTGTATGCGCGGTATTCCAGCCTCGTGTATTCGGCGGCGCTGCGTGTCGTGCGGGATACGCAGATAGCGGAGGACATGGTACAGGAGATCTTCTTGCGGCTCTGGCGGAAACCCGAGAGCTACACCGCAACGCGGGGTAAGTTCGCTACGTGGTTGACGTCCGTGACCCGCAACAGGGCGGTTGACGAGGTGCGCTCTCGCGGGCGCCGCTACCGGCACGAGACCGCATCCCCGGAGGAGCAGGAGCGGGAGCTGCCGGGCCCTGACACGGACGACCCGGCCCTGACCGCGGAGCTGTCCGACCAGCGCCGGCTGATCCTGACGGCGCTCTCACAGCTGCCGCCGGAGCAGCGCCAGACGATTGAGCTGGCGTACTTCGGCGGGCTGACGCAGCAGGAGATCGCGGAGCGGCTGGGACAGCCGCTGGGGACGGTGAAGACGCGAATCCGCCTGGGCATGCAGAAGCTGCGCACCGCCCTGACGCCGGAGCTGCGCTGGTGAGACAGATGGACTGCGAGCAGGTCCGTGAGCTGCTGGACGGCTACGCCCTCGGCGCGTCTGATGGCGCCGAAACACGAATCATCGAGGAGCACGTGGCGGACTGCGTGCGCTGCTGGGAAGAGCTATCGAGCTCGCAGGCGGCGGCGGCGCTGCTGGCGCTCTCTGTCCGCATCGAACACCCTTCGGAGCAGCTGGAGCGGCGGATCATGGCGCGGGCCCAGCGCGAGAGCGCTCCTTTCGCCGAGCGCAGGCCGCTCTGGCAGCGGTTCCGCTGGAGCCCGTGGCCGGCCACGGCGGGCGCCTTCGGTGCGGTTTCTTTGGCGGCGCTGGCGGTTTCCGGCGTGCTGATGTTCCAGATCAAAGATGTGCAGAGCAAGAACGATGACCTGGAGACGCAGATCCAGGCAGCAGCCTACAACTTCCAGAAGACGTCCGAGCTGACGAGCAACCAGCTGGCCGAAAGCGAGACGATCTTCAGCATCCTCTCCGGCGACGATCACCAGGAAGTCGAGATGAAGTCGCCGGGCGACTCCAACAGCCAGGTCTACTACACGTGGAGCGCATCCAAGAAGGTGGGCGTGGTCATCTGCGAGGGCATGCCGGCATTGGACCCGGGCAAGGTCTACGTGATCTGGTTCCAGGCGGGCAGCGAGGACTACGCGATGCGGCCGTTTATCTCCAACGACGGGTCCTGCCAGGTGACGATGGACCTGAGCACACTGCAGGAGCGCCCGGACGGGATTGGGATCACCGTGGAAGACGCGCCGGGCGTGACGACCGCGCCCAACAAGCCCTGGCTGATGTGGGGCGAGGTGCCTCACAGCTAAAAGACAAGGTTCGGCCCCTTGACGGGCGGCGGCGGGACTGATACAGTGTCTCATTGAGATTACCTATCATGTCTGACCTGGAAAACATCTCTCTCAAGCTGGAGGCGCGGGGCTACCGCGTGACTCCGCCGCGCCGCGCCGTCATCGCGGCCATCCTGGCCCAGACCGGCCACTTCAGCGCCGACGACCTCGTCGCGCGCTGCGGCGGCGCCGGCCGGGCGACTGTCTTCCGCACGATCCGCCTGCTGACCGAGCTGGGCGTGGTCTGCCGGGTGCTATTGGAGGACGGCAGCAAGCACTACATGGTCTCGCAGCGGGGGCACCACCACCACCTGGTCTGCACGGCATGCGGCAAGGTGGAGGACCTGGACCAGTGCGCGATCTCTGAGGTGGTCCGTGAGCTGGCGGACGCGACGGGCTACGAGGTGGAGGGGCACTGGCTGGAGCTGTACGGCCGCTGCGCGGAGTGCCGCGCGGGCGTTGCCGAAGGAGTTGGCGTATGAGCAAAATTTTTTGGCCCACACTGATACTCGGTATCATCATCCTCAGCGCTTGCGGCGGAGGGGACTCGAATGGCGGCGGCAAGCCTCACGTCGTCGCCACCACAGTCCAGATCACGGCGCTCGCCCACGAAGTCGGTGGTGACTTGATCGATCTGCACGGAATCATCCAGGCCGGCGCCGACCCGCACGAGTTCGAGCCGGTGGCGAGCGACCTGAAGAGCGTGGAGGACGCTGACGTCATCCTGCGCCACGGCATGGGGCTGGACGAATGGCTGGACGACACGCTAAGCGCCGGCCACATCCAGGCGGTGACGGTCACGGACGGCATCACGCCGCTGCAGGGTGAAGAGGAGGGCGAGGTGAAGGACGACCCGCACGTCTGGCACGACCCGGACAACGACAAGATCATGGTGAACAACATCGCGGCGGCGCTGGATGCAGCGGACCCCGCCAACAAGGCCACGTACGACGCCAACGCCGCGGCCTACAACCAGAAGCTGGACCAGACGAAGGTGCAGGTGCAGGCGATCATCAACGAGATCCCGGAGGAGAACCGCAAGCTGGTTACGAACCACGACGCCTTCGGCTACTTTGCGAACGCCTTCGGGCTGACCATCGTCGGCGCGGTGATCCCGAGTATCTCGACCGGCTCGGAGCCTTCCGCGCAGGACACGGCGGCGTTGCTGGACCTGATCGAGCGAGAGCACGTGAAGGCGATCTTCGCCGAGTCGAGCGTGAACCCCAAGCTGGCAACGACGCTGGCCAGCGATGCCGGCGTGACGATCGTCGATGACCTGTATGGCGACTCACTGGGGGAGCCGGGTAGCGGCGCGGACACCGTGGATGGCATGCTGTTGGCGAACGCGCACAAGATCGCGGACGCACTCAAATGATTGCCACAACGCCTGTAACCGTCGACCACGAGAACTGCCTGGTCATCCGCGACCTGACGGTGGCGTACGGCCGCAAGGTGGTTCTGGAGGGCGTGCAGGCGGACATCAGGCGCGGCCAGGTGGTGGGTGTCGTCGGGCCGAACGGCGGCGGCAAGAGCACGCTGCTGAAGGCGATCCTGGGCATCGTGCCGGCGGTCAGCGGCAGTGTCATGCTGTTCGGCAAGCCGGCCGATAAGTGCCGCTCACGCATCGCTTATGTGCCGCAGCGCGAGGAGGTGGACTGGGAGTTTCCCGTCACCGTCCACGATGTCGTGATGATGGGCCGCTATCCGCACACCGGCTGGCTGCGGCGCAACACCGCGAACGACCGCCGCATCGCGGACGAGGTGCTAAGGCAGGTGGACATGGCGGAGTACAGCGGCCAGCAGATCGGGCAGCTGTCCGGCGGCCAGCAACAGCGCGTGTTCATCGCGCGGGCGCTGGCGCAGGAGGGCGACGTGCTGTTGCTGGACGAGCCGATGAGCGGGATCGACGCGTCCACCCAGGACATCATCCTCCGTGTCATCGAAGAGCAGAGCCAGGCGGGCAAGATCATCCTCCTGGCCACGCACGACCTGGTGAGCGCGAGCTGCGCCTGTGACTGCCTCTGCTGTGTGAACGAGCGCATGGTCTCCTACGGCCCGCTGGCGGAGACGTACACCTCGGAGAACCTGGCGGCGACGTACGGCGGGCCCGTGATCATGCTGGGCCGCGCGGGCGCGCCGGTGCCGGCGCACACGCACCACACCGGCGACCACACCCATCACCACCTACCCGGACCCGAGCGTACGTGATGGCGGGCATCGACTACCTGACGGACCCGCTGCAGTACGACTTCATGAAGCGGGCGCTGGTTGAGGTGATCCTGATGGGCGCGGTGACCGGCGCGATCGGCGCGTACATCGTGCTGCGGGGGCTGGCGTTCATCGGCGACGCGCTTTCGCACGCGATTTTCCCGGGCATCGTGATCGCGTTCCTGCTGGGGCAGGGCATCTTCTTCGGCGCGCTGATCTTCGGGATCCTGACGTCGATCAGCATCGGCATCGTCTCGACGAGTCAACGTGTGAAGGAGGACTCGGCGATCGGAGTGCTATTCGCGGGCTCCTTCGCGCTGGGCATCGTGTTGATCAGCTCTTCGAAGAACTTCACGCGGGACCTGGCGTCGTTCCTCTTCGGCAACGTGCTGGGCGTGACCACGCACGACATCGTGCTCTCGGCGATCGCGGGGGCGGTGGTAATCGTGTTGATCGCGGTGTTCTACCGGGAGCTGCTGATCACATCGTTTGACCGGGCGGGCGCTGAGGCTATGGGGCTGCCCGTCTTGGTGCTGGACCTGATGCTGCTGGTGCTGATCTCGCTGACGATCGTGGTGTCGCTGCGGGCGGTGGGGAACATCCTCGTCGTGGCGATGCTGGTGACGCCGGCGGCTACGGCGCGGCTGCTGACGGACCGGCTGCCGGTGATGATCGGGCTGGGGGCGCTGATTGGCGTCGTATCAGGCATCGTCGGGCTGTACGTCTCGTACTACAACGACGTGGCGGCGGGCGGGACGATCGTCCTGGTAGCGACGGCGGCCTTCGGGCTGGCGTGGCTGTTCGCGCCGAACACCGGATACGTGACGACGCGAGTAGTGAAGCGGCGCGTGGCGGCCGGCGGCCCGGAGACTACGATCCTTTTCGAATCGCCCGAGATCCAGCAGCCTCACGAGTCCGCCTAGCGGCGCGTTTCGTGTCCGCGTTCGAGGCGGGCGCGCCCATACGCCATTCGCGACGCACTGGGTATGTGTCCGGCTTGCCGATCTTCTCCCAGTGCGCCGTCATCACGTACTGCGTGCGCAGTTCGAAGACGTGGTCATCGGGGTGCACCGTGTGGCCGGCGCCAGCGACCACGGCCTCTCGCACCTCGCCGTCCGGCACAGTGATCGCGCGCCCGGTGAGATAGAACTCGTCGTCGCGCTTGCCGGGGAGGGCGTGCATAGCGAAGCGGCCGTCGTTTGCCAGGTCGCGCCACTTGGGGGAAGCCGGATTGACGGCGATGTACATGCCGTCGCCGGCGAAGATCGGGCAGAAGGGGTGCACGCGGGGCGAGCCGTCTCCGCGCACGGTGGCGATGTAGGCGATTGGGATCCAGCCGAGGAGGCTGCGCAGGAGCTTCGCCATATCCGGCTCGGCGGCGGCGAATCGCTCCCAAGCGACGGCCTCGGCCTGCGGGCGGGCGGCGGCCTTAACGGACAACGCTCGCCTCCGGGACGGCGGACCATTCGCGGCCGAAGCCGGCCAGGTCTTGCAGCATCGTGACCTCGGTGGTCGCCGGGTCGAAGAGCTCGGTGAAGCGGGCGCGGAATCGCAGCATGTGCGGCGACTCGTTGTGGGCGAGGAACGCTTCGTTCGATGTGTAGCTTTCGACCAGCACGATCTCTTGCGGATCGCGGCTGCTGCGGAAGAACGAGTAGTGTACGGCATCGCGCTCATCCAGCTGGACCCTGGCGACGAGCTCGGTGATAGCGGGAGCGGCGGCGGCCAGCTGGCCATCGCGGAGGCGGCAGCGGACGTGGAAGGTGATCATCGCCTACTCCGGCTTGTACTGGATGAGCTGACAGTAGTTGCCGTCCGGGTCGAGGAAGGTGGAGATGACGCCGCCCCAGTACTCCTTGCCTTCCTCGCGGATGAACTTCACGCCCTGTGACTTGAGGCGCGCCTGTTCGGCGGCGAGGTTATCGACGAAGAAGTTGATGAGCATCCGCGCCGGTTCCTTGGCCTGGCCGCGGACGTCGCTGTGTCCGTCGATGATGAACGACGAGCCGGGCGCTATCTCGAACGCGCCTTCGCCGATGTTGGCGTTCGGCGGCAGCTGCACGATCTCTGAGTAGAACTTCTTGAGGCGCTCCGGATCCTCGCTGGTGACGTTGACGATGAAGCCTGTGGTCTTCATGGGGCACTCCTTTCGCTTGTGGGGCCGAGGATAGCGGGGGCCTGGTGACAGCGTTGTGTCAGTGGGCCTTGCGGGGCGCGAAATCCGCTGTCAGCTGTCACCGCCCCGAGGCGCCCCAGGAAGGCGTCTCTACAGGCGGCTCGCCAGGCGTTTGGGGGCGGTCATCTTGTAGGAGTCGCGGATGAGGTCTTCGACGATGTCCCAATCGATGGGGACGTCCAGGCGGACGCCGACCCAGCCCTTGTGGCCGGTGTAGGGCGGGCGGAAGTAGCGCAGCGGGTCGGAGCCGGCGAGGATGTCCTGCGCGCCGGGGCCGCCTTTGCAGGAGAGGGAGACGTGCTCGAAAGGGCGGGAGACGACAGCGAAGATCTTGTCGCGGACGCGGTAGGCCGGGTCAGTGTGGCCGCCGAACGGCTTCTCTACGGCTTCCGGCAGGGCCAGGCAGAAGGCACGGATGCGCTCGATTGCGCCGGGCACGGAGAGCTCTTCAGGCGGGATGGTGAAGTCCACGGTGCGAGGCTACGCGGGTATGCACATGCTGGCAAGGGCGGCGTGTCGCACCAGGCGCTCCGTCTGCTTACGATAGAAGCGCAGGAGGGCAGCCGTATGCCAGAGGACGTAGCGGACGTATTTGACGTCACGATCATCGGGGCCGGGCCCACCGGCCTTTTCGCGGCCTTCTACGCGGGGCTGCGCGGGATGCGCACCAAGATCATCGAGGCGCTGCCGGAGGTGGGCGGGCAGCTGGCGGTGCTCTATCCGGAGAAGTTCATCTATGACGTGCCGGGCCACCCCAAGATACTGGCCAAGGACCTGGTCAAGCAGCTAGTTGAGCAGATCCACCTCTTCCAGCCGACGATGGTGCTGGGCGAGCGCATCGAGACGCTGACCCGCAAGCAGGCCGGTAGCGCGGAGGTGTGGCGGCTGGGCACGGATGTGGCGGGCCATTTGAGCCGCACGGTGGTGATCACGGCGGGCATCGGCGCCTTCGAGCCGAACAAGCTTGACCGGCCGGGCGTGGAGGACTACCTGGACAAGGGCGTGTACTACTTCGTGAAGGACAAGCGGCCGTTCCGCGGCAAGAAAATCCTGATCATCGGCGGCGGCGACACGGCGGTGGACTGGGCGCTCAACCTGAAGGACTGGGCGGAGAGCATCACGCTGATCCACCGCCGCGACCAGTTCCGCTGCCACGAGGCGAGCCTGGCCGAGCTAAGGACGACGGACATCCCCATCATGACGTTCTGGGAGTTGAAGCGCATCGACGGTGACAGCGAGGGGCCAAAGACGGCGATCATCTACGAAAACCGTACGGCAGAGGAGCGCACGCTGCCGGTGGACGTTGTGCTGGTCAGCACGGGGTTCAAAGCAGCGCTGGGGCCGATCTCCAAGTGGGGGCTGGAGATGGTGGACAACCGGCACATCAAGTGCGACGTCTTCATGGCCACGAACCTGCCCGGCGTCTTCGCGGGCGGGGACATCGCAGCGGTGGAGGGATCGGTGCCGCTGAACCTGATCGTTACCGGCTTCGGGCACGCCGCGATCGCGGCCAACGCCTGCAAGGCGCACATCGATCCCGCGGCAAGGATGTTCCCCGGCCATTCCAGCGAGATGAAGCTGTGAGGTGGGTTAAGGGCGGTTCGATGTTGGAGGCTGGAGCGGGCGTAGGGCGCAGTGGTGTCCGCAGGCGCGGCCGGTCAGAGAATCGGCCGTCGTGGCGTGGAGGTGCGCCGGCGGTACAGGTGGGCGCTAGACCCCGGCAGCGTTAGGGGCTGGCGTGCTTCTGCTGCTGGCGTTCGCGCTCCGCGCCGACCTGCTCCGCTGAGCGGCCGTAGATTTGCGGCGGCTCCCAGCCGTTGAGGCCGGCATAGGTGTCTATCTGGGAGCGGTGGTGCACCTCGTGTTCCTGGCACATCATGAGGATGCGCCAGCCGGCCAGCGTGCCGTCTGTGTCGATCATCTGTATGCGGCGGGTCAGCCACTCGGGCGGCGTGCCTTGGAGGCGGGAGCGGAACTCGGCCCAGGTCTCCTCGAGAACTGGGATCCAGTCGGCGGGCGAGTTAACCTCGCGGGCGGGGCCATCGAAGATCCAGCCTTCGCCGCGGTAGGCACGGGCGAAGTACAGCCGCGCGCCGCCGATGTGGCGGACGATCTCGCCGATGGGCCAGCCTTGCTCGCCCTCGCCCTGGGGCGGGTGGTAGGCGCCGGCTTCCGTCGGGAGTGCGGCGATGTCGCGCATGGTGCGCTTGTGCAGGCCTTCGTAGTAGCGGAGGTAGGTGTCGATGTCGGTGAACATGGCGGGGGTATTGTAGCGCGGTTGGCGGAGGCGCTGCGCCCCTGCGGCGCCGTGTGGGCGTCACAACCTGCTGTCATGCGCAACCGGAACACTGTAACCTGAACCCGCCATGCGACAGATGGACCGGAGGCTGCTAATACTGATGCGCCTGCGTGAGGAGTTGCCCGTGCGCGCGACGGACCTGGCCGAGGAGTGCGGCTGCTCGATTCGCACCGTCTACCGGGACATCGATGCGCTTTCGCAGGCGGGGGTGCCGGTGGCGGCGATGCCCGGCGAGGGCTACCGGCTGGTGCCGGGCTACCACCTGCCACCTGTCGCTTTCACGGCGGAGGAGGCGGTGCAACTGCTGCTGGGCGCCGACCTTGTGCGCGGGCTGGGCACGGCGGAGCAGCGGGAGGTCACGCGCTCGGCGGTGGCGAAGGTGGAGGCTGTGCTGGCGGAGGGCACGCGCGCCGAAGTTGAACGGTTGCGGGACCGTATCCGGGTCTCGCACTGGATGCGGCAGGAGCCGTCGCCGTGGCTGCCGCTGCTGCAGCAGGCCGTCCTCGAACAGCGGGTCGTCCACATGCGGTATCGATCGTTCTCGCCGCCATCGGTGACGGAGCGGCGGGTGGAGCCGTACGGGCTGGTGTTCTACGGGAACGATTGGCACATGGTGGCGTACTGCCGCCTGCGCGAGGCGATGCGCGATTTCCGGGCCGGGCGCATCCTGGCGGCGGAGCTACTGCCCGATACGTTCGAGCGCAACATGCCGCTGGACTGGGCGGCGGACGACACGGACCGTAACACGTTCGAGGTACGGGTGTGGATCGACGCGGAGGTGGTGCCGTTCGCCCGCGAGGCGCCGCCCTACGGCTTCGAGCGCGAGGAGCAGGGCGAGGGCGGGTCAGTGTTCGTGATCAGGGCGTGGGATCTGCGGCGGCTGCTGCCGCATCTGCTGGCGCTGGGCGCGGCGGCGCGGGTGCTCTCGCCGCCGGAGGTGGCGGAAGAGATGCGGCGGGAAGCGGAGGCGCTGGCGTCGCGATACGCGGAAGCGTAGCCCCAGGCTCCTGAGGCTACATCTGCAGGCCGATGTCGAAGGTGCTGGTGTAAGTGCCTTCGGACTGGGTGACGTTCATCAGCATCATGTCGTCGTAGATGTTGTCGTTGCTGTTGCGGGTGTCGCGGTTGGGGCGGGCGCTGTAGGGCGCGCCGGAGAACACCTGGTCGGAGAGCGAGTCGTCGAAGAAGAGCTGGGAGGTGAATTCGTACGTCTTCGATGAGCCGTCGTAGGTGCGGACCTTGAAGTGGATGTGGACGGTGCGGCCGGAGTACCAGCCGGGGTAGATCGTGGTGAAGGTAGCGTCGCCGTCGCCGTCGGTGACCTGGTAGCCGCGCAGGAACTTCTGGCCTACGGTTCCGTTCGCGCTCTCGTCAGAATAGAGGCCTTCCGCGTTGCAGTGCCAGATATCGACGTGGGCGCCGGAGACGGGAGCGCAGCCGGCGCCGGTGTTGTAGACGCGGACCGTGAGGACCAGGGGGACGCCGTCGGAGATGGCGCCGCTCGTCGGGTCGCTGCGGATGTCGGAGCGGTTGAGCATCTCGTCGACGAAGTAGGGGCCCTCGGTGAGCGCCGGTGTGACGACGCAGGCGATGGCGGCAGCGCTGGTGGGTGCGGCGGTCGCGGTGGCGGCGGGGGACGCGGTGACCGTGGCGCCGCTGGAGGCCGTCTTCGTCGCCCCGGAGGTGGTTGTTGGCGTGCCCGTGGCCGGGTCATCGCCGCCGCCGCAGCCGGCGATGACGCCGAGTCCTGCCACGCCAGCGAGCCCGAGGACGCCCAGGGCCTGGCGGCGCGTGATGGTCTTGCGCGGCTGCTCTT
>DATKKM010000124.1:0-4209 GCA_035542855.1 Dehalococcoidia bacterium
GCGCCTGCGCCGATCAGCTGCTCGCCGAAGGACGCCCGCTCGATATTTTGATCGCCAACGCCGGCGTCATGGCCTGTCCGCAGGGCGTCACCGCCGACGGCTTCGAAACCCAGTTCGGCACCAACCACCTCGGCCACTTCGCCTTCGTCAACAAGCTCGTCCCGCTGGTTGTGGGCGGGGCGCCCAGCCGCATCGTCGTCCTCTCCTCCTCAGGCCATCGCTTCTCCGACGTTGACCTAGACGACCCCGGCTTCCAGCGCACCTCCTACGACCCGTGGGTCGCCTACGACCCGTGGGTCGCCTACGGCCGTTCCAAGACCGCCAACGCCCTCTTTGCCGTCGCCCTCGATCACCGCCTCCGCGGCCGCGGCGTCCGCGCCTGCGCCGTCCACCCCGGCGGCGTCCGCACCGAACTCGGCCGCCACATGACGCCGGAGACGCTGCAGATGCTCATGCAGCGCGTCCCCAACGCGCCCGGCGAGTATCGCTTCAAGTCGGTCCCCCAGGGGGCCGCAACCACCATTTGGGCAGCCGTCGTAGCCGGCGTGGACGAAGTCGGCGGCCGCTTCTGTGAAGACTGCCACGTCGCCCAGGTCGTCGAAGACAGCGCATCGCCCGCCGGCGTCCGCCCGTACGCGCTCGACCTCAACAACGCGGAGGCTCTCTGGTCGCGGAGCGAAGAGCTGGTCGGCGAGCGTTTCCCCCTCGGCTAACCCTGCCCCCGGTGCCGGTACTGCAGGGCCTCCGCCACGTGTGCAGAGGCGATTACCTCTTCTCCCGCCAGGTCCGCGATCGTCCGCGACACCTTCAGCACCCGGTGAAACGACCTCGCCGATAGCGCCAGCTGGTTCACCGCCAGCTTCAGCAGCGATCGCGCGGCGTCGTCCAGCGTTTGCTGGCAGAACTGCCGCACCTCCACCGGCCCCATCTCGCTGTTCGCCGCCAGGTGCGACTCCGAGTACCGCATCCGCTGCACGTCCCGGCTGCGCTCCACCCGCTCCCGCACCTCGCACGAGCCTTCCGGCGCCGGCCCCTGCGACAGCTTTTCGTAGTCGACGCGCGGCACCTCCACGAAGATGTCGATCCGGTCCAGCAGCGGCCCCGATATCCGGTGCTGGTACCGCGTCACCGCCGAAGGCGCGCACGTGCACGGCCGCGAGGCGTCCCCGTGGTACCCGCAGGGGCACGGGTTCATCGCGCTCATCAGCGTGAAGTTCGCCGGGAAAGTCACGTTGCCCGCCGCCCGGCTTACCGTCACCACCCGGTCCTCCAGCGGCTGCCGGATGGACTCCAGCACCCCGTGCGCGAACTCCGGCAGCTCATCCAGGAACAACACGCCGCGGTGGCTCAGCGTGATCTCGCCCGGGCGCGGCACGCGTCCGCCGCCCACCAGCCCCGCGTGCGATACCGTGTGGTGCGGCGCCCGGAACGGCCGTTGCTTCATCAGCGGCGTGCCCGCTGCCAGCATCCCTGCCACGCTGTAGATCTTCGTCACCTCCAGCGCCTCGTCCGCCGTCATCCGCGGCAGGATCGTCGGCATCGCGCGGGCCAGCAGCGTCTTCCCGGACCCCGGCGGCCCAACCATCAGCACGTTGTGGCCCCCAGCGGCCGCGACTTCCAGCGCCCGCTTCACGTGCTCCTGACCCTTGATGTCGCGGAAGTCCGTCCCGATCGGCGCCGCCGCCGGCACGTCGATCTCTCGCTTCGGCGAGAACGGCTCTATCTGCTCCCCGAAACGCAGGTGCTCCGCCAGACCTCGCAGCGAGGCCACCGGAATCACCTCCACCCCCTCCACTAGCGCTGCCTCGCCCGCGTCCGCTTCCGGCACGAACGCCGTCGTGAACCCGCGCTCTTTGGCCAGGCCCACCATCGGCAGCACACCCTGCGTGTGCCGCAGCCTCCCGTCCAGCGAAAGCTCGCCCAGGAACACGCACCCGCGCCGCGGCTCCGGCGCCTGCCCGCTCGCGATCAAGATGCCTATCGCGATCGGCAGGTCGTACGCCGGGCCCTCTTTGCGCAGGTCGGCCGGCGCCAGGTTCACCGTGATCTTGTGCGCCGGAAACTGCAGCCCCGAGTTCCGGATCGCCGACCGCACCCGCTCCCGCGCCTCCTGCACCGCCGTGTCCGGCAGCCCGACCACTGAGAACTGCGGCAGCCCCATGTTGATGATGTCGACCTCGACCTCGACGATCTCACCCTCAAGGCCGACGACCGCGCAGCTGTTGACCTTCGCTAGCATCGCTTTGAGGGCGACGCTAACACCCGCGCCCGCGTTCCCCAAGCGGTTCGTGTCACTGTATCCTCATCTGGTCATGCAACCCGGCCTCGATCTCCCCGGCGAAGTCCGCGAAGTCTGCGGCCAGCTCATCGCCTCCCTCGGCGACGATCTCGCGGCCATCTACTGGCACGGCTCCTGGGCCCGCGGCGAGGCTAAGCCCTGGTCAGACCACGACCTCCTGATCGTCCTCCGCCGCCTCAACGACGCCCTCCTCGCGAAGCTGCGCGACGTCTTCCGCGGCCGCAAGGGCTGGTCGACGATGGTCCGCACCGAGCAAGAGCTGCGCCAGTATCCCAGCGAGGGCCGACCCCAGTGGCATTTCGGCATCGTGCCGATCTACGGCGAGCTAACCCCGCCGGCGCTGACCCGCGAGACCATCATCGACGAGCTCCGCTTCCTCGCCCTCAACATCAGCTTCGAGGCCCGCTACCGCCTCCTCCACCGCGAGCCCCTCTACGACGAGATGGAAGAGCACTACGCCGGCTTCCTCCGCCAGCGCAGCGCCCGCATGCTCCGTTACGCCGCCAAGCTGGCCATCCTCGCCATGAAGGCCCGCGAACTGCTCCAGGGCCGCGCCTACCCCGTCGCCCTCGCCGGCCTCCGCCCCCGCCTTACGGACCCAGCCGAGATCGCCCTCCTCGACCTCGTCGAGCACTGGGACGCCCACCGCGCAGCCGTCGAACGGGACGCAGACCCCCTCTGCCTCCAGCTAGACGCCTTCGCCCGCAACCTCACCGCCTACCTGGACGGCCAACCCGCACCCTTCACCCGCCACTTCACCGCGACAGCGTTCGTCGTAGACCGCGGCGCCACCCTCCTCCACTGGCACAAGCGCCTCCAGCAGTGGATGCCCCCCGGCGGCCACATCGAGCCCAACGAAGACCCCGTCGAAGCCGCCCTCCGCGAAGTCCGCGAAGAGACCGGCCTCGTCTGCGAGATCATCTCCACCTCGCCCTACCACCCCTTCGCCTACCCGGAACAGCTGCCCGCGCCCTACACCATCCTCATCGAAGACATCCCCGGCCCCGGCGAGCCCCACAAGCACATCGACCTGATCTACTTCGTCCGCCCCCTCGAAGGCGCGGACCACGCCACCGTCGATGACCCAACCCTCCGCTGGGTAACCAAGGCCGAGCTCCACGAAGACGCTCCACTCCACGTACCTGCGCCCGGGGCGAGCGGCGCACCAGCTGCGATCCCCGAAGACGTGCGCCAGCTAGCGCTAGCGGCGATCGAGGCGGCCCGCCAGCGCGAGCAAGCGTAACCACGACAACCGCGCGCACGTCTGTATATAACGGAGACGGCATGCGCACGAGCCTGACAGTGGATGACGGCGGTGGCCCCGTGGCCACGGACTACGTCTGGGACGTGAACCGCGGCCTGCCTGTCGTTCTGCAGGACGGAACGAACACCTACGTCTACGGCCTCGACCTCATCTCCGCGACGGACGGCGGGGGCGACCAGACGTACTACACATACGACGGCCTTGGTTCGACTACTGACCTCACCGACGGCTCCGGCGATGTGACGGACACCTACTCCTACGACGTCTTCGGCGCGGTCCGCGCCAGCACCGGCAGCACCCCCAACAACTGGCTCTTCACCGGCGAACAACATGATGCGGACAGCGATCTGTATTACCTGAGGGCACGGTACTATGATCCCGAGACAGGCCGGTTCCTTTCCGCTGACCCGGCTAATGCGGGGCTGACGTATGCGTACGCCGCGAACAACCCCGTGAACCTCCGTGATCCGAGCGGCCTATGCATCCCGGACTACACGCTTCCGGGAGGCTGCGATTTCCTTTCGAGTCGTGGGGGAAAAGAGGGCGGATTCCAAGCGACGCCCGATGAGGTCTATTAAGAACTAATCTCAGCCGGGTACCCCCAGCCAGTTGCCTACTACACCGCGTATCTCTCTGGATCTACTCG
>DATKKM010000125.1:0-10936 GCA_035542855.1 Dehalococcoidia bacterium
CGACGCCCACAGCGACGCCCACAGCGACGCCAACCGCCACACCTACGGCGACGCCAACCGCCACACCTACGGCGACGCCCACGGCGACGCCCACGGCCACTCCAACAGCGACGCCCACAGCGACGCCAACCGCCACACCTACGGCCACTCCAACAGCGACGCCAACGGCGACGCCAACAGCGACGCCCACGGCGACTCCAACGGGCACGCCGACCGAGACTCCGACGCCGACGCCAACTCCAACGGGCACGCCGACCGAGACGCCGACGCCGACGCCCACTCCGACGGGCACGCCGACAGAGACGCCGACGGGCACGCCGACCGAGACCCCCACGGGCACGCCGACGGGCACGCCGACTGAGACGCCAACAAGCACGCCGACTGAAACACCGACTGAAACACCCACGGGCACGCCGACGGAGACGCCAACAGGCACGCCGACAGAGACGCCGACGGGCACGCCGACCGAGACGCCGAGCGGCACCCCCACTGAGACGCCAACTCCTACGCCAACGGCGACTCCAACGGCCACGCCGACACGTACGCCCACGCCAACCGTGATCGAAGAGACGGAGACGCCGGCGCCAACACCGACACCTTCGCCGACACCTTCGCCGACGCCGACGGCAACGGCAACCGCAACGCCAACGGGCACACCGACGCGAACGCCTTCGCCAACGCCGACGCCGTCACCGACGCACAGCCCGTCGCCCACACCGCTCGGTGCCTCGGAGCTGCCAAACACCGGTGGCAGCACGGGCAGCACGTCCACGACGTACTGGCTGGTGATGATCATGGGCGCGCTGCTGCTGGCCGGCGGCGGCGGCCTGTACCTGGCGGCATCCAGGCGCGAGGAATAGCCGAGTAGAGCACTTAACAAGACGCCGCCGGCGTGACAACCGGCGGCGTCTTGGTTTGTGGCGCTATTCGTGGTCGGTGGAGATGCCGCCGTCGACGGGGATCACCGCACCCGTGATGTAGGAGGCGGCGCGGGACGAAAGGAAGATCGCGGTGCCGGCCAGGTCCTCCGGCTCGCCGATACGGCCCAGGGGGCAGCCGGCCCGGATCGCCGGGCCGAATCGCTCGATCGTCTCGTGCATCATCTTGGTGTCGAACGGCCCCGGCGCGATCGCGTTGACGGTGATGTGGCTCGGCGCCAGCTTGCGGGAGAGCACGCGCGTTAGCTGGTGCACGGCGGCCTTGCTGGCCGCATAGGCGTAGTTCTCGACGGCCGGCACGCGGATGCCGTCGATCGAACCGATGTTGATGACGCGCGCTGGGCTCTGGGCGCTGGCGGCTTTGGTGAGCAGCGGCAGCAGGAAGCGGGTGAGGTGGAAGACGCCGCGCACGTTCAGGTCCCAGCAGCGGTCAAAGGCGGAGTCCGGGTACTGGTCCAGCGGCGCACCCCAGGTAGCGCCGGCGTTGTTTACCAGGATATGGAGCCGCTCTTCCCGTCCGGCAAGCTGGTCAGCCAGGGCGCGGCAGCCGGCTTCGGTGCTCAGGTCGGCGGCGTAGGGGATGCATTCGCCGTGTGCGGAGAGCGCCTTCGCCGTGTCCTCCAGCGTCTCAGCCTTGCGGCCGGCGATGTACGTCTTCGCGCCGGCCCGCACGAACCCTTCGGCGATCATCTGGCCGATGCCCCGGCCGCCGCCCGTCACCAGGGCGACCTTGCCGGAAATCGAAAATAGGTCCTGCATTGCGCTCCCCTTCCTGGCCGCCGCCGGGCGGCTTCCCCAGACTACGGGGCGCGCGCGTTGCGATCAACACAAGTACCTGGAGCGAGGTCAGCGCGGCGGGTTCAGCTGGTGCCGTTGCGGTGGCGGTGATGGTCCTGTGCGGCGGCTTGCAGTTCGCGGGCCAGTTCGGCCGCGCTCAGCCCCTTCAGCAGGCAGCGGGACGCCCCGGCCTGCTGGAAAGCTTCCCGCTCTCCCTCCACGAAGTACGCGGCATAGACGATGAGGGCCGAATCCGGGCTGCTGTTCCGCATCCAGCGCACCATCTCCTCCCGTGGGCGGGGGCCCCGCTTGAAGTCCGCGATGATGACCTGTGGGGAGAACTCGTGGGCGATTTCAGCGGCCAGGACAGGGTTGCTGGTGGCCTCGATAACGCCAAAGCCGTCCAGGCCGGAGATGCGGCGCGCCAGGGCGGCGCATACGGCGGGGTTTTCGTCTATGACGAGTACGGTGATCGGCGGTTTCGTTTCCATCAAGATGAGTGTACGGTCGCACCCGCGAGGCAGCGCCGATGCATACGGCCTGAGAGTTGGGGGCCGTCTGGCCTGTTCGCGGCAGGCTTACTTATGACCAGGCCGACGGCGAATTCTGCGTTGCTCTTCAGCGTAGGCTTGGCCCCGGGCGCGGGAGAGAGGGCCAGAAGTCCCGGAAGGGACGTGCCATATGGCCCCCGGCGGCGGTCTATAATCCTCTTAGGGCTATGATTCGACCCTCGTACACCGCAAACGACATCAGAGCGCTTGCAGAAGCCAGCGTGACCCTGACCTCTGAGCTTTCGCTCGAAGCCGTGCTGCAGAAAGTCGTGGACGTGGCGCACGAGCAGATCGGCGCGCGATATGCCGCTCTCAGCGTGCTGGGCGCCGATGGCAGGATCGAGCAGTTCATCACGAGCGGCATCACGCCGCAGGAACGGGAACGCATCGGCCCGATCCCGGCCGGCCGCGGGCTGCTGGGCGTCCTACTGCATGAAGGCAGCACACTCAACATCGAAGACATCAGCAAGGACCCGCGCTCTATCGGCTTTCCACCGAACCACCCGGAGATGAAGTCGCTGCTCGGCGTGCCGGTGATCTGGCACGACCAGATCCTCGGTAACCTCTACCTGACCGAGAAGATCGGCGGCGAGAGATTCGATGAGCGCGACGAGCAGCTCGTGCGCTTTCTGTCGACGCAGGCGGCCGTCGCCATCACGAACGCACGCCTGTACGAAGGAGAGCAGACACGGGCCCATGAGTGGCAGGCGCTGTTCGAGGTCAGCCGCGACGTCACCGCGTCGCACGACCTCCAGGAGCTGCTTGACTTCGTGGTGCGGCGCGCCTCCGAGCTGCTTTCCACAGAGGTGGCCGTGTTGAACCTCGTCAACCCGGACGGCGAATCTTTGAAGGCTGTGGCGGGGATCGGCACCCGCAATCAGGGCAGTGACCGGCGCCTGATCGCGAGCTCAACCCTGCTACGCCGGACGCTGGAGCACAGCCAGCCGGTGATCATCGAGGACTACCACGAGGAACAAGCGGCCTCCGGCGACGGGCGTTGGTCGCTGATGGAGGATGAGCAGCTCATCTCCGCCGTCCTGGTCCCGGTTCTTGGTGAAGGCGGCGGGCTGGGTGTGTTGATGGTCGGCAACCACACCTTCACGCAGTTCAGCGACCGCGAGGCCCTGCTGCTGCAGACGTTCGCCAACATGGTGGCCGTCGCCCTTGAACGCCGGACATTGACCGAAAAGCTGGAGAGCCTGGCCCGGCTCGAAGAGCGTGAGCGGATCGGCATGGACCTGCACGATGGCATCATCCAATCGATCTACGCCGTGGCCCTTCACCTGGAAGACTGCGCCGACCGGCTTGAGGAAGAGCCGGAGGAAGTGAAACCCAGCATCGAACACGCCATAGACGACCTGAACAAGGTCATCAAGGACATCCGCAGCTACATCTTCGACCTGCGGCCCCAGCTCTCCCACGTGCAGGACGTTCCGCAGGCGCTGCATCAACTCGTGGAGCACTTCCGGGTGAACTCGCTCATCACGACGACGCTGGATATCGACAACACATTCGCGGCCATTGGCGGCGAAAGTGAGGCGATGGCGCTCTTCCACATCGCGCAGGAGGCGCTGAACAACGCCGCCAAGCACTCCAAGGCCACCAACGTCTCCATCCGATTGCACCCAACGGCCGGGGGCATCATGCTGGAGGTCACGGACAATGGCATCGGGTTCACGCCGCCGGCGGACGGCGTATCCGGCGCCCACCACGGCCTCCGCAACATGCGGGACCGCGCGCGCAGCGTCGGCGGTGTCCTGGCATACGACAGCACTCCGGGCGAGGGCACCACGGTCCGGATAACCTTGCATCCGCGACAGAAGGGAACGAGCGATGGCTGATCCAGTCAAAGTGATGCTGGTGGACGACCACGAAGTCGTGCGCATGGGGCTGCGGACGCTGATTGAGCGGCGCAAGCAGTTCAACATCGTCGGCGAGGCCGGCTCTGTCGCCGAGGCCGTGGCCGTGGCCCACGAGGCGCAGCCGGACGTCATTGTGATGGACATCCGCCTGCCGGACGGGAGTGGCGTGGAGGCCACGCGCGAGATCCGCGGCGAGCGGCCGGAGACGAAGGTGATCATGCTCACCTCATATGCCGACGACGAGGCGATCTACGGCTCGATCATGGCCGGCGCATCCGGCTACCTGCTCAAGCAGACGCGCGGCCAGAACCTGGCGGAGGCGATCGACCGGGTGGCCCGCGGTGAGTCGCTGCTGGACCCGGCGGTAACGGACAAGGTGCTGGAGCGCATGCGCTCGCTGGCCAAGGGGGAGGCGGATGACCTGGCGCCGCTTTCCGCGCAGGAGCGCAAGATCCTGGCCCTCATCGCCGAGGGGAAGACGAACCGGGAGATAGCCGCAGAGATATTCCTCAGCGATAAGACGGTCAAGAACTACGTGTCCAGCATCCTCAGCAAGCTGAACCTGCGCCGCCGCTCCGAAGCGGCCGCTTTCATGGCGGAGCACCGCGCCAAAGGCCCCGAATAGCCCGCGCGCGGCCTCATCAGCCTTGCTGATCTGCGATATCATTCTGCACGGGGGCAAGGGGAGGCACTTGTATGAAGCTAGGCCTCGAACGTGATGCGCTGCGCCAGGCTGTCCGGGCCACTCTTCTCCAGATGGCAGACGAGATGCCAATGGAGGAGAAGGTACGGCTGCTGACCGACACGATCACACAGGCGCTGGACCTGAACAACCGCACCATCCAGCGTCAACTGGAGCAGGCGGGGCTGATTGCCCAGGCGTAGCGCTCAGGTCAGCGGCGGGAAGTACTCCGCGCTGAACAGGCTATTCTCCACGAATGTGAGCGACCAGACGCTGCCCTTCTTGGCGACGATCGGGTCCGGCAGCGCGTAGCCATCGCCGGTGGCCAGGCGCCCGAGCAGGTCCGGGATGACGCCGCCCTGGCTGCAGAGGACCGTGCCCGTACCGGCCGTGCCCACCCCGCGCACGAACTGCAGGGCGGCGTCCTCACGCCCGTAGTAGTAGTCCTCTGAGAGCAGCGGCTCCTGGCGCACGGTGAGGCCCACAGCAGCGCTCACCGGCTCCACGGTCTGCGTACAGCGCAGAGGCGGCGCTGACACCACCTCCCGCACGTCAAAGCGGGTCAGCAGCCAGACCAGGGCGTCTGCCTGCTGGTGGCCGCCTTCGTCCAGGGGGCGCTTGGCGTCCGGGCCGCTCCAGTCGGAGCGGTTGCCGGCAGTGGCGTGGCGGACGAGGAGGATCGCCTTGGTGCTGGCCGGGCCGGAGGCGAACGTCTTCAGGAGGTCCCTGTCGCGCTCCGTGGTCAGCAGCTTCATCGCATCGCGGGCGGGCAGCCAGCGCAGCTCGTCCACCTCGCGGCTGGGTGTAAAGATACCGCCTTCGGCGCGCATGGCCCAGTAGCGCACGGTCTTGGGACGCCCTTCCTTGATGTAGTTCACCTCGCCCAATGGCCGTCCCACGGTCACGCGGTAGCCGGTCTCCTCGGCGATCTCGCGGACGGCTCCCTCCAGTTCGATCTCGCCGGGGTTGAGCTTGCCCTTGGGGATGCTCCAGTCGTCGTAGCGCGGGCGGTGGATGATGGCCACCTCGACGGAGTCACCGCCGCTGCCGTTCGCCGCTCGCCGCCACAACACCCCGCCGGCGGCATGAATGACGCCGTTAGACACCTATCGGCTCACCCCAGGTTGCGCCCCCGGCCGAGCTTGCGCCACAGCTTGAAAAACTCGCGCCGCTTCTGCCGGGCCACCTGATCGTATCGCTCCACCATGCGGCCCAGCTGGAAGCTGACCGCGCCATCGCCGTGGTGCGCGGAGGCGAACCCCTCCAGGGTCTCCCGTGCGAAGGTCGCGTCCATGTGCTCACCAAGGACATTCTGTACCGATTCGGCGGCTACTGCCAAGCGGTGTAAGCGCTTTGCTGGTTTAGAACTCACAAATTGCCCCACCGTCTCCGCCGCATACCGCGCCCGCTTGGCCAGGATGCGCGCGCGGTGGAAGTTGGCCTCCGGGGAGACCGGCTCCAGGGCGTCAGCGGCCTTTCGCAGCTTGTTCCACATCCGCTGGGCCAGCGCCGGCAGCTCTGTCTCAGCCGGGCCGCTGGCCACCACGACGAACGTGTCGTCATGCGCTAGCTCGCTTAGCATCTTGATCATCCCGGCGTAGCGCTCAGAAGCCAGGGCCTGCGTGAGCACAACCTCCGCCTCGGCGCGGCGTGCGGCCAGCGTCGAAAGCACGGGCGCGATCGCCTGCTCCGCCGCGCCTGCCGCCTCCCGCAGGCCTTCGATCATGACGTCCAGGTCGCGCACGCCGCCCAGGGCCTGGCCCAGCCAGCGCAGCTCCTCGTGCGCGGCGGCCAGCTTCTGCTGGTCCAGCAGCGGATCGAACGTGCGGAGAACGCTGCGCACCACGCGGCCGGCCACGCGCAGCTGGTGGACGCCCTCCACCTCGCCGATGCGGGCGTAGGGGTCGTACATGAGCAGCCGCGCGAGCGCGTCTTCCAGCGCCGGCCCGACTGCGTGGCCGGCCGGCTCGTCAGGGTCCAGAGGGTGCGGCGCGACCGTGGGGGCGGCGCCGCGCAGTGCCTCCAGGGCGCGGCTCGCCTTGGAGCGCTGCTCCGGCATGGCGCCCGCGTCGCGGATCACACGGGCTATGCGCTCCAGCACCTTGCGGCTTGCCCCGTGCGATTCGATTTCGATCTCGCGGAAGCTGTCACGGATCTCGTTGCCATCGAGCACGGAGACGCGGTCGTCCACCAGCTCTGCCATCTCCTCGCCGTCGGGGCCGGCCAGTGACCAGCGCCGGCGCCGCGTCTTGATCTCCGCCACCGGCCCGACGACGGAGCCGTTGAGCACGCCGAAGAGGACGGTGCGGGCCTCCGCGGGCGGCTCCGTGCCGTTGCCCGCGTATTCGAGCTCGCTGCGGAGGGCGTTGTCGCCGTTGACGGGTAGCTTCAGCGTCCAGCGGGGGCCGCCGTCTTCTCCGGTGCGGTAGCGCAGGGTGATCCCGTGGCGCAGCAGCCGCAGATCCGGCGTATCGAAGTAGACGGCCGATAGCTGCAGCGGCTCTTTCTCGGAGACGCCGGCTACGTCTGGAGATTCCCCGGCCAGCGGCGGAAGCTGGAAGTCAGAAGGGACGAGAAGCTTTAGCTCCAGCTCACTGCGCTTGTCCAGCACGTTGCATGAGCTCCTTCTGCAGATCGCGGGGGGCTTCATCGGGGCTGGCCGAGAGGCGCGTCCATTCGGCCTGTGGGCCCAGGCGCCAGGCGCCGGCGTTGTCGGCCAGGGCCAGGTCCAGTATCTCCAGCAGCCGGCTCTTCAGCCCGGGCGACTCCACGCGCACCAGCACCTCCACGCGGCGGTCCAGGTTGCGGTGCATCATGTCCGCGCTGCCGATGTAGAGCTGCTCCGCGCCCGCGTTGGCGAAGTAGTACATGCGGGAATGCTCCAGGTAGCGACCGATGATGCTGCGGACGCGGATATTCTCGCTCAGGCCGGGCACTCCGGGGCGCAGCGCGCAGATGCCGCGGCAGATGACATCGATGGAGACGCCGGCCTGGGAGGCCTCGTACAGCCCGTCGATGATCGCCTCATCGACTAGGGCGTTCATCTTGAAGATGATGCGGGCCGGCTCGCCGCGCCGCGCGATCTTCGTCTCGCGCTGGATCAGGCCCAGCATGCGGCGCCGCATTTCGTGCGGAGCGACGAGGAGCGAGGCGTAGCTTTCGTGGCGGGAGTAGCCGGTCAGGTAGTTGAACAGATTCCCGATGTCCGCGCCCAGCTTCTCGTCGGCGGTGAGCAGGCCGATGTCCTCGTACACGCGGGCGGTAGCGGGGTTGTAGTTGCCGGTACCGATGTGCACGTAGCGGCGGAGCGTGTCGCCCTCACTGCGCACCACCATGCAGAGCTTGCAGTGCGTCTTCAGGCCCATCAGCCCGTAGACCACGTGGCAGCCGGCGCGCTCCAGTGTCCGCGCCCAGTTGATGTTGGCGATCTCGTCGAAGCGGGCCTTGATCTCCACCAGCACCACGACCTGCTTGCCCGCCTCCGCCGCCTCGGTCAGCGCATCGACGATGGGGCTCTCCCCAGACGTGCGGTACAGCGTCTGCTTGATGGCGAGGACGTCCGGGTCGGCGGCGGCCTGCTCGATGAAGAGCTGCACGCTGTTGGCGAACGATTCATAGGGGTGGTGGACCAGGATGTCTTTCGTCTTCAGCACGTTGAAGATATCAACCACTGAATCGTCCGGCTTGACCAGGTTAGGGTGGTTGGCCGGCTGGAACGGGGCGTCTTTGAGGTCAGGCCGGTCCAGCTCGTAGAACTGCATAAGGGCGGAGAGGTCCAGCGGGCCGGGCAACTCGAAGACGTCGTCATCGCCCACGCCCAGCTCCCGCATCAGCAGCGAGAGCAGGTGGGCCGGGGTGCCATTCTCTACCTCCAGGCGCGTGGCCCGGCTGAACCGCCGACGGGACAGCTCTTGCTCCAGGGCCGCCAGGAGGTCTTCCGCACCGTCGTCGTCAACTTCGAGCTCGGCGTCGCGGGTCACGCGGAAGGTGTGCCACTCCAGGATCCGCATGCCGGTGAAGAGATCGCCCAGGTTGGCCGCGATGATGTCCTCCAGCGGCACGAAGCACGGCTCGGCGCCGGCCACAGACATGAAGCGCGGCAGCAGCGGCGGCACCTTTACCCGCGCGAAGTGCACCTTGCCCTGCTCGTCTTGCACGAACACGGCCAGGTTGAGCGAGCGATTGGAGATGTACGGGAAAGGATGGCCGGGGTCCACGGCCAGCGGCGTCAGGATGGGGAAGATGCGCTCGCGGAACACCTGCTGCAGCTCCGTCTGCTGTTCCGGCAGCAGCTCCCGCCAGCGCCGCAGGCGGATCCCCCGCCGCTGGAGCGCCGGCATCACCTCTTCCACAAAGACGCGGGCGTGGCGCTCCATCAGCACGGCGACCTCGCTGGAGATCAACGCCAGCTGCTGCGTGGGAGTCAGGCCATCCGCCGAAAGCGTGGCCAGCCCCACGGACTGCTGGCGCTTGAGCCCGGCGACGCGGACCATGTAGAACTCGTCCAGGTTGGTGGCGACGATGGAGAGGAACTTCGCCCGCTCCAACAGCGGCAGCGAGGCGTCCTCCGCCCGTTCCAGGACGCGCATCTTGAACTGGAGATCGGACATTTCGCGGTTGAGATACCGCGCTACCGATTCGTCCAGGCGGAGAGATACACGTTCCCTTGGATTGGCTACCATGGCGCTACTAACAGAGGGTCCCGCCCGTCACGAGTTACGCGGATGACCGGCGCTAACGGCCGGCGACGGGCTGCGGACAACATGTATTGTACCGCCTGGCGCAAAAGTTAGCGATCAGGCGTGAGGCTGGCCGATACTTGCCTTCAAACGCTCGCGGGTGAATCGCTCCACGAAGAGCGGCACGAAGTCAAGCACAACCGCCTTTTCGTAGGACTGGAGTGATTCGCGGGCGATGTCTTCAACGACCTGCGGCGGGAAGTAGCCGCTGAATTCTTTGGTGAGGCGCTGGGTTGCTGCGGTGATGCGTTCCGAGATCGAGTCGTCGGTAGTCGCAGGGACCGTCATACGGGTTGCTCCTCCAGGTTGGCCGTGCCGTCGGGGTGGGGCTGGCGCGGCGCCGTAAAGGTAGCCCGCCGGCAAAGGCATGGGCAAGGGGTCAGCCGCCGAGTTGGGCGGATTTTACAACTCGTTTACAATCGGTTGCGTTTCCGTTAAGCACACTTTGACCGGGCGTTAAACGTCCGTTTACAGCCGGCGCATATCGTTTCCCTGGGTACACAGCCCTGCCCATGCGGAAGATACTTGTAGCAGACGACGAACCCAATATCGTGGCGACCCTCAAGTTCAGCCTGGAGAAGGAGGGCTTCGGCGTTCTCACCGCCGCAGACGGCGAAGAAGCCCTGGCCTCCGTGCGCCAGGACCACCCCGACCTCCTCGTACTCGACCTCATGCTCCCGCGCCTGAACGGGATGGAGGTCTGCCGCGTCGTGCGCCGCGAGTCCAGCATCCCGATCATCATCCTCACCGCCAAGACGGACGAGGTCGACCGCGTGCTGGGCCTCGAAGTGGGCGCTGACGATTATGTCACCAAGCCGTTCAGCGTGAAGGAGCTGATCGCCCGCGTCCGCGCCCAGCTGCGTCGCGCCAGCGAGTCCCCGGTCTCGGTCTCCGAGGTGCTCACCGCGGGCGACATCAAGCTGGACGCCGCCAAGCGTGAGGTCACCCGCGCAGGCGTCCCCGTTGAGCTGCGCCCCAAGGAGTTCGACCTGCTGCAGACCCTGATGCGCAACCGCGGCCGCGTGCTGACGCGCAACCAGCTGCTGGAGGCGGTCTGGGGCTACGCAGCCTACGGCCAGACACGCACGGTGGACGTCCACGTCGGGCGGGTGCGTGACCACATCGAGGAAGACCCGGCCCACCCGGCGTACATCATCACGGTGCGCGGCGTCGGCTACCGGTTCACGTAGCGTCGCTCGTTCGCGCCGGTGTTAGACTTCTGTGCACACACCACACAGGAGTCCCCCATGCAGCTCACCGAAGCCCAGCGCCTGATCTACAGCACCGCCAAGCAGTTCGCCGACCGCGAAATCCGCCCCCACGTGCGCTCCCGGGCCGGCGACGAGACTTTTCCGCTGGAGATCATGCGCAAGCTGGCCGATAACGG
>DATKKM010000126.1:0-35452 GCA_035542855.1 Dehalococcoidia bacterium
TCCTCAAGGCGCAGACGTCACCAGCCCCAAACCGCCATTTCCCCCTAAGACCTGCCGCCTGCAACCGCTACACTAACCGCAGCGCCCGTCGCGCGCCCGCACATTCCCAACCGCACAGCGCATCCGTTAATCCGCTCCCCATGACAGCCACCGTACTCCCATCGCAATCCCCCGAAGGCGCGGCAAGAAAATCGGTTTTGTCGTCACATCAATCAAACGCAGACACGCCGCCCGCACATCAATCAACCCTCCTACCTCCTACCTGCCACTTCCGGCATACTAGCCCCATGGCCCTCACACCCGACCAGGTACGCCACATAGCCCGCCTCGCCCGCCTCGGCCTCACCGACGCCGACGTCCAGAAGTTCGCCGGCCAGCTCTCCGAAATCCTCGACTACTTCGAGCGCCTCAAAGCCGTCGACACCGGCGACGTACCCCCCACCGCCTACCCCCTCGACCTCCACAACATCATGCGCGACGACGAGCCCCTCCCCCCCGCCGAAACCGAGGACGTGCTCGCCAACGCCCCCCAGCGCGAGGGCGACTACTTCCGTGTCCGCGCGGTGCTGGAGGAGTGATGCCCGACGACCTCACCCGCCTCACCATCTCCGAGGCCGCGTCGCTCCTGCGGCAGCGCCAGGTCTCCTCCGTCGAGCTCACCCGCGCCGCCTTCGACCGCATCCGCGCCGCCGAGGACCGCATCCACGCCTTCATCACGCTCACGGAGGACCTCGCGCTGGAACAGGCGAAGCGCGCCGACGAACGCCTCGCCAAAGGCGAGGGCACGCCTCTCACCGGCATCCCCGGCGCGATCAAGGACGTCATCAGCACACGCGGCGTCCGCACCACCTGCGGCTCCAAGATCCTGGAGCCGTTCGTCCCCATCTACGACGCCAACGTCATCACCCTCCTCAACGAGGCCGGCTTCGTGATGGCCGGCAAGACCAACATGGACGAGTTCGCGATGGGCTCCAGCGGCGAGAACAGCGCCTACGGCCCCACGCGCAACCCCTGGGCGCTGGACCGCGTGCCGGGCGGCTCCTCGGCGGGCTCGGCGGCGGCGGTGGCCAGCGGCATGGCCTACTTCGCGCTCGGCTCCGACACCGGCGGCAGCATCCGCCAGCCGGCTGCGCTCTCCGGCGTCGTCGGCTTCAAACCGACGTATGGGCGCGTCTCCCGCTACGGGCTTGTCGCCTTCGCCTCGTCGCTGGACCAGATCGGGCCCTTCACGCGGTCCGTCCTCGACGCCGCCCTCGTCTTCGAGGCGATCGCCGGCCACGACCAGCGCGACTCCACCAGCGCCGAGATGGACGTCCCCGGCATCGCCGAATTGTTGAGCGGAGACATGCGCGGCATGCGGGTCGGCGTCCCCCGGGAGTACTTCGTCGAAGGCATGGACGACTCTGTGCGCAAGGCCACTGAGGACGCGATCCGCCAGATGCGGGACCTGGGCGCGGAGATCGACTACGAGGTGACGCTGCCCTCCACCGGCCTGGGCGTCGCCGTGTACTACATCATCGCCCCCAGCGAAGCCTCCGCGAACCTGGCCCGCTACGATGGCGTGAAGTACGGCTACTCGTACCAGGAAGGCGCGGGCATGTGGGAGAACATGGAGAAGACGCGCCAGTTCGGCTTCGGCGAAGAGGTCAAGCGGCGCATCATGGTGGGCACCTACGCGCTCTCCGCCGGCTACTACGACGCCTACTACGTGAAGGCGCAGAAGGTCCGCACTCTGATCCGCCGCGAGTTCGACGCCGCGTTCGCCACGCACGATGTGCTCGTCGCGCCGGTCAGCCCGACGCCGGCGTTCAAGATCGGCGAGAAGGTGGACGACCCGCTGCAGATGTACCTGAACGACGTCTGCACGATCCCGCTGAACATCGCCGGCCTGCCCGGGATGTCCGTCCCCTGCGGCTTCGCGGCCGCGCCCGATGGGGCGAAGCTGCCGATCGGCCTGCAGTTCATCGCCAGGCCGTTCGACGAGGTGAACCTGTTCCGCGCCGCCCACGCCTACGAGCAGTCCACGGACTGGCGCAAGCAGTTCCCGCCGCTCTAGGTCATCAGAGCTCAGCCGTCAGGAAGCGCCAGAGCCGGCGTGTCTGGCCCGGCAGGTTCCAGCGCCAGAACTTGCGCAGCGCCCAGGCCCAGGTGATCACCACGACGACGATCAGGATGTAGGCGGGCGCGGCCAGCACTCGTTGCTCGTAGAACTTGCGGAACGGCTCCACCGCCAGGATCACGGGGTAGAGCGCCACCATCGCCAGGGCCAGGAAGATCGTCCGCCAGTCGCCGTTCAGCTCCGCGCCACCGACGAAGAGACGGACCGGCGGCTGCGCGAAGAGGATGAGCGTGACGCCGCATAAGATCGCCGTGATCGTCAGCGCCGTACGCGCCGTTTCAAGGTCGCTGGTCCACAGCGCGACCTGGTAGACGCAGAACGTCGTGACCGCGATCGAGATCGCCGCCGGCACGACGAAGTGCGCGCTCGATAACACGAGGCGCTTCGGTGTGTGGGCCGGCCGCGCCCAGGCCGCCAGCGCCACCGTGGGGATGCCGACGGTGAGGAACGCCAGCGCGCCGTTCTGCCGCGGCGTCGTCGGGAACTCCGCGCCGACCAGGGTACACGCCAGGATTACGAGCGCCACGGAGAGCGTGCGCACCATGAACAGCCGGATGATGTCGAGCATGCCGCGCCGCACCCGCTGCCCTTCGACGAACGCCTTGGGCAACGTCGCGAAGGAGTCGTCCAGCAGCACGATGTCCGCCACGTTGCGCGTTACCTGGCTGCCGCTGCGCATGGCGATCGCCAGGTCGGCCTGCTTGAGGGCGAGCACATCGTTCACGCCGTCGCCGATCATCGCTGTGTGGCGGCCGCGGCGACGCAGCACCCGGATCAGGCGGCGCTTCTGCTCGGGCGTGATCCGCCCGAAGACGGTGCTGTCCTCGGCCACCTGCCGGAGCTCAGCGTCGCTCAGCGCGTCCAGCTCCAGCCCGGAAACGCTGCGCAGATCGGGCGCGAACCCGGCCTGCACGGCCAGCGCCGCCACGGTATCCGGGCTGTCCCCGGAGATGATCTTGATGCCGATGCCCGCCTTCGCGAACTCCGCGATCGTGCTGCGCGCTTCGGGCCGCAACTGGTCGCTCAGGCTGACGATGGCGATCGGCGTCAGCCCGGCGGGCAGCCGCGGATCGCCTTCGGATATCGTGCCGCCGGGCGCGGAGGCAAACAACAGGACGCGCAGGCCTCGGGAGGCCATCTCCTGCCAGTCCATCCCGAGTGACGTGCCGGGACGCAGGGCCGGCGCGAGCATCTCCGGCGCCCCCATCACGTACACGCCGTCCTCAAACTGCAGCGCGCTCCACTTCCGCGCCGAGGAGAAGGCAACCTCTGAGAGGACCGGACGCTGGTTGCCGGGAAACGCCTCCGCGATCGCTTCCGTGGTGTGGTTCCCGCTGCGGGCGCTCGCGCAGTAATCACCGAGCAGCGCGGTGACGCTGGCCTCGTCCCCCTGGAGCGGCAGCACCTGCTCCACGGCGAGGTTGTTCGTCGTCAGCGTGCCGGTCTTGTCCAGGCACAACAGGTCGACGTTGCTGATCGACTCGACGGCGTTGATGCGCTGGATGAGCGCGCCGGAGCCGGCCATGCGGATCACGGCGAGGGCGTACGTCGTCGTGACCATGAACGAAAGCCCCTGCGGCACGAGGCCGACAAGCACCGCAGCCGCGCGCAGGCTGTCGCTCACCGACATCCCGTGCGACTCACCGCGATAGGCCGTGAACACCTGCACGGAGAGCGCCGCCACGACAACCGCCATCACCCTCAGCACTAGCCCGACCTCTCGCTGAAGCGGCGTCTGGTTGTTGCGGAACTTCCTGGCCTGCGAGGTCAGCTTCTGGACGAGGCTGTCGGCGCCGACCTTCTCCGCGCGATAAGTGCCGCTGCCGGACATGCAGTACGTCCCGGACTGCACCTCCTCGCCCGCGTGCTTGGCAACGAGGTCCGACTCGCCGGTCAGCAGCGATTCGTCGACGGTCACGCCGTCGGCGCTAAGCAGCCGCCCGTCGACAAGCACCTGGTCGCCGGTCTTCAGCACGAGCACGTCGTCGACGACGATCTCCTCGGGATCGACCTCGCGCTCCTTGCCCTCGCGGATGACCGTCGCCGCGGGTCGCGTGAGAAGCGAGATGCGGTCCAGCTTGCGTTTGGCGCGCACCTCCTGGAAGACGCCGACGACGACGTTGGCGATGACCAGGCTGGCCGTCATCGCAGAGTCGCCGACCAGCCGCAGCGCGGCGAGACCGATGCAGATGCCGAACAGCGTGAGGTTGATCGGCGTGAAGGCGTTCTGGACGAAGATGCGGCTGTAAGAGCGGCTGGGGGTGACAGGCGCGGCGTTGTTCAGGCCGCGCTTGCGGCGCTCGGCGGCCTCAGCTTCCGTCAGGCCCTCGATTCGAGGCCGCGCGTCGATGTCCTGCTCGGTCGTCGCCATCCTCTGCATATGGTAACGCGCGCGCATATAATCGGGACGGCAAGGGGGAGTTGAGGAATGATCTGCCACGTCTGCGAATCGCCTGCCGTCGGCCAGTGCCAGGTATGCTGGCGCTTCTATTGCCGCGAGCACGGCGAGATCATCTGCGAAACATGCAAAGAGAAGTCGCCGGACTGGCAGACATCTCACGGACAGTCCGACGTGGCCTTGTCACAAGCCGTCAGCGTGGCCGGCCCCGATCAGCCGCCTCCAACTCCTGAGCAGCTGGAGGAGATGATGCGGCAGATGGGCGTCGTCAGAAAGACAATCCTGAAGCGCGTGATTCCGGTCGCTCAGACGCAGACCATCGGCGACACGCAGATCACTCTCGTCTCGCTGGATTTGTACGACGAGTGCTTTGATGCTCACATCCGCCTCCGGACGCTCGGGATCGGCCAGGCCGACCCGGTTCAGCGCCACGGCATGCCTAACATGGAGTGGGAAGTCACAGACGACGCGGGCCGTCAATACGCCACCAGCTTCAACGGCGGAGGCGGCAGCTCTGATGAATACCGGTACGACATGACGGTCGCCCCTGGCATCACGGATGACGTGCAACGGCTCGACTTCGTCATCAACCAGATCGAATGGTCAACATTCCCATTCCTGCCGAACTTCGGAAGAAGGACGATTACCGAGCCCGGCCCCTGGCGGTTCGAGGTCTCCGTGAACTAAACGCTTGCGGCAGCGGCCCATCGCGCGGCAAACTCTGACGCATGGCCCCGAATACGCTGAACGATATTCCAACGCCCGCCCTTCTGCTGGACATCGCCGGGATGGAGCGCAACATCCGACGCATGGCGGACTTCTTCGCGCAGAGCGAGTGCAAGCTGCGGCCGCACTTCAAGGCGCACAAGACGCCGGAGATCGCGCGACGGCAGCTCGCCGCCGGCTCCTGCACCGGCCTCACTTGCGCAACCGTCGGCGAGGCGGAGATCGCCTCCGAGTTCTGCGACGACATCCTGATCGCCAACCAGGTGATCGGCCGGGATAAGGTCAGCCGCGTCGCCCAGATCGCCAGGCGCGGCATCGACATCAAGATCGCCGTCGATTCCATCGAGGGCCTCGATCAGATCGCCCGCGCGGCGGAAGGCGCAGAGGCGGAAGTCGGCCTGCTGGTCGACGTGAACGTGGGTATGCCACGCTGCGGGGTGCAGCCGGGCGAGCCGGCAGCGGCGCTGGCGAAGCGCATCTCCGACACCGCGAACGTCCGCCTGCGAGGAGCAATGGGTTACGAGGGTCACGTCGTCGGCATCCCGGACCGGACCAAGCGCGCCCCCGCCGCCGCAACGGCGATGTCCGCGCTCTCAGCCAGCGTACAGGCGATACGCGACGCAGGACTGCCCTGCGAAATCGTCTCCGCCGGCGGCACCGGCACATACGACATCACGGGCCGCATCCCCGGCATCACCGAGATCCAGGCCGGCTCCTACGTCTTGATGGACACGGCGTACGGCAAGCTGGACATCCCATTCGAGCAGGCGATGTGGGTCCTGGGGACCGTGGTCAGCCGGCCCAGCCCCCTGCTTTGCGTACTGGACTCCGGCCACAAGTCCTGTACGGAGGACCACGGCAACCCCTCCGTGCGCGGCATCGAGGGGGCTTCCGTGATGTTCCTCAGCGACGAGCACGCCAGCCTGAACATCCCCGCCGACTCCCAGCTCAAGGCCGGCGACCGCGTGCAGCTCGTCCCCTCACACATCGACCCGACGATCAACCTGCACGACGTGTTCTACGCGCTGGACGGCGAGAAGGTCGCCGGCGTCTGGCCGATCGCAGCGCGGGGCTACCCTGAGCAGCGGGGCGCTTGATCGTCGCCGCTAAGGGAGCGCTGTTGTAGAATCAGCGCGTAGACCCGTCCGCCTAGGCGGACGGTTCGTGGTTTTGGTACATCGTGATCAAGGACGAAATCGCCACCCTCATCTCTGACGCCATCAAGCGCGCCCAGGACGCCGGGGAGCTGCCGTCTGTCCCCATCCCGGACGCCCCGATCGAGAGGCCTCAGCGCCCGGAGCACGGCGACTACGCCACCGGGCTGGCGATGCGCCTCGGCCGGGCGGCGAGGATGGCGCCGCTGGAGATCGCCGGCATCATCGCCCGCCACATCGATACGGGCACACTGGAACCTGGCGCGGTTGCCAGCGTGGACGTGGCGCCACCGGGGTTCATCAACTTCCGCCTGTCCGCGGCCTGGCTGGCCTCGCAGGTCAGCGAGATTCTGGCCGAGGGCCCGCTCTTCGGCAACGTCGCGCTCGGCAAGGGGCAGCGAGTGCAGGTCGAGTTTGTTTCGGCGAACCCGGTCGGCCCGATTCACGTCGGGAACGGCCGCGGCCTGGCTCTTGGCGATACGCTCTCGCGGGTGCTCTCGGCGGCCGGCTACGAGGTGCAGCGTGAGTACCTTGTGAACGACGCCGGCACGCAGACGCAGGTCTTCGCCGAGACGCTCTACGCCCGCTACCAGCAACTCTTCGGCCGCGAGATCGACATCCCGCAGGGCGGGTACCCCGGCGAATACATGATCGAGCTGGCAGAGGGGCTGAAGCGGGACTTCGGCGACAAGTTCCTGCGCGCGCCCGGCGAGCCGTTCCCGCAGGAGATCCACGACCTGGGCGTGGAGCGCATGCTGGAGATGATCCGCGCCGACCTCGAGGCCATTGGCGTGCGCTACGACAACTGGTTCTCGGAACGCTCCGTCTACCAGGACGGCACGTACGAGAAGACGATGGCGCTGCTGCGCGAGCGCGGCTTCGTTGCAGAGCGGGAGGGCGCCGTCTGGCTCGTCTCCTCAGCGCTTGGCGAGGAGAAGGACAACGTCCTCGTGCGTTCCACCGGCGCGCCGACGTACTTCGCCAGCGACATCGCTTACCACTACGACAAGTTCGTGCTGCGCGGCTTCGACCGCGTGATCAACATCTGGGGCGCCGACCACCAGGGCCACGTCCCACGGATGAAGGCGGCCGTCAGCGCGCTCGGCATCGATCCGGACCGGCTGACAATCATCATCTACCAGCTCGTCACCCTGAAGCGCGGCGCGGAGGTGGTCAAGCTGTCCAAGCGCGCCGGTGACATCATCCGCCTGCGCGAGCTAGTCGAAGAAGTGGGGGCCGACGCCGCCCGCTTTAACTTCGTCGGGCGCGCCGCCGATTCGCACATGGACTTCGACATCGAGCTGGCCAAACAGCAGAGCTCCGAGAACCCGGTCTACTACGTGCAGTACGCCCACGCCCGCATCGCCGGCATCATCAACCAGGCGAAGGAGCGCGGCGTCGACATTGAGGGCGGCGACGTCTCGCTGCTCACAGACGACGCCGAACTGGCGCTCATCCGCAAGATGTTGCGTCTGCCCGAGCTCGTCGAGTCGATGGCGGCGAGCCTGGAGCCACACCAGCTCCCCTACTACGCGATCGAGATGGCGACGGCGTTCCACGACTTCTACGAGAAGTGCCGCGTGCTGACCGACGACGAGGCGCTGACAAAGGCTCGCCTCAAGCTGGTCTCCGCGGCGAAGGTCGTGCTGGCCCGCGCCCTCGATCTGATGGGCATGTCCGCCCCCGAGCGCATGTGATCGACCTACCCGCCGGCGCCAGCGGCCGCTCCGCCGAAGACGTTGCCCGCGAGGCCGCGTCCCGCGCCTCCGCCATCATGCTGGAGCGCTTCCGGGCGCTCGAAGCCGGCCTGCCGATCGACCGTACCGTGAAGGGGCGCGGCAACTTCCTCACGGAGGCGGACCTGGCCTGCGAGACCGCCGCAATGGACGTCCTGCGCGCCGAGTACCCGGACCACGCCGTGCTTTCCGAGGAGACGGCGACCAGCGTCGAGCGATGGGACAGGGGCTGGCTCTGGGTGATCGACCCGATCGACGGCACCAGCAACTTCTCGCGCGGGATCCCGACCTTCGCCTTCAACATCGCGCTCTGCCACGACGGCGAGCCCATGCTCGGCCTGACGCGCCAGCCGGTCACCGGCGCCGAGTTCTTCGCCGTGCAGGGCGGCGGCGCGTTTGCCAACGGCGTCCCCGTCCGCGTCCCGGAAGTTCCCACGCTGGCCGAAGCGCTGATGGGCATCGGCCTGGGCTACGACTACGAGCGCGCCCGTCTGCTCCTGGAACTGCTGGCCGGGATGTGGCCGGCCATGATGACGATCCAGAACATCGGCAGCGCGGCGCTCGGGCTGGCCTACGCCGCCAGCGGCCGCTTCGATATCTACGTGCACAGCAACCTCTACCCCTGGGACATGGCCGCCGGCATCGTCCAGGTGCGCGAGGCCGGCGGCCTCGTCCTCGCCCGCGATGGCGGCCCGATCTCGATCTACGGCGAGGGCATCATCGCCGGCGCGCCCGGCCCCGTCCGCGAGTTCGCGGAGAAGACGCGCGACAAGAAGTGGCGCTAGTCATCCCGTAGGGGCGCAGTGCCCCCACGCCGCGGTGCGCGCCGCTCTACGCCCGCACCGCGCGGAACAGCGTGATCGCCTCCGGCAGGCCGCGCATCACCACCGGCCCCACCTCCTCGAACGCGATCCCTTCCAGCGGGCGGCTCATCACGTCCGTGCAGGCCTGCGAGACCAGCACCTCACCGGGCGCCGCCAGGTCAACGATGCGCGCGGCCACGTTGACGTCGTGGCCGACGAGGTCGTCGCCGTGGGCGATCGGGCGGCCGAAGTGGATGCCGATGCGCACCCAGAGCGGGAAGTCGTCCTCGTACGACATCTCCTCGAACGTGGCCTGCAGCGCCAGCGCGACCTCGACCGCGTCGCAGGCCTCGGCGAACCAGAGCATAAACCCGTCGCCCAGAGCCTTCACGATGCGCCCCCTCGAGTCGACATGGCGCCGCAGCGCGCCTTCGTACGTGGACAGCAGCGTGTAGGCCTCCAGGTCACCACGCAGGGCGCAGAACTCCGTAAAACCAGAGAGATCGGTGAAGGCTATCGCTCCCTCCACCGTCCGAACGTCCGTTGCGGTGGACGGAGGAGTCATCGCTCACTAACTTCGATCGAACCGGAGATCGTGCTCGCCCGGAGCTCGAAGTCGTCGCCGGGCGGGAGGGCGTTGCTGATCTTGCCGGAGAGCGTGCGCAGTTTGGCGCGAGGCGCCCTGCCACGATCGACGTGCACCTCCAGCCGTCCGGAAATCGTCTTCAGGGAGACTTCGTCTCGGCCTGCCGTGCCCACCTGGATGCTCCCGCTCATCGTGTGAGCCAGCACCTCGCCGCCCACGTGCTCGATTGCGATGCGTCCGCTCTTCGTGTTCGCCCGGCAACAGCCACCGCAGTCTCCGACGACGATCTGCCCGGCGATGCTGCGGATGTCCGCGTCCCCGGCCGTATCCCCGATCTTGATACTGCCGGAGACCGAGCTGACTTTCACCGTCCCAAAGCGCCCGTCCAGCTCGACATCACCTGACACCGTGCCGATCGAGACGTTCAGCCCGTGCGGCACGCGTATCTCCAGGTTCGTCGAGCGGGAGCGTGTCTCCATCACCCGGCCGTCGTCGTGTATCTCGATACGACGCTCCGGCGGATCGATCTCGATGTCGGTGCGGCCTTCGGAGATGACGCGGACCTTCCCGGAGACGCCCAGCACCTTCAGCCGTGCGCCCGGCGGGATCGAATAGCGAGTACCCATTTCCGACTCCAGTGTAGTCCTATAAGGTAGCCCCAAGTGTGACTGAAGTCACGCCGGCCTGAGCGCTGCCTGCCGAGCGGTGTCAGTGCGTCAGCTTGTAGATGCCGTCGCTGTAGCTGACGACGTAGATCTCGCCGTCCGCCGCCAGCGTGAAGGACGGGATGTTGATCCCAACCTCCGCGATCTGCACCGGAGCGGAGTTGTCGCCAGTGTTGAGGGCCCAGATGTTCCCGCTGTAGAAGTCGGCGTAGACGTACCAGCCGTGCAGCTCCGGCATATCGTCGCCGCGGTAGACCACGCCGCCGGTGACGGCCTGCCCGCTATCGTGATCGTAGTCGGCACGTGGCTCCACGAATTGAGGCGGGCTGACGCAGGCCGGATCGCCGTTGCTCGGGTAGGCATGCGTGCCTTCGCGGCAGTCCCACCCGAAGTTGCCGCCCTTCACGAGCTTATCGACTTCCTCATACTGATCCTGCCCGACGTCCCCGACCCAGATGTCGCCCGAGACCGGGTCGGACGTGAAGCGGAAGGGGTTGCGAAACCCATAGGCGTAGATCTCGTCCTTGTTGCCGCCCGGCCCATCGACGAACGGGTTGTCGGGAGGGATCGTGTAACCCGACTGGCCCGACACATCGATGCGCAGGATCTTGCCGAGCCACGTGGTCAGGTCCTGCGCGTTGTTGTCCGGATCGCCGCCGCCGCCGCCATCCCCGACCGAGAGGTACAGGTCGCCATCGTTCCCGAAGACGATGTGCCCGCCGTTGTGGTTGTCGTTGACAGGGTGCGGTATCTCCAGGAGCGTCTCGCGGCTGTTCAATTCAAGTCCCCCGGCCGGAGTCGAACTGAAGCGGGACAGCCTCTCCGGGCCCGGATGGATGTGGGTGTAGTAGGCGTATATCCTGCCGTCCTCCTGATAGTCCGGCGAAAACGCGATGGACAGCAGGCCCTGCTCTGCCCCGTCAAACGCGACCTCCGTGTGCAGGTCGCCCCAGAGCTGCGGCTGGAAGCTCTGGTCCAGGGCGACGCGGTAGATGTAGCCCTTCTGCGTTGCGATGAGCGCCTCATTCTGACGGCCCGGGAAGAGCGCGAACTCGATCACGGAGTCCGCCGCCTGGCCCAGGTAGTCCGGGGAGAGCAGCAGTGTGACGTCGTAGCCGTTCGCCTGTGGCGTTGCGATCGGGGTTGCGGTCGGGGTTGCTGTAGAGGACGGTGGCGTCGAGCCGGTCGGCGTGGGCGATGCAGTCGCAGTGTGCGATGGAGACGGTGACGGCGCCGGCGTAGTGATCACCGCGCCGATCGCCGGACAGTCGCCGGCCGCGGCGGTTGGTTGTAGGTGCAGCCCGGCGAAGCGCAAGACATCCACCACGTCAGCCATATCGATCGAATCATCGCAGTTCACGTCGCCGGCCTGTGAGACGCACAACGCTGGCGGCTCGAAGTCCTGCGTCTCCCGCAGGTCGCCGAGAGCGTCGCGCGCATCGACGGTCTGGTTGCAGTCGACGTCGCCGTTGACCACGCCGCGGGCGTCCGATTCCCTCGACCACGGCGTCAGCACCACCAGCGCGGCGACGAGCACCGTCAGCACGGCGAACAACCAGGCCGCGAGCAGGAGCCGGTTCCGGAGGACCATCCGCACTACACATAGTACGCGCGAAAGCCGGCCTTCGTTGCGCGAGACGGGGTGTAGGAGCTGTAAAATCTGCTGGCTAAGAGTGGCGGCTCACGAAGCGCCCGATGCGTTCCAGGGCTTCCTCCAGCAGGTTGTAGGGCGCTGCGTAGCACATCCGTACATGCCCGCGGCCGCATTCGCCGAAAGCGGAGCCCGGGATGGCAGCCACCTTCTCTTCGTCCAGCAGTCGCTCCGCGAACTCGAAGTCTTCCATCCCGGTCGAGCGGATGGACGGGAAGACGTAGAACGCGCCTTGCGGCTCGTTCAGGGTCAGCCCGATATCGCGCAGGCCGTTCACCATCAGCCGCCGGCGCCGGTCGAACTCTGCCACAAAGCGGCGCACATCCTCTTCGCCGTTGGTGATCGCTTCCAGCGCGGCGTACTGTGACGGCGTCGGCGCGGACATGATGATGTACTGGTGGATCTTCATCATCGCTTCCAGGATGTCCGAGGGCGCACACAGCCAGCCCACCCGCCAGCCGGTCATCGCGTAGGCCTTGGAGAAGCCGCCGAGCAGGATCGTGCGCTCCTTCATCCCCGGCAGCGACGCGAAGCAGGTGTGCTCCACGCCGTAGGTCAGCCGGTCGTATATCTCGTCCGAGATGACGATGAGGTCATGGCGGGCCGCCACGTCGGCGATCTCCAGCAGCTCCTCGCGCGTCATCTGGGCGCCGGTCGGGTTCGCCGGGTAGCCCAGGATGATCGCCCTGGTACGTGGCGTGATCTTTGCCTCGATGTCCGCCGCTGTCACGCGGAACCCGTTCTCCGCCTGCGTTGGCACCGGGACGAACACCCCGCCGGCCAGCGTCGTGCACGGCTGGTAGGCCACGTAGTAAGGGTCCGGGGTCAGCACCTCATCGCCGGGGTCGATCAGCGCGTGCGTCGCCAGCAGCAGCGCCTCCGACACTCCAATGGTGACGACGATTTCCCGCTGCGGGTCGTAGCGGACGGCGTAGAGGCGCTGCAGGTGGTTGGCGATCGCCTCCCGCAGCTCCGGGATGCCGTAGTTCGAGGTGTAGTGCGTCTCACCACCGAGCGCCGATTCGAAGGCCGAGCGAATGTAGCGCTCCGGCGTCACGAAGTCGGGTTCGCCGACACCCAGCGAGATGCATCCGTCCATGTTGGCGATCAGCTCGAAGAAGCGCCGGATGCCGGACGCCGAGATCGAGTTGACCTTCTGGGAGAAGCGGCGTTCGCCCTTTTTCTGGATGCCCTCTACCAATGCAGTCCTCTCGCGCTGGGGTTGTTCCGATGCTAACAGGCGAGACGAACAGTGTCACGCCTGAACAGAGTCCGGCTACGAGACATCAGCGTTCAGGCGGTCCCACAGCCGGCTGACGCGGTCCCGGATCATGCGGTGCTCCGGCCGTGAAAGCTCGCCGTCGTCTTCCAGGATGCGCGTAGCCTCCTGGCGCGCCCGCGTGATCATCTCGACGTCCGTCAGCTTCGCGACGCGCAGGTCCGGCATCCCGGACTGCCGCGTCCCGAAGTACTCGCCGGGGCCGCGCAGCCGCAGGTCTTCCTCGGCCAGGCGGAAGCCGTCGTCCATCGTCTCCATGATCGCCAGGCGCTCCTCTGACTCCGGGCTGGGGCTGTCCGAGAGGAGGAAGCAGTAACCCTGTTCCGCGCTGCGGCGCACCCGCCCGCGGAACTGGTGCAGCTGCGAAAGCCCGAAGCGCTCGGCGCCCTCGATCAGGATCACCGTCGCGTTCGGAACGTCCACGCCGACCTCTACGACCGCCGTCGATACCAGGATGTCCGACTCGTGGTCGCGGAAGGCGCGCATCACGGCGTCCTTCTCCGGCGAAGCCATGCGTCCGTGCAACAACCCCAGCCGCAGGTCCGGAAACACGTTGCGGGAAAGCCGCTCGTACTCCTGCACCGCCGCCTTCGCCTCGATCGACTCCGACTCTTCGACAAGCGGGCAGATGATGAACGCCTGGCGCCCCTCGCCGATCTTCCGCCGCACGAAGTCGATCGCTTCGTCGCGGCGGTAAGGCAGGACGCGGTACGTCTTCACCTTCGGACGGCCCGGCGGCATCTCGGCGAGTACGGTTATGTCGAGATCGCCGAACACCGTGAGCTTCAGCGTGCGCGGGATCGGCGTCGCCGTCATCACCAGCACGTGCGGGCTGCCGCCCTTCTCGCGCAAGGCCGAACGCTGCTCCACGCCGAAGCGGTGCTGCTCGTCGATCACCGCCAGCCCCAGCCGGTGGAACGCCACGCTCTCCTGCAGCAGCGCGTGTGTCCCCACGGCGATATCGACCTCGCCGGCCGCGATCGCTTCCTGCACCGCCAGCTTCTCAGACGCCCGCAGGCTGCCCGTCAGCAGCGCCACGCGCACCGGTCTGCCCATGTACGGCGGCTCGAGGACCAGGTACCCAGGCGCGGAGGCCTGGAACCACGGGCCCGCGCCCGGCGCCTCGGCCTGGCCCGGCGCCAGGACACGCGTGAACGTGCGGAAGTGCTGCTCTGCCAGGATCTCCGTCGGGGCCATGATCGCGCCCTGGTAGCCGCTGGCCACCGCGGCCAGCAGTGCCGCCGCCGCCACAACCGTCTTCCCGCTGCCGACGTCGCCTTCCAGCAGGCGCGTCATCGGCGTCTGGTCGCCGGTGTCCTCCAGCACCTCGCCGATCGCTTGTCGCTGCGCCTGCGTCAGCTCGTACGGCAGCGAGGCGACAAACGCGTCGAGCGTGTCCTTCGGCAGCGCGAGCACCGGAGCGCCGCCCGCATCCTTCGATTCGTTCCGCCGCCTCACGACGCCGATCTCCACGTACAGCAGCTCTTCGAAGGCGAAGCGGTTGCGCGCGGCCTCGGCTTTCTCGGGCTCGTCCGGGAAGTGCACCTGGCGCAGCGCCTGCGCCATCGGCATCAGTTTCAGCCGCTTCCGCATCTCCTCCGGCAGTGGGTCTTCGAGCCGGTCCGCGAACGTGTCGATCGCCTGCCGCACCGCCGTGCGGATCGCCTTCTGGAAGAGACCCTCTGTGCTGGGATAGACCGGCACCAGGCGGCGCGTGTTCAGCGCCTCGTCCTCCAGGGTCTCGATCTCCGGGTTCTCCATCTGCAGGCGCCCGCGGAACTCCGTGACTTTGCCGCTCAGCGCCACCTTCTGGCCCTGCTTCAGCCGCCGCGCGATGTACGTCTGCCCCCACCAGATCACCCGCAACTGGCCGCTCTCGTCGCTCAGCACAGCCTCCGTCCCCTTGCGGCTGCGGCCGATCATCCGCGTGGACACCGCGCTGATCGTCCCGATCAGCGACTGCTCCTCCCCGAACTGCAGGTGAGCGATCGGCCGCACGGCAGAGTAGTCGTGGTAGCGCGAAGGGAAGTGGAACAGAACATCCCGTACCGTGTTCAGTCCGAGGCGGCGGAACCGCTCCTCGTCCGGGCGCTTCAGCCGCAGGACGCCGACGGGAGAGTCGACGGTGCCCAGGATGCGGCCGGGCTCCGCTGGTTCGCTCGCCCTGGGGCGAGCCTTCGTAGCCGTTGGTTTGGGCGCGGGAAACTGCACGACCTTCGCCGGCGCCGGCGTCTTCTTCTTGACCGCCGCACCGTTCTCCGCCGCCCGCAGCAGCTCTTCGACGACGCGCTGTCGCTGAATCGGGTGCAGCGAGCGATATCCGCCCGGAGGCAACGACTGCATCACGCGGGAGACGGGGTGGGCGGTATCGATCTCGTGCTCGCGCACAAAGCGCAGGAGGAACGCGTCGAGGCCGCCGACAACCGCTGCGTCAGCGAACTTCTTGGTGCGCTCCAGCGCGAGGATCTTCTGCAGTCCTTCAAGAGGACCCGCCAAGGTGCTAGCGCTCTCCCTCCAGGATTCCGATGCCGAGCACGCCCGGCCCGCCGTGCACTCCGATCACCGGGCCCAGCCGTGTGACCTCCACCTTCTTGTCGCCCAGCGCTTCTTGCAGGCGGCGCCTCATCCCCTCTGCCTCCGCCGCATTGGTGGAATAGGCGACGCCGATCTCTTCGATCTCCGGGAACGAAGTAGCCATCTGGAAGACCCTGTCCAGCGCGTGCACGCGCGTCCGTACCCGCTCCTCAGGATGCACCTCACCGTCGCGGATCGACAAGACCGGTTTGACACGCATCATGGTGCCGATGAAAGCCCGCGCCCGGCCGATGCGGCCGCCGCGGCGCACGTATTCCAGCGTATCCAGCAGCACGTAGATGTGAGTGCGCGGGATCATCCCTTCGATCATCTTCTTGATCGCGTCCACCGTCGCGCCGGCTGCCGCGGCTTTCGCGGAGGCCCGCGCCAGGAACAGCATGCCGAGCGAGATCACCTTCGAGTCGACAACGTCGATGCGCGCGCCCTCGTCGTTGAGTTGCGCGGCGGCCTGACAGGCGTTGCTGTAGGTGGCTGAGAGCTTGGATGACAGGTGAATCGAGACGATCTCGTTTGTCTCCTTGAGCACTTCCCGGTAGGTCTGCAAAAAGTCGCCGACGGACGGCGCCGATGTAGTGGGCAGATCCTTCGCCTTCTGGAGCCTCTCGTAGAAGAGGTCCGGGGAGATCTCAACGTTCTCCTTGTAGGCTTCTTCGCCGAAGATCACGCTGAGCGGCACCACCGAGATGCCCAGCGCCTGCGCCATGTGCGGGGGGATGTCAGACGTACTGTCAGTGACGATGCGGACGGACAAAGGCGGGCACTCCTTCCTTGTCCCGCAGTATATCAGCGAACGGCCAACGCTACTCCAGCGAGATGATGTACAGGTAGTGCGGCTGCCCGCCGTACACCACTTCCAGTTCGTGGCCGCGGAACTCCGTGCGCAGCCGTTCCGCCAGCGCGTCCGCTTGCTCATGTGTGGTGTCAGCGCCGTAGTACAGGGTGATCAGGCTCGTCTCACCCCCCACCAGGGGGCGCAAGGCTTCGACCGCCGCTTCTTCCGCAGAGTCCCTAGCCAGCTTCAGCTCGTCGTCGACGATGGCGATCACCTGTCCTGCCTGCACCTTCACGCCGCGAACCGACGTCGTGCGCGCCGCCAGCGTGATCTCGATAGTGCGGACCGATGAAAGGGCCTCCTCCATCGCCGCCGCGTTCTCTTCAAGGCCCTCTTCCGGGTTCACCGCCAGCAGCGCCGCCAGCCCCTGCGGAACGGACCGCGACTTGATGACGCGCGCCTTCTTGCCAGTCATGCCGACGGCCTGCTCCGCCGCCAGGATGATGTTCTTGTCGTTCGGTAGCACCACCACCTCGCCGGAAGAGCACGCCTCGATCGCGCTCAGGATGTCTTTCGTGCTCGGGTTCATCGTCGGCCCGCCGGAAACCACCCGCTCACAGCCTGTGCTGCGGAAGACCTCCGCCAACCCCTCTCCCGGAGCCACCGCTACGGTCGACATCACGGCCGCCGCGACCGGAATCAGCGCCGCGGCTTCCGCGGCGTGGTGCATCTCCACGAAGCGCTGCGCCTGGCGGCTTATGTTGTCGATCTTCACCTGCGCCAGCTGCCCTACAGCCGTCCCGCGCGAGAGCACCGCACCCGGATCGTCGGTGTGCACGTGGATGCGCACCATCTCCTCGTCGCCCACCACGATCACGGAGTCGCCGAGCTTCAGCACCGCTTCACGCAGATCGTCCACGTCGAGGCTGTGCCCTTCGATGAGCACCTCCGCGCAATAGCCGTACGGTGACACTTCAGCGGCGTGCCTTTGCTCGATGTCGGAGAGCCAGGCATGCTCGACGGCTGTCGGGGCGCCGGGAACGGCCTCGCCCAGCTCCTCGCCGCGCAGGTACTTCAGCATCCCCTCCATCAGGACGTACAGCCCCCTGGCGCCCGCATCGACAACCCCCGCCTCGGCGAGAATGGGGAGCAGCGTGGGCGTACGCTCCACGCTGGCGGCGGCGGTGTCCACCGCCTCCTCCATCGCCGTCAGCAGGTCCCGCTTCCGTCCATCGACGCCGGCCGTGGCCTGTTCGGCGACCTCACGCATGACCGTCAGCATCGTGCCTTCAGTCGGCTTGCTGACGGCTCGATACGCCGCATCGGAACCCTCTGCAAATGCAGCGGCGAGGCCGCGGGAGTCGAGCGCAGGCTGGCCGGCCAGGGCCTTCGCTACGCCGCGCAGTATCTGCGAGAGGATAACCCCAGAGTTGCCGCGCGCGCCCATAAGCGCGCCGTGGGACATAGCGGCCAGCATGCCGCCGGCGCTCTTGTCCTGGCAGCGCTGCGCCTCCTCCATGGTGGCGCGCATGGTCAGGAACATGTTCGTGCCGGTGTCGCCGTCCGGCACGGGGAAGACGTTGATGGCGTTGACGGACTCTTTGATGCGGTCCAGCCAGGCCGTGGCGGCGGCGAACATATCGCGGATCTGGGGGCCGTCCAGCGATTGCACCACGCGCTGATCAGGCATGCCGGACACGAGCATGCTCAGGGGCGCCGGGAAGGCGTTTCAGGTTGCTCCGTGGGAGCGCAGATGCTACCATGCTCGATACGGGCGCATCATAGCAGCGCCCATTTTGCTCGTAAAGGGAACACGACTGATGGCGAAATGCGACGTCTGCGGCAAGACAACAACATACGGCCGCAACATCCGGCACAAGCACACAGGGCGCTGGGAGCGCAAGGCCCCGCGCACCAACCGGCCGTTCAGGGCCAACGTCCAGAACAAGACCTTCATCATCGAAGGCGTGCCCCTGCGCCTCAAGATCTGCACGCGCTGCATCCGCACCACCACGAAGAACCCCCGCGCAACCGTTAAGTAGCAGAAGCCTAAGCCTGCAGCGCCGCCACCGAATCGCGCAGCGCCCGGATGTTCTCCGCGATCGACCCGTGCTCGTTGAAGACGGCGCTTGCAGCCACCAGCACGTTCGCGCCCAGCGCCACGCAGCTGGGGCCGACGCCCGCCGTCACGCCGCCGTCGATCTCGATGTCGGCGCGGTATCCCTTCTCGTCGATCGTGCGGCGCAGCGCCTCGATCTTGGCCAGCGCACCCTCGATGAACGCCTGGCCGCTGGCGCCCGGGTTCACGCCCATCACCATCACCTGGTCGATCTCCGGCAGCAGCGCATCCAGCGCGCCAACGGGCGTGCCGGGGTTCAGACAGATGCCGGCCAGCTTGTCGCGAGCGTGCACCTCCTGCACGATACGGTGCGGGTGCGTGGCCGCCTCCACATGCACGTTGATGATGTCGCCGCCGGCGTCCATGAAGCGCCCGATCTGCTTCTCCGGCTCCACGACCATCAGGTGAATGTCCAGCACCAGGCCCGTCGCGCGGCGGATCGCCTCCACCACCGGCCAGCCGATGGTGATCGCCGGCACGAAGCGCCCGTCCATCACGTCGATGTGGATGTAGTCGGCGCCGGCCTCCTCGCACTGGCGCACCTGGTCCGCCAGGTGCCCCAGGTCCGCGGAGACGATCGACGGCGCGATCTTGACGTACCTCATTCGCCCTCCAGCCGCCGTTTCGCCTCCGCCAGCGCGTCCCGCACGCGGTTCGGCGCGGTACCGCCGGGCACATCCCTCGCCGCGATCGACGATTGGACGTCCAGCGCCAGGATGTCCTCCTGGAACTCGGGCGAGAAGCGTCGGTACTCCTCCAACGACAGTTCGCTCAGCGGCTTGCCCTGCAATTCAGCGTAGCGGACCAGCTCGGCGACGGCCTGGTGCGCGTCGCGGAACGGCACGCCCTTGCGCACGAGGAAATCGGCGACGTCGGTCGCCAGCAGGTAGCCCCCGCTCTCAGCGGCCTTCGCCGCGCGCTCGGTGTTGATCTGCAGCTCCGGCAGCATCGCCGCCAGCACGTCCAGCGTCGAAAGCAGCACATCCGTCGTCTCGAACAGCGGCTGCTTGTCCTCCTGCAGGTCGCGGTTGTAGGCGAGCGGCAGGCCCTTCAGCATGGTCAGGGTCGCCATCAAGTTCCCGTAGACGCGGCCGGTGCGCCCGCGAGCCAGCTCGGCCATGTCCGGATTGCGCTTCTGGGGCATGATGCTCGATCCCGTGGCGAAGCCGTCCGGCAGCCTGACGAACCCAAACTCCTCGCTGGACCAGAGCACGATCTCCTCGCTCAAGCGCGAGAGGTGCATCATCGTCGTCGCCGCGGCGGCGTGGAAGTCGACCACGAAGTCGCGGTCGCTCACCGCGTCGATGCTGTTCGCTGAGACGCGGCTGAACCCCAGCTCCTGAGCGACGAACCCGCGGTCGATCGGATATGGCACGCCGGCCAGTGCGCCGGAGCCGAGCGGCAGCTCGTCCGAGCGCGTGTAGGCGTCCTCGAAGCGGTCTGCGTCGCGGTCCAGCATCTCGAAGTACGCGAGCAGGTGATGCGCGAACAGCACCGGCTGCGCGCGTTGCAGGTGCGTGTATCCCGGCGCCACGACGTCGATGTTGCGCTCCGCGAGGCCGACCAGCGAGCGCTGCATCGCCCGGATGCCATCAATCGCCGAGACGCATACGGCCATCACGAACATACGGACGTCCGTGGCCACCTGGTCGTTGCGAGAGCGGGCCGTGTGCAGGCGGGCGCCCGCATCACCGATCTTTTCGCGCAGGCGCGCCTCGATGTTCAGGTGCACGTCCTCCAGCTCCTCCCGCCACTCGAACGTCTTGGCCTCGATCTCCTCACGGATCTCCTCGAGCCCGCGCACGATGGCGCCGGCGTCAGCCTGCGGAATGATCCCTTGCTTGCCTAGCATGCGCGCGTGGGCGATCGAGGCCTGGATGTCGAAGGGGTAGAGCGCGGCGTCGTAGGAGACGGAGGCGCTGTAGGCCAGCGCGCGCGGGTCCAGACCCTTCGCGGTGGGGGATTCGCTGCGCTTGCCGTCGCTCATGTTGCGAATAGTATATCGGCGGAGAGTGGCCAGTAGCATGTAGCATGTATCCGGAGGAGCCACCGCCCACCCTCCTGCTACTTGCTCCCGGCTACGGCTACTTAGAGAAAGGACCGCCCATGCAGTACGTTCGCCTCGGAAAGACCGGAATGCGCGTGTCGCGCATCTGCCTTGGCACCATGACTTACGGTAGCAGCAGCTGGCGGGACTGGGTGCTCAACGAAGACGAATCGAAGCCGTTCTACAAGCGCGCGCTGGACGCCGGCATCAACTTCTTCGACACGGCGGACGTCTACTCGCTCGGCGCCAGCGAAGAGGTGACCGGTAAGGCGCTGAAGGAGTACGCCCAACGCGACAAAGTGGTGATCGCGACGAAGGTCTTCTCACCGATGGGCGGCGGCCCCAACGAGCGCGGCCTCTCCCGCAAGCACATCTTCGAATCGATCGACGCCTCGCTGCGGCGCCTGCAGACGGACTACGTGGACCTCTACCAGATCCACCGCTGGGACGACCAGACGCCGATCGAGGAGACGCTGGACGCGATGAACGACCTGGTGCGCATGGGCAAGGTGCTATACATCGGCGCGTCCAGCATGTTCGCCTGGCAGTTCGCGCAGGCCCTCCACGCCTCCGAAAAGCACAGTTGGGCGCGCTTCGTCACGATGCAGAACCACTACAACCTGGTCTACCGCGAAGAAGAGCGGGAGATGATCCCGCTGTGCATCAACCAGGGCATCGGCGTCATCCCCTGGAGCCCGCTGGCCCGCGGCTTCCTGGCGGGCAACCGCACGCCCGACAAGAAGGGCGAGACCGCCCGCTCCAAGAGCGACGATTTCGCGCACATGATGTACTACCAGAACGCCGACTTCCGCGTGCTGGAGGCAGTGGAGAGCGTGGCGGCGGAGCGCGGCCTCAAGCCGGCCCAGGTGGCGCTGGCCTGGATCCTGAACCGCCCGGGCGTTACCGCTCCCATCGTCGGCGCCAGCAAGATGTACCAGCTGGACGAGGCGATCGCGGCCAGTGAGATCACGCTCACCGAGGCCGAGATGAGGGCGCTGGAGGCCCCATACGTCCCCCACCAGGTGCTGGGCCACGTCGTCGCGCCGGACCTGCGGACGTACGCGCGAGCCTAGCGCTCTACACTCCGCAGGATCGGCAGCTCAAGCAGCTCCGCGATCTCGCGGATCGTGTAGTCGGGAGCCACGGGGCCGGTGACTTCCGGCTCGTCCGTCGTCTCCTCCACCGGCTCGTCCAACGGCGGGCGGCGCCAGACCGCCGTCATCCCCAGCGTCTTCGCGCCCTCCACGTCGGCGCGCATGCTATCGCCCACCATCACACACTCGTCCGCCTCCAGCCGCATCCTCTCGAGCGCGTACTGGTAGATGCGCGGGTGCGGCTTAAGGTAGCCGACGTCGCAGGACACCACGATCTCCTCGAACGCCTGGTGGAGACCGAACTCCCGCACCTCGTCCCAGAACTTCGGCCCGCCGTAGCCCCGGTTCGTGATCGCGCCCAGCCGGTAGCCGCGCCGGGCCAGCTCAGCGAGGGTCGCCGGCACGTCCGGGAATAGCTCGCGGCCCAGGAACAACCCGCCCAGGTTCCACGCCTCCCAGAGCTCACCCGCCTGCTCTTGCGTGAGCTCGATGTCGTGCATCTTCGCGACGCGCCGGCATATCTCCGGATACCCGGGGTCAACGCAGTCGCCGTGGAAGGCCCGCCTCGTCTCCTCCTCCACCATCAGCCGGATGTCGCGGCCCAGCATGCGGCGGCCCTCCGTCATCTCATAGCCCCAGCCCTGGATCAGTCCGCCCACCTGGCGCATCGTCTGGCCGCGCACCTCGGCGGGCGGCGGCATCTTCGGCAGGTGCCACAGCGTATCGCCAAGGTCGAAGTAAACGGCGGTGATCTGGCTCACAACGGGTTTCAGATTACAGGGCGATGTCCTTGAAAGAAAATCCGCGCCGGATCCGCGGCCGGACTCACGGAGCGAGCACCGAGCCCAGATCGCCGATCGAGTAACCCTTTGCGCGCAGCCCATCGATGATCTGCTGCAGCGCCGGCCCGTCCTGCGAAGCAGAGCCGACGTGAAAGATGTAAATCGCGCCGTTCTGCGCGTTGTCCAGACAGCGCTGCACGATCTGCTCCGCCGGGATGCCTGTCCAGCCGCGGGAGTCCAGCGTCCACATGATGTTGTACTTGTAGCCCCGCGCGCCGACGTCCTCATTCACCGAGGCATCGTAGTCGCCGTAAGGCGGGCGGAAGTACGGCAGGGTGGTGGCGCCGGTCAGCTGGTTGATGATCGCCTCCGTGCGGTCCAGCTCCTCCCAGCGCTGCTCGCGCGTCAGCGGGGCGGCGCCCGTCGACGACCCCGTGAACGACTTGTGGTCGTACGTGTGGTTGATCAGCGTGTGTCCTTCGTTCACCATGCGCTGCACCAGGTCAGGGTACGTCTCCGCGAACTTGCCCGTCATCCCGAACGTGGCGTGGATGCCGTTCGCCGCCAGCGTGTCGAGGATCTGTGTCGTGTAGCCGGCGTCAGACCCGGCGTCAAAGGTGAAGGCGATCGCTTGCCTGTTCGTATTGCCGATGGTGATCACTTCGGCGGGGCCGGCGGCAGGGGGCGGCGTGGGCGTGACGGTGGGGATAACGGTTGGCGTCGCCGTCACGCCAGGGATGATCAGCACCTGCCCGACTTCGATCTTGGTCGGGTCGCTGATGTTGTTCGCAGCGGCGATCGCGTCAACAGTCACGCCAAAACGCTGTGCGATGGAGTACAGGGTGTCGCCCGCCTTGACGATGTAGGTGACGCCGGTTGGCGGCAGCGTCGGCTCGTTGCCGGACGGTTGGGGTGTGGGCGTCGGCGTCACCGTGACCGAGGCCGTCGGTGTCGCGCTGGCGGTCGCAGTCGTGGACGGACTGGGCGATTGCGTCTCGCCTCCCTCACCGCCTCCGCAGGCAACGCCGGCAACTACCAGTACGAGCAGCGCGGCTAGCAGTCGCAAGAGAGTCTCCCGCTGGTAGAACGCGACGGCAGCTTCGCCGGTTCGCTAGGAAGCGACGATTTCGTCGCCGACGCGGATCGTGCCGCCGGAGATGATGTCTGCGCGCAGGCCGCCCCGGTGAACGAGCGCCTTCCGCAGGCCGTCCTTGCCGGTGTGCCCCTGCAGGTACTCGCACGGCTCACAGAGGCGCATGCCGCGCAGAACCACCTCGCCGGCGCGGAACTCCTTGTCAACGAGCGCGTTGAGATCGATCCCCTTCGTGGTCACGTTGCGCCGCGACTCGCCGGGCGCCAGGCGGATGTTGTGGTCCCTCGCGACCTCCTCGATCGCTTCTGACGCGATGAACGTGATATCGCGGCCGGTCCCTGGCGTCTCGGAGTACGTGCCCTCGTGCAGGAAATAGCGGTCGCCTTCCAGACCGCGGCCGGCCACAGCGCGGACCTCGTCGACGGCCGTCATGGTCGCTTCGGCCTTCGAGGCGATGTGGATCGATACGATCTGTCCGCTCATGCTCTCTTCTCCTCTTCTATGAGCTGTGCCTGCGCCTGCACCTTCACCGGCAACCCCCAGATGCTGATGAAGCCCACCGCCGCCGTGCGGTCGAACTGGTCGGCCTTGTCGTACGTGGCCAGCGAGAAGTCGTACAGGCTGCGCGGCGACTTCCGCCCGGCCGCCATCGCCGACCCCTTGTGCAGCTTCATCCGCACGGTGCCGGTGACGTGGCGCTGCGTGCTTTCGATGTACGCCTGCAGATCCTGGTGATGAGCGGAGAACCAGAGGCCGTTGTAGACCAGGTCCGCGTACTCCTGGGCCACCCGCGCCTTGAACCGCCTCTGCTCCTTGCCCAGCGTCAGCGACTCGATCGCCTCGTGCGCGGCGAGCAGTGTGACGCCGGCGGGCGCCTCGTACACCTCGCGTGACTTGATGCCGACGAGCCGGTCCTCGATCGTGTCGATCCGGCCGACGCCGTTCTCGCCGGCGACCTTGTTCAGTCGCGACACCAGTTCCACCGGCCCGACAGACTTCCCGTCCAGCGACACGGGTTTCCCCGCCTCGAAGCCGATCTCGACGTACGTCGGCTTGTCCGGCGCGTCCTGCGGCGACTTCGTCCACTGCCAGACGTCATCTGGCGGCTCCGTCCACGGGTCCTCCAGAGGCCCAGTCTCGATGCTGCGGCCGTACAGGTTCTCGTCGATGCTGTAGGGGCTCTTCTTGGTGACCGTGACCGGAATCTTGTGCTCCTGCGCGTACTCGATCTCCGACTCGCGGTCCATCTCCCACTCCCGCAGCGGCGCCACGATCGAGAGGTCCGGCGCCAGGGCCTGCACGGAGACGTCCAGGCGCACCTGGTCGTTGCCCTTGCCAGTGCAGCCATGCGCTACGGCTGTCGCGCCCTCGGCCCGCGCAACGGCCACCATCTCACGCGCGATGAGCGGCCGCGAGAGCGCAGTGGCCAGCGGGTACACACCCTGGTACTTCGCGCCGGCCATCACCGCCGGGAAGACGAAGTGCCGCACGAACTCGTCCTGCACCTCGCTCCAGACATACTTCACGGCGCCCGCCGCCTCGGCCCGCGACTGCAGCTCCTCCCGCGAGCGGTCCATTCCCACGTCCACCGTCAGCGCGACGACGTCGTAGCCGCGGTCTTCCTTCAGCCAGCGGATGGCGACGGACGTGTCCAGCCCGCCGGAATACGCCAGCACGATCTTCTCAGCCATCTCTCCTCACTTCTCTTCTGCTATTCCGGCCAGCGCCTTCTCGACGATGTCGACTGCGCGGTCCAGCTCCTCTTCGGTAACCACGTACGGCGGCACGAAGCGGAGGGCGTTCGGCTTAACGGCGTTGGCCAGCAGCCCGGCTTCCAGGCAGGCGTTGACCGCGGCCTCCGCCACCGGCCTGTCGAGTTCGATCGCCCAGATCAGGCCGCGCCCACGGACCTCCGTTATCATCGGCTGTCTGTCAGCCAGGGAGTGCAAGCGGCGAGCGAAGTGCTCGCCCTTCTGCGTGACCTGCGCCGGCATGTCGTTATCCAGGATGTACTTGAGCACCGTGTAGCCCACCTCGCAGCCCAGCGCGTTCCCGCCGAACGTCGTGCCGTGCTCGCCGGGCCCCAGCAGCGCGCAGTGGTCCTTGGCCAGGAATGCGCCGATCGGGAAGCCGCTGCCCAGCGCCTTCGCCACCGCGATGGCGTCCGGTTCGATCCCGAAGTGCTGGAACGCGAAGAGCTTGCCCGTGCGCCCGATGCCTGTCTGCACCTCGTCCAGCAGCAAGAGGATGCCGGCCTCGTCGCACCAGGCGCGCAGTTGCGGCAGGTAGTCGTCATCCGGGACGTTGACGCCGCCCTCGCCCTGGATCGGCTCGACCAGCACCGCGACGGTGCGCGGTCCCGTCGCCGCCTTCACCATGCCGACGTCGTTGAACGGCACGCGGATGAAACCCTCCGCCAGCGGCGTGAAGGGCGCGCGGTAGCGCTCGTTGGCCGAGGCCGTGACCGTGGCCAGGGTGCGCCCGTGGAAAGCGCCCTCCATCACGATGATCTCATGGGCGCCGTCGCGCTTCTCCTTGCCCCACTTGCGGGCCAGCTTGATCAGACCCTCCACGGCCTCTGCGCCGCTGTTACAGAAGAACGCCTTATCCATCCCGCTGCTGGCGCACAGCAGCTCCGCCAGCTTCAGCTGCGGGATCGTGTAGTAGTAGTTCGATGTCGTCCACAGCTCCATCGACTGCCGCTCGATCGCCTTCACGATCGCCGGGTGGCAGTGGCCCAGGCTGAGCACGGCGATCCCGCCCACGAAATCCAGGTACGGCTTGTCGTTGATGTCCCAGACAGTCGTCGCCTCGCCGCGGGTGATGATCACAGGCAGCCGCTTGCCGGTCTGCAGGAAGTAGTGCTTTTCGGCTTGAATCCAGTGCTGTGCGTCCGTTGTCATTCGCTTGCTCCTACCGTTGTCCCGGCCGAGCCGCCTTCGATCAGCGCCAGCAGCGCGTGCTCCTGCCGCCCATCGACGATCACCGCGCGGGTGCCGGCAGCCGCCGCGTGCAGGCAAGCCTCGACCTTGGGAATCATACCGCCTTCGATAACGCCGGCCTCCATCAGCCGGCGCGCGCGTTTCTGGTCCAGCTCTTCGATCACCGCTCCCTCCGCCTTCACGCCGGGGACGTCCGTCATGAAGACGAGCCATTTCGCGCCAAGAGCCCCGGCGATGGCGCCCGCCGCCGTGTCCGCGTTGATGTTGAGCAGCTGGTTGCCCGGCTGGAAGCGCTCGTACAGCAGGCCGATCGGCGCCACCACCGGCACCGCGCCGCCGGCGATCAGCGACTCCAGCAGCTGGGCGTCCACAGTCTCGATCTCGCCGACGAAGCCCAGCGCCTCGTCCGCCATGCGGCAGTGCAGCAGCCCGCCGTCGGCCCCGGTCAATCCGACCGCCTTCACGCCGAGCGCCTGCAGAGAGCGCACCAGCTGCTTGTTGACCACGCCCGCCAGCACGCCGACCACGACGTCCAGCGAGGCCTCGTCCGTCACCCGCAGCCCTTTCTCAAAGCGCGTGGGCACGCCGAGGCGCTTCAGCCAGTCGCTGATCATCGCCCCGCCGCCGTGCACGACGACCGGGCGCATCCCGCGCCGCGCCAGCTCCGCTACGTCGGCCAGCGTCGTATCGTGGCTGCCCAGCGTGGACCCGCCGATCTTGACTACGATTGTGTCAGGCATCGATCTCCAATGTAGCTGCAGGCCTTCAGACCTGCCCCGCCGGCCTTAAGGCCGGCGGCTACGCCCGTTGGTTCACGTCGTGTACTGGCTGTTCAGCCGCACAAACTCTTCCGTCATGTCAGAGCCCCAGGCCGTCGCCTCGCCTTCGCCGAGGCCGAGGTCAACGCGGATGCCCACTTCCTTCGGGGAAAGGCAGGCCTTGGCCACGGCGGCGTCGTAGGGCTGGGGCGCGCCCGTCGCGAAGAGCAGCACCTCGCCGCCGGCCGGGTTGGCCATGTACAGCCGCAGCTTCTCCAGGTCGAAGGTGGCGCCGCTGTTACCGATCGCGGCCAGGATACGGCCCCAGTTCGGGTCCTCGCCGTAGATCGCCGTCTTCACCCCGATCGAGCTCACGATCTCGCGGGCGGCCTTGCGCGCGTCCTCCGGCGAGAGTGCCCCGTGCACCTTCGTCTCGATCAGCTTGGTACCGCCCTCGGCGTCCGTCACCATCATCCGGGCGATGCTTGTGCAGACGAGGGTCAGCGCCTTCCGGAATGTCTCCGCCTGCGCGTGCCCTTCGGCGATGGCGGCGCCGCCGGCCATTCCGTTAGCCAGCACCACGGCCATGTCGTTGGTGCTGGTGTCGTTGTCGATGTCGACCATGTTGAACGAGACGTCCACAGCCTGACTGAGCGAGGACTGCAGGAACTGCTGCTCCACCGGCGCGTCCGTCGTGATGAAGCAGAGCATGGTAGCCATGTTGGGGTGGATCATGCCGACGCCCTTGCACGCGGCGGCGATCGTCCAGCCGCCGGCGCTGACCGCGATGTGCTTCTTCACCGTGTCCGTCGTCATGATCGCTAGGGCGAAGTCCAGGCCGCCCTCGCGCGACAGCGTGATCTTTTCGATCCCGGACGAGATCTTGTGCATCGGCAACTGCGTACCGATCACACCCGTCGAAGCCACAACTACCTCGTGCGGATCCACGCCGAGCTTTCCTCCCGCGATCTGGGCCATCTTTACGGCGTTGTCCCAGCCTGTGCGCCCGGTGGCGGCGTTCGCGCAGCCGGAGTTGGCGACGATCGCCCGGGCCTTGCCGTCCTTCAGGTGCGCCTGGGTGACCAGCAGCGGCGCCGCTTTCAGCCGGTTGCTGGTGTACGTCGCCGCCGTCACGCACGGCGCCTCCGAGTAGATGAGGCCCAGGTCTAGCTTCGTCCAGTCAGTCCGCACGCCGACGTGCACGGCGCCCGCGGTGAACCCCTTCGGCGTGGTCACGCCGCCGTCCGGCAGCACCTCGATTGTGTCCTTCGTCATCGCTTCGTCCTTGATCACAGTCCCTCTCCTATGGATACACGGCGAGGCCTTCGAGCGCCATCGTCTCCGGCAGCCCCGTCATCAGGTTCATGTTCTGGATCGCCTGGCCGGCCGCGCCCTTCACCAGGTTATCGAGCACGCTCACCACCACCAGGCGCTCTGTGCGCACGTCCAGCGCCGGGTAGACCAGGCACATGTTGCTCCCGCGCGTCTGCTTCGTGGCCGGCGGTGTCGCCGCCACCCGCACGAAGGGCTCATCCTTGTAGAACTGCTCGTAGACGTCCCGCAGCGCACTCTTACCCGCCTCGCCCGCAGGCAGGTCACCCGGGTAGAGCGGCGCGTAGCACGTTGAAAGGATGCCGCGCGTCATCGGGATCAGGTGCGGTGTGAACGTCACTTTCGGCGTCGAAGGGCGCGGCGCCTCAACGGGCGGCCACATCGCTGCCAGCTCCTGCGCGATCTCCGGCAGGTGGCGGTGCCCGTTCAACCCGTACGCCGAGACGCTTTCGCCGGCCTCACCCAGGTGCGTGTTGAGCGCGAGCCCTCGTCCAGCGCCCGAGACGCCGGACTTGGAGTCGACGACGATCTCGGGCGCAATGATCCCTGCCTTCACGGCCGGCGCCAGGGCCAGTAGCGCGCTCTCCGGGTAGCACCCCGGATTGGCGACGAGTTTCGTGATCTTGATCTGCTGGCGGTAGAGTTCCGGCAGGCCGTAGACCGCGGCCGCCAGCAGTTCCGGCGCCGGGTGCTGCACGCCGTACCAGTCGCTGTACTCCGCTGCGTCCTTCAGGCGAAAGTCGGCGCTGATGTCGACTACGGGCACACCGGCGCGCACCAGCGGCGCGCAGGCCTCCGCGCTGGCGGCATGCGGCAGCGCCGAGAACGCAAAGTCGATGCTCGAGGCGATCTCCGGTTCGATCGCCAGATCGTACACCGCGAGGTGCGGGAACACGTCGCCCAGCTTCTTGCCCGCCTCGCTGCGCCCGGTGACCGCGGTCACCCGGGCTTCCGGGTGGGTGAACAGCAGCCGGGCCAGCTCCGCCCCGGCGTACCCCGTAACGTTTATGATCCCCACTTTGATCGCCATCTCGTGTCTCCAGAAATCAAATCGCCCCACCACTTGCTAGCGGTGGGGCTCCGAATCGCCTCGCGATTGAGACGCTGTGCTATCGATGGGCATGCGCGCCCGCCCCACACATGGGTCGCGGACGTCGCGCGCGGCTGCCGGTAGCGTGCGTCATGATGCTCGTAGGTTAGGGGCAGCGCGGGTGGGGTGTCAAGGCACAACGCAATCCCCTTGTCCGCTCTCATCCGCTGTGAGCGCGGTTTGACCAGGTTCGCCACCGTTTCCGTACATCGCTTCACATTCGTTTAACGCCCGGGTAACGGCGTTGACACGAGCGCACGCCAAACTGGAAGTGTGGGGAGGGACGGAACGCGTCAGTAGGAGGAGGAAGATGGACTGGTACTCCGACGAGCAGTTCGTGAGCGAGCGCATCCGCGAGCTCCGGACATCAGCGCGAAGTTCTCTGCAGAAGGCGGTTGAAATGGCCAAGGAGAACAAGCCTCGCGAAAGACAGGACGTCTTGCCAGACATCGGGCCCTTCATCTGGGTGGCCCGCTAGAGCGCCTCCTCTGCTAACCCAGCGGCTCGCACCTCTGCACCCCTATAATCGTCCTGTAACTCTCCCGAGGGGGGTGCGGAAATGACTGTCCGTATCGGCATCGTCGGCTCACGCTTTGTGGCGAACGCGCACGCTGAGGGCATCCGGCAGACGCCGGGCGCGGAGCTCGTGGCCGCCGCCTCGCCGAACCCGGACCACATCTGGGAGTTCCACCGCCGCTGGAACGTCCCCCACGTCTTCGCCGACTACCACGACATGTTCGAGCTGGTGGATGCCATCACCGTCGCCTGCCCCAACGATCTGCACGCCCCGGTCACCCTGGCCGCGGCGGCTGCCGGCAAGCACATCTTCGTCGACAAGCCGCTGGCCCTCACCCTGGACGAGTGTGACCAGATGATCGAAGCCTGCGCGAAGGCCGGGGTCATCCTCATGTACGGCGAGAACCTCTGCTTCGCCCCCAAGTACGTGCGGGCCCGTGAGATCGCCGATGAGGGTGCGCTCGGCGACGTGTACTACGTCCGCCAGCTGGAGTGCCACTACGGCCCGCACTCGGACTGGTTCTGGGACGTCAACCGCTCCGGCGGCGGCGTGCTGATGGACATGGGCTGCCACTCCATCGCCTACTGCCGCTGGGTGTTCGGCAACGCACCCGTCGAAAGCGTCTACGCGGACGTCGGGAACTTCGTGCATACCGCTCGCACCAGGGGGGACGACCACGCCATCGTCAACATTCGCTTCGCGCCGGCCGAGAAGCACCCGCGCGGTGGCCTCGGCGTGGCCGAGAACTCCTGGGCGCGCACCGGCGGCTTCGACAACCGCACCGAGATATACGGGTCACAGGGACTGACCGTCGCCGATATGGGCCGCGGCGGCGCCCTGCAGACGTTCAGCGCACAGGGCTACGCCTACGCCGGCGAGAAGGCGCCGTGGACGCGCGGCTGGACGTTCACCGGATTCGAGGAGGCGTGGAACTACGGCTTCCCGCAGGAGATCGCCCACTTCGTGGAGTGCATCGAGGCCGGCAAGCAGCCAATGCTTACCGGCGAGGACGGCCGCGCGGTGCTGGAGATCATCTGCGCGGCGTATCTCTCGGCGCGGACCGGCCAGCGTCAGACCCTGCCGGTCAAGGACGCGAAACGGCTACCGGTCGACTTCTGGCTCCGCGCCTGATGCGGCGAAGACCACGGCGGGTCTGGCAAGGGCTCTCATCGTGCACCCCCGTGTGCGTGCCGCGATTGTAGACCCGATCTGGCCGATGTCAATCGCCTCCGTGGCACTGCGCCAGCTACAATCAACGCGTGACCACAGAAGCCGCCTCCGGACTCGAGTTCACGCCTGCATCCGAGTCCGACATGCCCTTCATCCGCGAGATGATCGCGCGGGAGCGGCTCGACGATGAGCGCCTCGAAGCCGGCCAGTTCATCACACTCCGCGAAGACGGCCGCATCATCGCTTTCGGGCGCATCAAGCCGTACGAGCGGACGTACGAAATGGGCTCGGTCGTCGTCGTACCGGAGGCGCGCGGCCGCGGCCTTGGCCAGGCGATCACCCGCGAGCTGATCCGCCGCTTCCCGCAGGACGAGGTCTTCATCACCACGGACATCCCACAGTACTACGAGGCGCTGGGCTTCCTCCGCACCCAGATCCTGCCGGACGAGCTCACCGCCAAGCTGGGCCGCCTCCCCGCCACCGGCCTGCGCGAGAAAGCCTGGGGCATGGTCTACGACCGCACCTACGACCGCCTGCCCACGCTGGCCGACGTCTATCGCGCCCGCCACGCGCTGGAGGGACAGCTTGCACCGACGCCGCTACTGCACAACCCCCTGATGTCCCGTGAGCTGGGCTTCGAGGCGCACCTCAAGCTGGAGAACCTGCAGCCGATCGGCGCGTTCAAGGTGCGCGGCGGCGTCAACCTCTGCGCCTCGCTCACGGACGAAGAGCGGCGGCGGGGGATCATCGGGGCGTCCACCGGCAACCACGGCCAATCGCTGGCCTACGGGGCGAAGCTCTGCGGCATGCGCTGCGTGATCGCCATGCCGGAGGAGGCGAACCCCCTCAAGGTCGAGTCGATGCGGGCTCTGGGCGCCGACGTCCAGTTCCACGGCCAGAACTTCGAAGAGGCCCGCGACTGGGCCGAGGCCAACGCCCGGGAGACCGGCATGCGCTACGTCCACCACGTGAATTCGCCCGCCCTGATCGCCGGCGTCGCCACGATGAGCCTGGAGATCGTCGAAACGCTGCCGGACGTCGACGTCATCGTCACGCCGATCGGCGGCGGCAGCGGCACCATCAGCCACTGCCTGGTGGCGAAAGCGCTGAAGCCGGACGTGCAGGTGATCGGCGTGCAGACGGCCGGCGCGCCCGCCGTCTACAACTCCTGGCGGGAGCGCTGCCTGCAGGACGCGCCGATCCACACCGCCGCCGAGGGGTTGGCCACCGGCCACGCCTACTACGCCCCCGTCCGCACCTTCATCGAGAAGCTGGACGACATGCTCCTCGTCTCCGAGGATGAGATGCGCGAAGCAGTGGTGCGCCTGGCCCGCTCCGCACACGTCGTCGCCGAGGAGTCCGGCGCCGCCTCGACGGCCGGCGCGGTGCAGATCGCGCAGCGGCTCGCGGGCAAGAAGGTCGCGCTGATCGTCAGCGGCGGCAACATCACGATCGATCACCTGCGCCGCATCCTCCTGGACACCCAGGCGTCGTGACCGGTCTCAGCGCCGGCGCCGCCTCCGCCGACATCACACCGCCGGAAAGCGTGATGCTGGACGGCTACGGAGGCCGCTTCCAGCCTTCACAGGGCGTCCACGACCCACTCTTCGCCCGCGCCCTCGTGCTGGAAGCCGCTCATCCCGAGGCTCACGAAGGACGAGCGGAGCCACCCCACCGCTCCGCCGCAATCGTCGTCCTGGACCTGCTCGCCGTGCATCCCTGGATGGCCGCCGAGTTACGCCGCCGCGCGCACCAGACGCTCGGCATCCCTGAAGACGCCATCATGCTGTCTGCGACCCACGATCACGCCGCGCCCGTCGGCCTGCGCTCCGGCATGTTTTCCCGCCTCGACGAAGCGCTCGCCCAGAAGACGGTCGCCGCCTGCCTCGACGCGCTGACCCGCGCCTGGGGGTCGCGACGGCCCGCCACGCTGAAGCTCGGCACAGCCGATGTTGCGGGCGTGGCAATGAACCGCCGCGATCCCGGAGGGCCCGTCGACTCCACCGTGCGTGTCCTGCTGCTGGACAGCGACGAGGGACCCATCGCCTCGCTGGTGAGCTATGCCTGCCACGCCACCGTGCTCAGCGGCCAGAACCTGCACGTCAGCGCCGAGTTCCCCGGCGCCGCCTGCCGCATCGTCGAAGCGGCCACCGGCGTGCCCGCGGTCTACCTCCAGGGTGCCTGCGGCGACGTGAACCCGGTCTGGGTGCGCCAGGACTTCGCCAGTGTGGAGCGCGCGGGCCAGGCGGTGGCCGGCGCGGCCCTGAGCGTCATCGCCAGGCTGCGCGGCCTCGGGCCCGGGCTGCGCGCCCACAACATCCGCTGGGACGAGTTCATCGAGCCGGCCGGAGCGGGGAAGGGCCCCAGCCCTGACCGTATCAGCCAGCCCCGCCTGCGTGCTATCCGCCGTGAGATCGACCTCACGCAGCGCGAGTTCGCCTCTGACGAGGAGTACGGCGCCCGCATCGATGCCACCCGCGCCGAGGCGGACAAGCACCCCGCGAGTTCGCCGCGGCGACGCGCCGCCATGGCCCAGCTCTCCCGCTTCGAGGGCGAACGCTGGGCGGCCGCCTGGGCCCGCCGCTCCGGCGAAGGCCCGGAGCGTCGCACGGAGGTGCAGGCGCTGTCGCTCGGCGACGGACTGGCGGTGCTCGCGCTGCCCGGCGAGTTCTTCGCCGAGACCGCTGCCGCGGTCCGCGCCGAGTCCGGGCTCGAACAACTCATCGTCAACTGCTACGCCAACGATTACCTGGGCTACGTGGTGCCGGGGCACGCCTACGAGGAAGGCGGCTACGAGAGCGGCGTCACATTCTTCGGGCCGGAGGCCGAGTCTATAATCAGAACAGTCTCACTCGACTTGTTGCGGGAGGTCTGTCGCGATGGCGACTGACGGCACGTTCGTCCTCGCCGATATCGGTGGCTACACAAAATTCCTGACGGGCGTCGGCATCGAGCACGCCAAAGAGGCCACCGAACACATCCTCAACCGGCTGATCAAGTCGGCCGACCGCCGCTGGAAAGTCGCCAACGTGATGGGCGACTGCGTCTTCTTCTACTCGGACACGCCGGAGCCGCCGGCAGAGACGTTCCGCCGCCTGCGCGCCCTCCACGAGACGTTCCAGGACGCGCAACTGGACATCGCTTCCGGCTCCACCTGCCGCTGCGGCGCCTGCGACCGGACGGAGGACCTCTCGCTCAAGTTCGTCGTGCACTCCGGCCAGTATGACGTGCAGAACATCGGCGGGCGCAAGGAGCTGATCGGCCCGGACATCGTCGTCGCCACGCGCCTGCTCAAGAACTCCGTCCCCGCGCGCGAGTACGTCATCGCCACCCCGGCCGTGGCCGGCGTTGCCGAAGCGGCGGGCCTGCCCGCGAACAAGGGCCGCGACGACCTGGAGTCGATCGGGCCAGTGGAGTACTCCTACATCGATCTCGCCCCCGTGCGCGAGGCCTACAGCAACTCGAAGGCGTTCCACATCACACCGAAACAGTCAGACCTCACGGTGGCGCAGGAGATCAACGCCCCGGCCAGAGTGGTCTGGGACTCCCTTTCGCACCTGGAGAAGCGGAAGCTCTGGCAGGTGACGATCAGCAAGATGGAGCACATCCAGGGCGAGCCGGACAAGGTGGGCGAGGTGCACAGCTGCGTGCACAACAACAGCAGGATCGTGCACGCCGCCATCGCCATCGACCCCGAGACGATGCAGAAGACGGAGCGTACCTGGATCACGCCGGCGATCATGAAAGACGTCTACGTCACGATGCAGGCGATCCCCCTGGGGGAGGACCGCTCCCGCTGCGAACTGCGGGCGATATTCAAGCCCGCCGTGCCGGTGCTCTCCACCCTGGCCCGGCCGTTGTTCATCCGCTTGATGAAGAGCGACATCGCTAAGGACATGGCCGGCCTCAAGGAGCTCTGCGAGACCGGCCGCGTCGCCGCGCGTGAGACGGCCGCCGCGTGACGGACGAACAGGGCTGCCTGGCCTGTGACCTGGCGTCGGGACGGGCGCCGCTGCCCGGTGGC